>CALGIG010000095.1 GCA_937915865.1 uncultured Prolixibacteraceae bacterium | reverse complement strand
AAAAATCTTTAAACCCCCGATATGACCGGATTGTAGAACTTGACCAATCCAATTTCCGGGAGATGGTCAATTTAGATATTTACATAGTCAATTCAGAAAATAAAAATATTATTTTAGCTATTATAAAATTCGATTAGCTATTTTTAATAGTAACTATAGATTATTACATTATATTTTGTACTTTTATTTTAGTACTTTTGGTTTTTACCACTATATATTCTATTTTTAACAAAAATAACATGCTGGCACTTAACCTTAATCCAATATTCAAGGTTCACGGAATTGAACGTCCCTATACCTTTTTGGTAAAAGCCGGGTTTACCCCGCATTCAGCCCATTCACTTTTAAATAGTAAAACAAAAACTTTCAGGTTAGACCACATCGAAAAGCTTTGTGTGATATTAAAGTGCGAACCAAACGACTTACTGGAGTGGTATCCGAACAAGAATGAAATTATTGCCGACGATCATCCTATAACAAAGCTTAAACATGGAGAATCACCAACCATCGATATAAAGAAAACCTTACTAAACATGACATACAGCGAATTAAAAACGCTATCGTCCAAATTAACCGACGAAGTAAAATAAAGAGTAAAAAGTATTGCTGAAGTGTAAACCCCACGCGACCGAAGCAAACAGAAAGGAGCTATTGCTATATAGTCCTCATGAAGATCGTCTCCGGGTATTCAATATCGGTTAAAAACAAACCATGCGCCGGAACTGAGGTGCCTGCCGCTCCCCTGTCCTTCTGCTCGATCACTTGTCTAAACCCAGCCAAATCTAGTTTGCCCAAACCAACTTCGATAAAAGTACCCACCAGCGCCCTAACCATGTTTCGCAAAAAACGATCAGCTTTCACTGTAAACACAATGCTATTCCCGTTTTGCGACCACTCCGCTAAATATACTTTGCAATTATTGGTTTTCACATCGGTGTGTAACTTACTAAAACTGGTAAAGTCAATATATTCAAATAAAATATGGCAGGCGGCATTCATTTGCACCAAGTCCAGCGGACGGAAAAAATGCCACGAAGTTTCCAGTGCAAACGGGTCTTTCAGTAAATTCAGATGATACTGGTAAGTTCTGGAAACAGCATCGAACCGGGCATGAGCTTCCGAAGAAACCTTGGTAACTTTGAAAATAACAATATCATCGCCCAAAAAACTATTCAGTTTATACACAAAATCACGAGAATCGAGGTTTTGCTTTCCCGAATCGAAATGCGCCACATAGTAGCTGGCATGAACTCCGGTATCAGTACGTCCTGCGCCTGTCACTGCAATTTTCTCGCGGGTGATAGCCGATAATGCTTTCTCAAGACATTCCTGTACAGAAGCCGCATTGGGCTGAAATTGCCAGCCATGAAAGTTGGTACCTCTATAAGCCAGTTCTATAAAATACCTTTGTGCCAATGATTTAATTTTGAGCAAAATTAAAAAAGCTACAACATATTCTGTTAATAGTGATGAATTTATTAATTTCACCGGCCTTTTTATGGGGCAAAAGCTTAACAAAATTTAACTAAAATTAGCCCATTTTCAGGCATGTATGATTTATTTTCGTGTCTCGAAAAAACAAAATAAAAAACATTTATCAGAACAAAATATGAACCAAGCAATTGACATCCGTGAATTAAACGAAAGAATCCAAAGAGAGAGTTCATTTGTCGACATTATCAGTATGGAAATGAACAAGGTGATTGTAGGTCAGAAACATTTGGTTGAGAGTCTTTTGGTCGGACTTCTTTCAGGTGGACATATCCTTCTGGAAGGTGTTCCCGGATTGGCAAAAACACTCGCTATCAACACGCTGGCAACCAGTATTGATGCTAAATTTGCCCGCATCCAATTCACGCCCGACCTTTTGCCTGCCGACCTTTTGGGCACAATGATTTACAGTCAGAAAAAGGAAGAATTTGTAGTTAAAAAAGGCCCAATATTTACGAACTTCGTTCTGGCCGATGAAATTAACCGTGCACCCGCCAAAGTGCAGTCGGCATTGCTCGAAGCCATGCAGGAACGCCAGATTACCATTGGCGAAAACACCTATAAACTCGAAGAACCATTCCTTGTAATGGCTACACAGAACCCGATTGAACAGGAAGGGACATATCCGCTTCCCGAAGCTCAGGTCGACCGTTTTATGCTGAAAGTGGTAATTAGCTACCCAACCAAGGAAGAAGAAAAACTCATTATCCAGCAAAATCTTCTGAAAACTTTCCCTACAGCTTCGAAAGTGATGAGACCTGCTGATATTATGAAAGCACGCGATGTGGTGAAAGATGTGTACATGGACGAAAAAATCCAGAAATACATTGTCGACATCGTGTATGCAACCCGCGACCCGAAAGCTTATAAACTCGATAAATATGCCGACATGATTGCTTATGGAGGTTCGCCGCGTGCAAGTATCAGCCTGGCACAGGCAGCCAAGGCTTATGCCTTCATCAAACGTCGTGGCTATGTCATTCCTGAAGACATTCGCGCTGTTTGTCCCGACGTAATGCGTCATCGTATTGGATTAAGCTACGAAGCCGAGGCCAACAACATTACAACTGAAGAAATCATTGCAGAAATACTTAATTCAGTAGAAGTTCCATAGCCGAAAGGTTATTAGCTTCGCGTCATTACAAGTCAGTTGTTTCACGTCATTTAATTGCTTTTACAATAAATGACCACCAATGACTACCGAATGACTAACAATGACTACCATTTTTTGGAATCTGGAACTTGAAACTTGGAATTTTATAGATGGAAACAAGCGAACTTATAAAACGAGTCCGGAAAATTGAGATAAAAACGCGAGGGCTGAGCCGCAACATCTTTGCTGGCCAGTATCACAGTGCTTTTAAAGGACGTGGGATGGCTTTCAGCGAGGTTCGTGAATACCAGTTTGGCGACGATGTGCGAAGCATCGACTGGAATGTGACCGCCCGCTACAACAAACCTTTTGTCAAAGTTTTCGAAGAAGAAAGAGAACTGACCGTAGTAATGCTCATTGACATGAGTGGATCGCGTAACTTTGGGTCGGTAGAATTAAAGAAGAACATTGTTACCGAAGTTGCTGCGACATTGGCTTTCTCGGCTATTCAAAACAACGATAAAATTGGAGTAATCTTCTTTTCTGATAAAATCGAAAAGTTCATTCCGCCTAAAAAGGGGAAAAGCCACATTTTGCGCATCATCTCAGAATTGATTGACTTTGAACCTGAATCGCGGGGAACTGATATTTCAGGCGCAATCCGTTACCTTACCAATGCTATCAAAAAACGTTGTACGGCTTTTGTCATTTCCGACTTTATCCAGGAAGACCAAACGTTGGAAAACGCATTATCGATTGCCAACAACCGGCACGATGTGGTTGCTTTGCGTATTTACGACGAACGTGAAACTGAACTGCCCGATGTTGGACTGATTAAGCTGAAAGATGCCGAAACAGGAGCCTATAACTGGATCGACAGCTCGGATAAAGCCGTTAGAGATTCATACAAAAAATGGTGGAACGGACTATCGATGCAACTAGACAATACGTTTAAACGAAGCCGTGTTGATTACGTGAGCATCAGTACCAGTCACGACTATGTAAAATCATTGATCAGCCTTTTTAAGAAACGGGAATAAAACAAATTTCTTATGAAGTATAGACTGTTATATGCCATTTTACTTGTTGCGTTTATAAGCGTTAATATTTCACTTAAAGCCCAGCAGGTAACCGTTAAGGCAAGTATCGACTCAACACATATTCTCATTGGAGATCAGCTAAAACTTCTTTTGGAAGTTGAAAAGCCCAAAACACTCCAGGTACAGTTTCCACAGGTGCCCGATACTTTCAGTTCAAAAGTAGAGGTGGTCAACCGTTCGAAAATAGACACATTCAAACTCGACGACAAAACACGTCAGCGCCTGACACAAACATTGTACATTACTTCGTTCGATAGCGGTAAACACCAGATACCGCCATTCTATTTCAGGATGAAAAACGGACAGGTGCTCGATTCGACTGCAACACGCGAACTGATGTTTCAGGTTCACACCATGAAAATTGACACAACTAAAGGTCCGGTTGACATTAAAACTGTTTATGGAGCTCCTGTTACATTGAAAGAAGTTATGCCTTACATTTTAGGGGTTATATTGATCGGAGCCTTGGTTTTCTTCATTTTCTATTATATCCGTTGGAAAAAGAAGAACAAACCTTTATTTGTTAAAGCAGAAAAGCCTGCCGAACCGGCACACATTATTGCCTTGCGCGAGCTCGACCGCATTAAGGCTCAAAAACTTTGGCAGCAGGAAAAAATAAAACAGTATTATTCTGAAATTTCTGATACGATTCGTACCTATATCGTAAACCGGTTCGAAATTCAGGCCTTGGAACAAACTTCGAGCGAAACAATCAATACGCTTAAGCCAAGAAGAGATTTGGTGGACGAAAAAACACTGGATCAATTACAGCATGTTTTAAGCCTGGCCGACTTAGTGAAATTTGCAAAATATACGCCATTGCCCGACGACAACAACCTGACACTTATGAATGCCTATTTCTTTGTTAACCAAACAAAGAAAGAAGAAATTAAAACTCCTGAAAAGCCGAAAGACGACATTCCGGGAGAAGATGTTGTTGTTCAATAATTGAATAAAATGAACGGTATGATTTATAAAAATCCGGAATTTTTCTACTTGTTTCTTCTGTTTATACCTTTAATAGCCTGGTATATCTGGAGACAAAAGAAACTCGGCGCCAGTCTGCAATTTTCCTCCAACCTTGGGTTTGCACGCATCTCAAAAAGCTGGAAATATTATTTTAGGCACAGCGTTTTCGTAATTTTTCTGTCAAGCATGTCTTTTCTGATCATGGCATTGGCTCGTCCGCAATCGTCGAACAGTTGGCAAAATGTTACTACTGAAGGAATTGATATTGTTATCGCACTCGATATTTCAAGTTCTATGCTAGCAATGGACTTCCGTCCAAACCGATTGGAAGCTGCCAAAGACGTAGCTACACAATTTATTTCTGGTCGTCCGAACGATAAAATTGGGCTTGTTGTATTTTCAGGAGAAAGTTTTACTCAATGCCCGCTGACAACCGACCATGCAACAGTGATTAATCTTTTCAGGAATATTGAAAGCGGCATGATTGAAGATGGAACTGCCATTGGTAACGGATTGGCAACAGCAGTATCGCGGCTCAAGGAAAGTAATGCAATTAGCCGGGTAATTATTCTGTTGACCGACGGTGAAAACAACCGTGGTGAAATAGCGCCGGTTACAGCTGCCGAGCTTGCAAAAACCTTTGGAATTCGAGTTTATACGGTGGGCGTTGGAACTATGGGAACTGCTCCTTATCCGGTACAAACCCCGTTTGGTGTTCAGGTTCGCGATATGGAGGTAAAGATTGATGAACCAACCCTCCAGAAAATAGCGGAAACAACCGATGGGAAATACTTTAGGGCAACAAGCAACAACAAGCTTGCTGAAATTTATAAAGAAATAGACAAATTGGAAAAAACGAAAATGGAGGTTCACGAATTCAGTAAAAAAGAAGAAGAATACATGAAATATGCTTTCCCGGGAGCTTTATTGCTGATTTTAGGATTGTTGTTGAAAATTTCAATTTTCAGGAATATTCCATAACCACATGGAACTTGGAACTTTTTAGACGTTGAACTTGAAACTTTAAATTCGATATGTTTAGACTAGCAAATCCAGGATATATTTACCTTCTGTTGATAATACCAGCACTGGTTGCAGTGTTTTGGTATTTTCGGATGAAGCGAAAGAAAGCTCTGGCTCTTTTTGGCAGGAAAGATATTTTATCGTTTCTGATGCCTAATGTCAGCGGAGGTCGCCCAATAATTAAATTTATAGTACTTATGCTGGCTTTGGCAAGTATTATTATTGGCATTTCGCGGCCCCAGTTTGGATCGAAGCTGAGAACCGAAAAACGTAGAGGCATTGAATTGATCATCGCACTTGATGTTTCGAACAGTATGCTTTCTGAAGACATTCAGCCAAACCGTCTGGAAAAAGCCAAAAGAGCTATCGCCCAACTAGTAGACAAACTGAACAACGATAAAATAGGCCTGATCATTTTTGCTGGTGAGGCTTACACGCAATTGCCAATTACTGCCGACTATGTTTCTGCAAAATTATTCTTGAATTCGATTAGCCCACAAATGATTCCGACACAGGGAACCGCCATTGGCGCAGCTATTGAATTGGGGATGAAATCGTTCTCGCCCACTTTTGTTGGTAACAAAGCGATGATCGTTATTACCGACGGTGAAAATCATGAAGATGATGCAGTTGGAGCAGCCACCGACGCGGCCAAACAAGGCATTGTCGTTTATACATTGGGAATGGGCTCGCCAGAAGGTGGACCAATTCCTGATAATAATATTGGGGTAAAAAGCTTTAAAAAAGACAAAAGTGGAAATTATATCGTTACCAAACTCGACGAGCAAATGCTCCAAAAAATAGCCGAAGCCGGAAAAGGGGCCTATATCAGGGCAAACAACTCGCAGGTAGGATTAAACAACCTGTTTGACGAAATCAATAAAATGGAAAAATCGGAGCTCGAAACGCAAACCTATGCCGATTACGACGACAAGTTCCAGTATTTTCTGGCTTTGGGCCTATTCCTTATTTTGGTTGATTTCTTAATACTCGACCGTAAAAATAAATACCTGAAGAATTTCAAATTGTTTGGAGAGAGAAAATAGAAAAGGTATGAAAAAAGCAATAGCAATATTCGCACTTCTAATGGTTTTGGCTGTGGTAGTCCGCGCGCAAAACGAACGAAAATTTGTGCGCCAGGGGAATAAGTATTTCCAGGAAGCCATGAAAGATACGGCTCATATTGATACGGTTCAATTCAACAAAGCGGAAATAGAATACCGAAAAGCCATTGAGAAAAAACCGGAAGAAAACAAATGGAATTTCAACTTGGCTGATGCGCTCTACAAACAAAAGAAGTTTGGTGAATCGGCTGAAAAGTTCAAGGAAATTGCAGATAAAACTTTCGACAAAACCGAAAAAGCCCGCGCACTGCACAATCTGGGAAACTCGATGCTGATGAGCAATAAACTCGACGAAAGTATTGCTGCCTACAAAGAAGCGCTTCGGAATAACCCCAAAGACCTTGAAACAAAATACAATTTGCTGTATGCGATGAACCAGAAGAAAAAACAGCAACAGCAAAAAAATAAGGACAAAAACAAGGATAAAAATAAAGATAAGGATAAGAACAAAGACCAAAATAAGGATCAAAACAAAAAAGATAAAAACAAAGATCAGAACCAGAAAAATCAGGATCAGCAAAATAAGAACCAAAACCAGAATCAAAATAAAGACCAGCAAAACCAGCAGCAACAACAAAGCAAAATATCGAAGCAAAATGCCGAACAAATGTTGCAGGCGTTAGAAAATAATGAAAAGAAGATTCAGGACAAGGTAAAGAAAGTGCAGGCTATGAAAGCCCAATCCAAACGTGTTGATAAAGACTGGTAACAAAAATACGGGTTAAGAAAACCCAGCGCTCAACTCGAAACTCAAAACTTGTTATTGCAACTTAAAGGAATGAGTTTTAAATTAGCACGATATAGAACCGGAATATCTAAAAAAAATATGATCAGAAAATTAAACTTACTGATAGTTTTCATGGTAATAGGCCTTTTTGTAATGGCCGACAATGTTGAATTCGTGATGGAGGGACCGGAAATGATTGCCATGGGCGAACAATTTCGACTTGGTTTTACCGTAAACGATCGTGGAACTGACTTACAATTACCTGATTTGACGAATTTTGATGTTTTGATGGGCCCATCAACTTCGCAAAGTTCAAGCATTCAGATTATCAATGGAAAAACTACGCAATCTCAAAGCTTCTCGTACATTTTTGTACTTAGGGCTAAAAAAGAAGGAAAATTTACCATTCGTCCAGCTTCAATTAAAGTTGGCGGAAAAACCTACGAATCGAATAGCCTGACAATTGAGGTTGTGAAGGGACAACCCCAACAACAGGCAGGACAACAACAACAACAAAGTAGCGGACAGCAGCAAGATGACACGCCTACCGGAAATATCAGCAAAGACAATCTTTTTGTAAAAGTAGCCGTTGATAAAACCAATGTATCTAAAGGCGAGCAAATTTTAGCAACTGTAAAATTATACATCAGTCAGAATGTTCCCCTGAACGGATTCGATGATGTAAAATTACCGTCCTACGAAGGGTTTTGGACAAAGGACATTGAAGTTCCAACGCAAATCAATTTTACACGTGAGGTATACAACGGGAGGATTTACCAGGTTGGAGTACTTAAAAAGACTATTTTGTTTCCACAACAGGTAGGAAATATTAGAATTGATCCCTTTGAGATAAGCTGTTTAATTCGTCAGCGCGTTCGTCAGCAACAAAGTTTCTTCGACGACTTTTTCGATAATTACCGCGTAGTAAAAGCTAAAGTTGTAAGCGACCCTGTAATTATCAGCGTTAAAGATCTGCCCAATCAACCCGACGGATACACAGGTGCCGTAGGTAATTTTTCATTCTCAGGCGCACTCGATAAAACCGAAGGAAAAACCAATGAGGCTATGACCTTAAAACTCACGGTTTCGGGAAATGGAAACCTTAATTTGATCAATCCACCAAAGATTGATCTTCCACAAGATTTTGAATCGTATGAACCAAAAACCAGCGACAAAACCATTGCCAGCGAAAATGGCATGAGCGGATCGGTGTCATACGAATACCTTTTCATCCCACGCTATGCAGGTAATTTCACCATTCCAGCCGTAAAATTTGTGTTCTTTAATCCGAATACGCGCCAATTTGAAACAAAAACCACTGAGGCTTTCACCATTCATGTTGAAAAAGGGAAAGACGACGGAAAAGCCTCTGTTGTAAGCTCTTATTCTAAAGAGGATGTTAAAATGATTGGTAAAGACATTCGCTTTATCAAGCAAAATAAAACAGTATTGAAACAAAAAGGAAGTTCATTCTATGGCACATTCGGGTTCTATATCGTTTATATCCTGAGCATTGCAGGATTCACAGCGTTTTATGTAATAAACCGCAAAAAAATTAAGGAAAACGAAAATATTGTGCTCGTTAAGAACAAACGCGCTAATAAAGTAGCTTTAAAGCGCTTAAAAGAAGCTGCCATCTTCCTGAAAAACAATCAGCAGGAACAATTCTACGAAGCAGTTATTAAAGCACTGTGGGGCTATTTAAGCGACAAGTTATCAATACCGGTAGCCGACCTGAACCGTGAAAAAGCGGCATCGGCATTGTTGGAAAAAGGAATTTCGCAGGATGTAGTTTCGGAACTGATGAAAATAATCGACGACTGTGAATTTGCCCGTTATGCTCCGGCAGCATTCAACGGAACAATGAACGAGATTTACGATGGCGCTGCTAAACTGATGGGAATTTTTGAAAAGCTTATCAAGTAAACAACTGGAAACCTAAGAAAAGATGAAACAAATTATCTATACCATATTGGCAATCCTGTTTACAACAACGGTTTTTGCACAAGCCGAATTGCTTCAAAAAGCAAACGAAAATTACTCAAAACAACAATACAAACAAGCTATTGAAGAATACAATCAGATTCTGGCAACAAATCTGGAAGCTCCAGAAGTATATTTTAACCTCGGAAATGCTTATTACAAAACCGGGCAATATACACTTGCTATTCTGAATTACGAAAGGGCAAAGCTTTTGGCTCCCGACGACGAAGATATCGCTTTTAACCTACAGATTGCCAATCAAAAGGTTGTCGATTCCATTCAGGAGTTACCTGGCTTATTTATTGTTCGATGGTGGAATTCGATAATCAACAGTCAAACAACCGACACCTGGGCCACATTCAGTATCATTGGGTTTATTGCATTCCTGGTAATGCTGGGATTCTATTTCTTTGCAAAAACAAGCGATATTCGCCGTATTACTTTCTGGACAGGTTGTTTCCTGATTGTGTTTACCATTTTCACATGGTCGTTTGCCGCCCAGCAGAAAGCGCGGTTGATTAACCATGCTTATGCCATTGTGATGCAGCCAACGGTTACGGTCAAAAGTTCGCCCGATGCAGCCGGAACAAACCTGTTTGTTATTCACGAAGGGCTTAAAGTTAAAATAACCGATAAACTGGGCGATTGGGTTGAGATTAAATTAGCCGACGGAAACAAAGGCTGGTTGCTTGCCGAGACTATTGAAAAGATTTAAATTTCGAGGTCTAAAAGTCGATTAAAGACCTAATTTACATTTAAGAAATCATCATTTTTGTGGAATTGCCAGTCTGGACCCAAAGTTGAGACTGGCAATTTGCTTTAATTTGCACCGATTGCAACTATTCGCTTTTTTAGTTGTTGTCTATTGATGCGTAAAATTTTATTTATTAGTCACATGGAATTTGTTCGGATAGCCGGACGTGTTTCCTAAAATTAAAACTATGGCTTATAATTTATTGAAAGGCAAAAGAGGAATTATTTTTGGTGCATTGAATGAAGATTCGATTGCATGGAAAGTTGCTCAACGTGCTTTTGAAGAAGGTGCAACATTTACCTTAACCAACACTTCGGTGGCAATGCGTATGGGCGACACTGCCAAGCTGGCTGAAACCTGCAACACCATTGCAATTGAAGCTGATGCAACAAATGTTGAAGACATTGAAAATCTTTTCAAACAATCGATTGAACATCTGGGAGGGAACATAGACTTTGTCCTCCATTCAATTGGGATGTCACCAAATGTTCGCAAAGGACGTCATTATAGCGATCTCGACTATGGTTATCTTCAAAAAACGCTCGACATCTCAGCAGTTTCATTTCACAAAGTATTACAGGTTGCACGCAAACTCGATGCTATTAATCGCTGGGGTTCGGTAGTTGCTCTATCGTATGTTGCCGCTCAGCGCACGTTTTATGGCTACAACGATATGGCCGACGCTAAAGCATTACTCGAATCGATTGCCCGTAGCTTTGGGTATATTTATGGTCGCGAACGAAATGTAAGAATCAATACCGTTTCACAATCGCCAACATTAACCACTGCAGGAAGTGGAGTTAAAGGTATGGATAAGCTGATGGACTTTTCGGAACGCATGGCGCCACTTGGCAATGCTACCGGCGACGAATGTGCCGATTATTGCATCTCATTATTCTCCGACCTGACAAAAAAAGTGACCATGCAAAACCTTTTCCACGATGGAGGATTTTCGTCGATGGGTATGAGTATGAGAGCGCTCCAACAATACGAAAAAGGGTTGGGCTGCGATTGCGACTGTGGCAGCGACGATTCTGACACAGAGCACATGTACGATTAATCGAATATCGTTCAGTATAAAAGCAAAAACCGGCCAAAAGCCGGTTTTTTTTGATTGCAGTTTAAAAAATTAATTCCGACGAAAATCCCCGTTCCACCATTCCATAGGATCATGAGGGACAGAAATTGTCTTCCATGAAAACTTCAATACGTGAGGAGTAACCAACCTCTCGTAATCAGCGTAGCTCAATCGTATCAATTCGGTATGCGAACCCGCGTTAAAAGCTATTTCCCTATTCATTGTCAACGCATCGGCAACGTAAACTTCCATTCCATACAAATTACCAAAAGGAGGCATTGCACCTAGTTCGCAATCGGGAAATCGATCTTTAAATTCAGGTTCAGTTGCAAGCGTTACAAACTTTGTTCCGAATACCTTACGCAAAGTGTCAAAATCGACATGGTACGAAGCTGGCAGAACAGCCATAGCCATTGCACCATCAATCTTAATCATTACAGTTTTCGCAAACTCTTTTCCTGAAACATGAGCTGTAGCAGCTATATCCTGCGAAGTAAATGCTATTGAATGGCAAATGGTAACATATTTGATCATGTTTTGGTCAAGAGAGGCTTTAAGCTTTTTTACTGGCATAAAAACAATTTTAAGGTTAAAAAGCTACTTTGACATTTAAAATATGAGAGTGAAGAATCAGGTACAATCAAAAGTTGTTACTTACTTTTCATGTCAATGTTTCAAAAAAAGAAAGGAAATTAAAAAAATAAAAATCCTGAATCTTTTCAGAAATAAAAAGATTCAGGATGTAATTTAACTATATGACTTATAATACTTTTTAACGATTTTCTTCTGCAAACCTTCTTCCCCTTCGCAAAGCATCCAGGTTCATGGTTACAATGTCTTCGCCTTTTCGAGCAAAGATGCGGCGGATGCCGTCTTCAATTTTTGAGAACTCAATATCAATAAAGGGCGAAGCGGCACCAAGCATTACCATATTCGAAGCACGTGTACTACCAACTTCTTTGGCGATTGTATCGGCATCGATAGCAACACACCTTGGAAATTTCCTGATTTCGGCTATTATCATTTCTATATCCGGGTAATTCGGAATATTCACAAAAGGTGTAATATTGGTCACCAAATATCCTTGTTCTGAAAGATAAGGCAGGTAACGTAACGACTCCATGGGTTCAACAGAAAGAATTAAATCAGCTGATCCACCAGGGATTAAATCAGAGGAAATCGGTTTATCAGAAATACGCATGTGTGAATAAACTGCTCCGCCCCGCTGACTCATACCATGGGTTTCAGCCTGCTTAATGAGCAAATTGTCGGCTAAAGCAGCTTCTCCTAAAGCTGTAGCTATTGATAAAATTCCCTGACCACCTACACCTGCTAATATAATATCTGCTTTCATAATACTAGTTTTATAAGCCCTACTCAAACCTTAATAACAGATAAGACTTTTGTGTAGAGCAAGTTCCTTTTATATTTTTCTGAACCTCCTTTCCTATGTTTCCAAATTCATCAGAAAAGCTTAGAGGAGAGGTTCTTATATTTATTTGCTATTTCTTTTTCGACGACTGGCCCGTTGGATACATTCACGTCGGGGAATTATTACTGAGACCCCATCGTAAGCAAATTCCTGCCGGAATAACTGAACCATTTCTGCATGGTTTTTCTTTAACGGAACGATGGTATGTATATGCGCCGGATCAACACCCAAACCGATACAGATGGATTCAATTTTTCCATAAGCTGATGAATCCTGGCCACCGGTCATCGAAACCGATTCATTATCTGAAATAACAACTGTAATATTCGACTTTTCATTCACAGCATCGAGCAAACCAGTTATTCCTGAATGAGCGAAAGTTGAATCTCCTATCATAGCAATAGAAGGAATTAAGCCAGCATCAGCAGCTCCTTTAGCCATTGTTATTGACGCACCCATATCAACACATGACGAAATAGTTTCGTAAGGAGGAAGTGCCCCTAACGTATAACAGCCAATATCTGAGAAAACCCTTCCTTTAGAATAATCGGCTAATGCTTCATTCATTGCAGCATAAGCATCCTGATGACCACAACCCACACACAATGCTGGTGGCCTGTTTGCGACTATCGATGGAACTTCAAATCCTTTAAACATTTCTTTACCTAAAGCTTTTGCTATCAGGTCGGGATTTAATTCGCCATCGCGGGGCAAAGTTCCATCCAGACGTCCTTTTATTGGAGTACCTTTGGAAAAGAACCCTTTAAGCGATTCTTCAACCAGCGGAGCTCCCTCTTCAAGGATTAATAATTCATCACATTCTTTATCGAGTCTGTTTATCAGGTTTTCAGGCAACGGATATTGAGAAATTTTCACAACCGGATAAGGACAGGTTCCTCCCGGAAAATGTTCAATCAGGTAATTGTAAGCAATACCGCAGGCAACTATACCCAAACTTTTATCAGTACCTTCTTCATATCGGTTATAAACCGATTCTTGTGAAAGCTGCTGAAACAAATCCTGGTTTGAAAGCAAACCTTTGTACCTTTTGCGGGCAATGGCAGGCAAAAGAATAAACTGGCGCGGATCTGTTGGCATTGTCAACTCATTCTCTGGTAATACTTCTTTCCGAACAACTCCAGACCGTGAATGTGCCAACCGCGTAGTAATACGTAACATCACCGGCACTTTAGTCAACTCCGACAAAGTAAATCCATCGCGGGCCATATCGTATGCTTCTTGTTGCGACGAAGGTTCAAGAATAGGAATCATGGCAAATTTGCCATAAAAACGTGAATCCTGCTCATTCTGAGAAGAGTGCATCGAAGGATCGTCGGCAACAGTAACAATTAAACCGCCATTCACTCCAGTAATAGCAGCATTAACAAAGACATCAGCAGCAACATTCAATCCAACGTGTTTCATACACGACATGGCTCGTTTCCCGGCATACGACATCCCAAGAGCAGTTTCAAGAGCTGTTTTTTCGTTGGCCGACCATTTTCGGTGAATATTTCGTTCTTCTGCAATCGGGTTATCCTGAATAAATTCCGTAATTTCAGTTGAAGGAGTGCCCGGATAAGCATATACGCCCGACATTCCGCCGTCGATTGCTCCTTGCCCAATGGCTTCTACTCCCAAAAACAAATGTTTTTGCATAGTCAGTATTTTTAGTTTCAAAAAATCGGAACCAAAATTAGCTCATTCGCGCTTGAAAACAACCTCAAACCTCTGGTTTTGACAATTTAGATTTGTTCTAAAAAAGAAACATTTTTCAACTATAATTCATTGATTTAATAAAAGTTCTGCCAATAATCATTTCTAAGCATAATTCTTTTTTTTACATTCGACTTTCAATCACTCTATAGAATTTATCCGTTATGATTAAAATCTTTATTATTATTTTAGCTTATGTGGTTATGATTACAGCATGCCAGCCATCTACAAAAGAAAAAAAAGCTCATGGAGCACCTTTCGAAATTTCTACAGCCATCCAACAGGAAGCAATAAAATCGATTGAAAGTAAAACCGGAAATGTTGACAAACAATTAATGGAAAAAGGAGTAAAACATGCCGCTTCGTTATGGAGAGAAAGTGATGGAAGTACTACTGATTTTGTTAAGTTTTGTAATGAAAACTTTATAACAGACTCAAAACAAAAAGAGGTGACGTTTAATCGTTTTTCGGAGTATTTCGAATCGCTTTACGGGCGTTTTAACAAACTGAGCCTCGATATGCAGGAAAATGTTCAACTTAAAAAAGGCGAAGTTCTTCCTATCGATTCACAATTTGCAGCTTATAATCCAGGAGCCCATTTAATCAATGATTTATACGACAACAAAATTGCATTTATTGTTGCACTTAACTTTCCGTATTTCACTACTGAAGAGAAAAATAAACTAGCATCCAACTGGACTCCCCTGCAGTGGGGATATGCACGTTTAGGCGATGTATTCAGTTCCAGAGTTCCATCAGAGCTGGTTCTTCAGGCATCAAAAGTATCAGCCGAAAGCGATGCCTATATAGCCGATTACAATATTTATATGGGACATATTTTGACTGAAGACAACTTAAAGCTGTTCCCTGAAGATATGGTTCTTTTAAGCCATTGGAACCTTCGCGACGAAATTAAAGCCAACTATGCCAATAAAGAATCGGGGTTAAAAAAACAAGCATTAATCTATGCAATCATGCAAAGGATTGTTGACCAAACCATCCCAAAATCCGTTATCAATTCCGGGAAACAGGATTGGAACCCCATAAGCAACGAAGTTTTTACTTCAGGAAATAAAATACAATCAGAGCCGGAAAAAGCTAACAGGTACCAGCAAATATTAAACAACTTTCATATCTATCAGGAATTCGACAAATACAACCCTGACATGCCAACCGCCATACAAAGGGCTTTCTCGTTTGGAATGCAAATCACGCAACCAGAAGTAGAAAAACTTTTCAGCGAATTTTTAGGTTCTCCTCAGGTAAAAAAAGTAGCTGAACTAATTCACAAGAGATTAGGGCGAGACTTACAACCCTGGGATATTTGGTATGATGGATTTAAAGCACGAAGTTCGATCAGTGAAGAAAGTCTGAATGCCATTACGGAAAAGAAATACCCAAACCCAGCAGCATTAGAATCAGATTTAGGCAACATGCTCCTTAAGTTAGGATTTCCGAAAGATAAAGCAGCTTTTATTTCATCCAGAGTTACAGTCGATCCAGCCCGTGGATCGGGCCATGCATGGGGAGCATCCATGAAATCGGAAAATGCTCATTTGCGTACAAGAATTCCTGATACTGGCATGAATTACAAGGGATACAATATTGCAGTACACGAATTTGGGCATAATGTTGAACAAACTATTTCTCTGAATTTTGTTCCAAACTACATGATAAACGGCGTGCCTAATACAGCCTTTACCGAAGCACTTGCATTCGTTTTCCAGCAACGGGATTTATTTCTTCTGAATATGAAAGACGATAATCCACAAAAGGATTACCTGAAAACACTTGACATCTTTTGGTCAGTATACGAAATCATGGGAGTTTCAATGGTAGATATGAAAATGTGGCAATGGTTGTACGCAAATCCCAACTCAACTCCTGAACAATTACGAGATGCAGTAATTCAAATAGCCAAAGAAATATGGAACAATTACTATGCACCAGTATTTGGGATAAAAGATCAAACAATTCTGGCTGTCTATTCCCACATGATCAATTCGCCTATGTACCTGCCAAATTATGCATTTGGACACCTTATTCACTTCCAGTTGGAGGAGCATTTTAAAACGCACGAATTTGCACCAGAAATATTGCGAATTTTTGCACTGGGACAACTTACACCAAATGAATGGATGAAACAAGCTGTTGGTAGTCCTCTATCAAACGAATCGCTTTTAAAAGCAGCTGAAATAGCCTGTGACAAAATGGAATAGATATAAAAGCCAAAGTTTAGATCAAAAATGGTTATTTAATCTTTTAAGATTTTATTCTTAGCTCACATCAAAAGATAAAATCAAAGAAAAAAAGTAGAAATATCCACAGTTCAAAATACATATAAGGTCAGTATAAAAGCTGGCCTTTTTGCTTTCAAAAGCTTTAAAAGAGCTCATGATGAGGTCTAAAATACATAACTCTTGGCTTTAATATACAATATGATTTTTGGTCATTACGTCCGAAATTTCAACCGATATTTCCTTCCAACACATCAGCAAAAACATGACGAAAAAAAGCAGTTGATTCTATAAGAAAATTAAAAAGAAAAATTTATTGACCTTAAGTTGTCTTAAAAATTAGGGTAAGCGTACATGTATTGATTCTAATTTTCGAGACATTACAAGAAAAAAAGAGCCGGTTTGTAAAACCGGCTCAAATATGAAAGAAAATTGATATTTACAAATTTCTTACTGCAACTGGAAGTTAATCGGAACAGTATAAGATACGCGAACTGGCACACCTCTCTGTTTTCCTGCTTTCCATTTCGGAAGGGTTGAAACTACGCGTAATGCTTCAGCATCCAAAGACGGGTCAACACCACGGGCAATTTTAGCATTCGAAACAGAACCGTCTTTGTTAACAACGAAGTTAACGTAAACTTTTCCTTGAATACCATTTTCCTGGGCAATTACAGGGTATTTAACAGCGTTTGCAAGATACTGACGCAGGGCAGTTACACCACCCGGGAATTCAGGCATCTCTTCTACAACCATAAATACTTCCTCTTCTTTTGCTTCAGGAGCAACTTCTTCAGTTTTTTGCTCAGGTACAATTTCAACAGCTTCTTTGTTAACTGTAGTTTCTACCTGTTCGTCCGAAATCATAAGTTTCGACTGGTCTTCAACTTTGATTGTATCAACAACTACAGGAGCAACATATTTAACAACTGTTTGTACTTCAGCTGCTGGTGGTGGTGGTGGTGGTGGTGGTGGTGGAGCTTCTTCATTTTGAATATCATTCGCCATTTCAGCAATTACCTCGTTTGCATCACGCATTTTGTGACTTGCATTACGACTTGCATTGATATAAGGAATAATAACAGCTAAACCTAGTGCTACGCACCCAATAATGGTTGAAATAATAACAACACGGTTATAGTTCTTCCTTATTTGATACGCACCATATTCTTTATTCCTTTTTTCGAAGACCAAGTCATCGAAAGTTGGGGCATATTGTTTATTCTGTACCATACGTATTGTTTATTATTTCTGAGCAACAGCCACAGATGGTTTATTCTTCAATGCAGTGTCAACCATACCTTTCTCGATATAATTTAAATCAACAATGATATAACGGGCAATACCCACGATTGACATTTCATCAATAACATCCACAAAGTTTTTATACTTTGCTTTTTCTGAAAATTTAATTAACACGATAGGACCAGTGTCATCATCCTTTTTAAGTTGTTTGATAACATTTTGTAAAGAGTCCTGCTTGATATTCAATTTTCCAGAGATAACATCTGCTTTCAGGTCTTCAATCTTTTTCAAAAGAGCGCGGTTACGATCAATCAAAACTTCTCTAATACCTTTATCACTGAAGTCGGTTTCCTGAAGGGGTACATTTGGATCTGGTTTCCCAGGATACCAAAACACACGGCCATCCGGACCTACAATAATATTTAAAGTACGACTATCAGCAATTTTAGGAGGATCAACATGTTCGTTTTTCTTGATTTTCTCAGGTAAAACGATATCCATAACCTTAGGTTTACTAAAAGCAGTAGTAAGCATGAAGAACGTTAACAGAAGACACATAAGGTCAACCATTGGCGTCATATCCATGTGGGGATTACCTTTCTTTGGCCGTTTCTTCCCACCTTTACCTTTTTCTTCTTGAATTATTTCTGCCATAGTCTTACTTTTTTTCTTCGGTTACTTCAACCTTAACAGCTTCAAGGTTGGTGATAAGGCTGAATTTATTCACGTTATAATCCTGAAGAATGTCCAATACTTTCTTTACAAGTGGGTACTCTACTTCAGTATCACCTTTTATTAAAGCCTGAACAGCAGGATTAACCTGGCGTGTATAAAGCACCCAATAACCCAGTTGGTTATCAACTGAATCATGAGGAATACCTTTTTCGAATCTTTCTCTTTCCTTAGAATCTTGCGCTGCAAGATATTTCTTCATATCATTGATGTTAACACCGAATGAAGAACCAGTCTTTTCAAACTTACGCAATTCCTGAGGTGTAAATGTAATGTTATACCTTTTACCCATTTCTTCAAGAATCTTCGGTTTGAAGTGTAATATAGTATCCTTTCCATTGTCTATATTGAAAAACACCCTATTGTCTTTTGCCAACACTAAAGTCATAATATTAGCATCAGGTTGAGGTTTTTCAGATACAGAGAACGGCGTATCAACCGGAGCCGGTTCCTGTGGCCTAAAGGTTGTCGTCAACATGAAGAATGTCAACAGCAACGAGAAAAGGTCCACCATAGGCGTCATGTCGATACGTGGCGACTTATGTGGCATTTTAATCTTTGGCATGCGATAAATTTAAATTTTTAAAATCCAAAAATTAAACCCAAATTATTTAACTGCTGCAGCGAATGTCTGTGTAAGGCTGAATCCTGCCTCATCAATTCTGAAGGTATAACCGTCGATTTTTGATGAGAAATAGTTAAAGAATACGATTGACAAAGTAGAACCAGTGATACCGAAAGCAGTGTTGATCAAAGCTTCAGAGATACCAGTTGACAAAGCAAGAGCATCAGGAGCACCAGCCTGAGCAAGAGCAGCGAATGCACGGATCATACCAAGTACAGTTCCGATAAGACCGATCAACACTGAAATAGAAGCAAGTGTTGAAAGAATAACCATATTTTTCGACAACATAGGTAATTCCAATGCTGAAGCTTCTTCCAAAGCTTGTTTCATAGAAGTAATTTTCTGGTCTCTTTCCAATGTTGCATCTTTCTGAAGGTCTCTGTAACGAAGTAAACCTGCTTTTGTAACATTAGCCAACGAACCTTTCTGAACGTCGCAAGCAACGATAGCTTCTTCGATTTTATCTTTAGCTGTCAATTCTTGAATTTTAGCTACGAAAACTTCCAAAGATGCTTTACCTTTTGCTTTTTTCAAAGTGATAGCTCTTTCTAAAACGAAGATTACAAGAACAAGGATACATGTCATCAAAACTGGTACGATTGGTCCCCCTTTATAAAGCATACCCATGTAGTTACCTGGAAGTGGGTGTCCTTTAGGGTTACCGCCTTCGAAGTTTACTGGATCACCCATAAATTGAGAATACAAAATATAAGCAATCACAAAAGCAACAATAATTGCACCTGTTGCAAATACTTGCTCAAACACACTTTTAAATGATTTAGAATTTTTACTCATTTTTTAATAGTTTTTGTGGTTAAATAATTTTTGTTGAATCCCTATAATTAGTTTGTTGATTCCAGATTTATTTACTCAATGTTACATTATATACCCTGCTTTTTGTTACAGGAATTTCTTTTGTTGTATAACCTTTTGCGCTAACAACCAAGATAGTTGAAGCTTCAGGCATGGTAAACTTATATTCACCTTTCATATTCGTCCACATTTCAGCAGCAGTATCTTTTACGCGCACCGAAGCTCCAGCAATAGGGTTACCACCAGAATCTTTAATTATACCTGAAATTTCATTCGGATTTGCTTTGGGCTTGGCATTATTTTGCAAAGCCTGAATATACTGAAGATTTGATTTGGCAGTAGTGTTATTGGCATCAATTGATAAAATTTTATTATTGACTTCTACGGCATTTGCATAACTACCAACTGAAAGATACATGGTACTCAAAGAACTCAACGCTTTAATCTGGAAATCTTTATTATCAGGCGCCAAGTTTAACATACGATTATAATAAGCTTTAGCTAAATCATTTTTGTCGGCCTGCAGTGCGTTATACCCAAGGAAACGAAGCGCATCAAAAATCTCATTAGCATATTTTACAGAGTCGGTAGCAGCCTTCCCAATCAAAGCGACAAAACGATCTTTGGCAATACCTAATTTCGAGTCAGGGTCTTTGGCTGCGGCATTGTTTGCTGCCCAACTGAAAGCAGTAATATTATCCGGATATTTAGCAATCATTTTATCGAATAAAGCTTCAGCTTTGTCATAATCTTTACCTTGATAGTATGCTTTACCAATTTTCAGGTAGTTCTCTTCACTGTCTTTTCCTTTTGACAATAAACGCGACCATGTATCTGCAGCTTCAGTATAAAATTTATTGGCCAACTGAATATTGGCTTTTTCCTGAATCAAACTAACATCTTCATCAGCAAAAGTGATAGCTTTTTCGTAAGCGTCGAAAGCTTTTTGGAATTCTTTAGATTGTTCATCAGCGGCAGCCTGGAGTTCAGCAATTTTAGTCGTTAGAGGTTCTTCGCTAACTCTTTCTTTTTCCTTCGGACCTTTTAACGATTCATTTTTTTCTCTAAGCCTTACTAGTTCAGCATTGGCTTTTTCCAGATCAGTTACCAATTTGGCATAGTTTGCATTCTTTTTCACATATATACGTGCCAAATAAATATAGTCTTTTTTCAGGATACGATCGGCAGGTAACTTGGCAAAAAGCTCTTCCATATATTTTAAAGCGCCAGCATAATCTCCTTGTTCGTATGACGAATAGCCTGCAATACGGTTCAAATAAGTTCTTGATTTATCAACAGCAAAAATATCCTCTACATTTTTGATTACATCTGCATAGTTCTTTGAGTAGAACAAAGCATTCACGTAACGAATTTTAGCTGGTATGTTCTGGTTTGTTAACTTAAGATAAGTTTCGAAATATTTTTTTGAATCAGCAAAACGACCGGCTAACGAATATAACTGGCCTAATTCACGATAGCCTGGAGCATAGTTTTTATCCAATGCGATGGCTTGTTCGTAATATGGAATTGCAGCCATCAGGTTGCGGCCTTTGTAATAAATATAACCAATTTTCATATTGGCTATAGGCGATTTTAAATCCAAATCCTGAGCGGTATTGTAATTCTTAATTGCCTTCGAACCATCGTTTACAAGAAAATAAATATCACCTGTAATAATAGGAATAGTACTGTTTTTAGGATCAACCAATGCAGCTTCGCGGGCTAAAGGCAAAGCAGCAGTTGTATCAACTTTGTCAAAAACGATGTATGATTCAGCCAGTTTAGCTAAAGTCAAAGCATAGTCCTGAGGATTTGGAATTTTCGAAACCTTCTTATATGGAGGGAGTAATGCTTTAGCTTTTGCCCGCATATCAGAAGCAGTCTGACTATCACCTAAATAAGCAGCTACACGAGCCATTCCAACATAGTTAAGAGGATCATTTGCGTTAACATTTATTCCTTTCGAAAATAAAGCTTTAGCCTCAGAAGCAACAGCATTTAAAGAGTTGGAGATTGTGTCAGCAAAATAATTTAACAATGCACTTTCTCCTAAAAGGAAATAAATTTTACTACTTGGTGATTTTTTTTCTAAAACTTGAAGAATGGAATCAGCTCTATCGTATCGTTCATTATTCATCGCACGAACCGCATCATCCAAAGTCTGTGCCCTCAATCCTGAAATACCACAAAAAAGTAGTACTATCAAAATTAAAGAAGTCTTCTTAAAAAAACGATTGATCATATCAGGTAATATTAAAAGTTATTTTTTTATTTGTACTAAACGAATTGGCATCGTTGCAGGCAAAAGCCCTGATTTTAAAATTATTCGTTGCCCTTGTTCTCCTGCGCAGAAGGTTACAAAACCTGAAGCTAATCCACCAAACGTTTCACGCGATACTAAGTTAATAGTTCTTGTAAAAGGATAGCTTTTATCGTAGATAGATCCCTGATCGGGCATAGAATATGTTCCTGGATTAAGATATTTGTGCGAGACAGCTGCTACTTTTATCTTACTCTTAAATTCACGACAAGCAGGATCGTCGTTATCAGCTATCCAATTCACACTTACTAAACCAATTGCACCTTTGTTTTTACTGACATAGTCAATTACCTCAGCATTGCTTTTAACTGCATAAAAATTAGACGGCAATTGTTCCGAAATATTAAATAACTCTTTGAAATATCTGATGTTTGCAGACTTATCATTATCAAAAACAACAGAAATCTTACCAATTTTTGACAAAGAATTGATATCTTTCCAATCAGCAATTTGGCCTATAAACAAATCGTTTACCTGCTTGTAAGTAAACAACGAATCACTGTTTTCCTTGTTAACTACTAGTGCAATTGCATCGTAAGCAATTGCTGTTGTTCGTACAACAATCTGTGTTTGGAAAAGAAGTTGTTTTTGCTCCTCGGTAGGTACCCACGACGAAACAACCAGTTTAACCGAGTCTTTTAGAAAGGCTGTAATCAACTCTTTTTCAGGCATAAATGTTGGCCTGATTGTAGCTCTCTTATACAAGCCTGTAAATGTCGAAACTTCAGCGCTAACAATAGGCTGAAACGACTCATCTGCAACAATTTTTATATTTCCGCTTGTTGGGGTCTCTTCATTTACTGGTCCTCTGCTAGTGCAACGTACAGTAACAACTACAGCGATGCAAATGCAACCGATTGCAATTCCTACCGACCTTAAAGTCCTGTATTTTCCTAACATTTTCATTTATACCTTAAACACTAGTTCAAAAAATCCGATGCAATAATAATAAATCAAATCCGTTATAGGGCTATAATTTGAAACAAACTTGAATATTTTTTCAAAAAAAAGCCCTTTGAATTTCGATTATTTTTAACTATTCAGGGTCAATTTTCGATAGCTTAAATTTTACAATAAGTTTACATTTAGTAAATATTTAAGCTGTTTATTAATTTTACATCAATAATTGTACCACTCTTAAAATTCGATCCCAATAATTCAAAAACTTATAAATAACAAGTTGTTAAACAACATTTTATAATCAATACCATTTACAAAACCAACACAAATACCACTTATATCAACATTATTTCATTGTGTCGGTAAAACACATCTGAAAAAACAACAATAACGAAAACATTCATTCAAAATACTCCAAAAGAACACACCAAATTTATAGGAGATATAAGCTGGTTTCGCAATTAATAAAACAGTAAACCAAATTCAGTATTTGTCAAAGAAATTCTCCCTGATCTTACGGTAAGAAGTCAACATCCTATAAAATCCATAAATCAATAAAGGAACTGAAAGAATTGTCCTCATTGTAACATCGACATAACTGAATAGTGACGAAAATAGTAGCATGTAAGCCAACCCAAGGTAAAAAAAGACCATTGCTGTTCCAAATATGGTCATTACCTGATCGTAGAGTCTTCTGCTGTCCATTTTTAAGTTTTATTTTTTTTGCAAATATATACACAAAGTGAAACAAAGCACCCTCAAAAAGCTTTGATCTATAACCAAATCCTATGCTTTAAAACTCATTTTTTCAAAATTAACTCAATAATTTGTTCCAAAACAAGTATAAAATCAGTGTTTCAATTAACCTTTTTTCTATATGATCTCACAATTTTTCCTAATTCAACGTTAAACTATCCGAAAAAAAACCTTGTCGGTTATGAATCTCAAAAAGAATAAGTTGTTTCCCGTTTCAGCATAAGTGCCGGAGCTAAAAATATAAAAAACCATTAAAAGAAACAATTTTTAAAAAAAACTAAAGCAAGCAAAAAACATTATTACATTTCAATTTGCACTGCTACATTAATCGGTTTGTACCTGTTAGAACCCACATTTTACAGCAATGTAGCGTCAGAAAATCATCAGAATATTACAGCAAAAATGCAAAATATGTTTTTAAAAATATTCATTGGTGTCCGGTAAAAACATGAGATTCTTCGATTTCGCTCAGAATAACAACTTTTTGCAAGAATGCAGAGGGAATCAGGGTAGGTTTGCGGCTTCGCCGCAAACCTACCCTGATTCCCCATCACAACTCGTTAATTGTCATCTCGAACGAAGTGAGAAATCTTGACTTAATGAGCGTTGTGAAGATTTAACCGGACAACAATGTTTTTTTATAAACCAACTTTCACATTAATGCGAGGTAAGCCTGAATTTTTGCTTAAAAATTACCTTTTCTGCCGACGAGCCTGAGCTTTCAGTACGCTCTCCACTCGCGCCGCCTTTTGACATTCCGCCACCGCCAGGCATTCCACCACCCATGCCACCGCCAGGCATACCTCCACCAGGACCTCCGCCAGGAGCTCCACCCGGCATACCCTGACCGCCACCCGGCATAGCGCCCGGAGCGCCACCTTGCTGACGGGTACCTGCTTCGCCTTCAGACTGGCCTGAGGAATTAACTGTAATTGTCATGTTTATCAACTCGTTGAGTTTAACAGATTCTTCTTCATACAATTCGTTGAGTGGAATGGCTATTTCGTAAAGCAACCCAGCAGGATCGGACTGGCCAATACGAACAATAATTCCTGTTGTGTTTTGCATCGGAACCTCGTCGTGTGTAAAAATGAAGCCTCTGGCATTGAACGAGTGCAAATTGCGCGAATAGTCCAAAACAAGGTGGTTGTTATTAAAAGCCTGTGCCGAAGCGTCAGACATTTCGTCTCCCTGCTGTTTGGGCTGCTGATTTTTTTTATCGGGTGTATTGTGCGACCCTAAGTTCAACTTTTCGTCCATACCCATTCGGTTACGCATACCTCCGCCACCGCGCGACGGCCCAAACACAAGGCTGGCTTTAGTTTTCGATTTCCTGTTTTTGGTTGCAAAGCTCAGCGTCCAGCCTCCATTAATCAGGTTTTGAATTTTTTGCTGATCGGTGGCAGTAAAATTGAGATACAACGTAGTACTGTCGTTCCGAATAGCGAAAAACAAACCAGTTTTGACGTCATAAAAATTAACAGGCTTTTCCCAGTCACTGTCGTTACCATCAACAAGTATAGGATGCGTTTTCCAACGCGAAACAGGTATAATGCCTCCGGCCATCAGGTTTCCATGCACCAGTAACAGTGCGAGGATAACAAAACTAAACTTTTTCATTTTTGGTAGTTTTTTTTGATGTTTACGGCCAATAACCGAAACACCAACGCCCTACCCTACCCAATTTTGCCACCAGTTTTAACTAGAAAAACAAATACTTAAAAACCTATACAAAGCCCGTTAAAAAAGTATAAGAAAAGCTAAAATGGCTACCTTTACGAGTATGGCCGACGTTCACAATACCGGAACCCGCAGCTACAGATAATATGAGCAAAAATATTTCGAATTTAATTCTGATATTTATGGGCAACAAAATCCTCCTTTATGGAAAGAAGACTTTGGACTAGAGAAGAATTGATTCTGGCTTTGAACCTTTATTTAAAATTACCATTCGGCAAATTACATCATGGAACCCCTGAAATTATTCATTTAGGCAAAATTCTTGACCGATCGCCAAACTCCATTGCAATGCGCTTGAGCAATTTTGCCAGTGTTGATCCATTTCATAAAGACAGGGGTATTAAAGGATTAACTGGTGGACTTAAACAAGTAGAGCCTATTTGGAACGAATTCATTAGTAATAAAGATGAATTGCTATTTGAAAGTGAACGAATTTTAGCTAGCCTTGAACACAAGACACTTGAAACAAAGTTTGCCGAAATACTATCTGGAACAGAAAATTTAAAAGGAGAAACCAAAGTTCGCGAAGTAAAAACCCGAATCAATCAGAATGCTTTCAGGCAAATAGTATTGGCCAATTATTCCAGCAAATGCGCAATAACTGGCATTGATATTCCTGAATTACTCATTGCCAGCCACATTATTCCATGGTCACAGAACGACCAAGAAAGATTAAACCCTGAAAATGGAATTTGCTTGTCAGCCTTATATGACAAAGCATTCGACAAAGGGCTAATCGGAATTTCTGAAAATTATCAAATACTCATTTCTACAGAAATTAAATCAAAAGAAAACAAAACCTATTATCCTGAGATATTTGGGAAACTTAATGGTTCAAAGCTTCAACTGCCACAGAAATATTTACCAAAAAAGGAGTTTTTACAATTTCATTTAGATACTATCTTTAAAGGGTAATTCTTGTGTGACTCATAGTCCGTTGACAGTCCCTTTTTAAATTTCGTTCTTTGGAGAAAAAGTCATGATTGAAGTCATCCGATTTAATTATCTCCATCGCGATTCTGGTAACTGGAAAAAGTTTGGAAGCAAGCGATTTTCAAATCCAGAGAAATTTTCACTTGAAGAAATTGAAAAGAATATCCGACAGAATCTGATTGATGGTATGTATTTCTACCCAGAAAATGTTGGCATTAAAAAATTCAAATTCCATCGGTATTTAGATGATTTTTCTTGGTACGAATTTGAATCGGTTGAAGTAATTGAAACATCTAAAAAGAAGAAGCCCAAGCTATCGATAAGTAACTTCTGTACTCTTCTTAAAACAAAGAATGCTTCGAATGTTTATATTATGTGAGATCAACCAATCTCTTGCTCTATTTGTGGCTTAAAAACAAAAATCTTCCTCTCCGCCCTTCCGAAGAAATTAGCCACGGGATAGACGATTTTTTCCGCCATTCCGAAGACTCGTTTCGCCACTCCGAAGCAGTTTGCGAGGGTCGCAAACTGCTTCGGAGCGGTGTCGGATTGCTTCGGAGTGCTGCCAACAACCTTCGAATAGCCGATCGGGTCCGTCGGTCCCGCGGTCGACTGTTTTGAAACAAATCCAGAAAATTAGGCCATGGCATTTTTTCAAAAAAAAATAAAAAGAAAATTGAATATTAATATGGTAATCATATCAATATTTATTAAATTAGCTTATCAAGTATCTAACAAATTATTAGTTATACATTTTTATTAACCTTTAAATCATTTAAAAAGATGAAACACCCCGAAGAAGTAGTCCGTCTCTTCAATAAAACCGATGAAGAAGTGCTACAACAATCTGATGTATTATTAGATTCATTTCAAAAAAACAAAACAGCATTTATTGAACGTTTTACTCAACTGTCCGACCCGTTTGCCGACGAGTGGGCTCAATGCACATTGATCGCAAGGGCTGTACCACCCGATTATGCAACTGTAAGCGAACAAGCTAATCAGACAGCCACCCTCGAAAATCTGATGGATCAGGGACGAACACTCTTTCAAACAGTGATGCTTTACGTAGAGCTGGCTTTCCCCAACAACCCAGCTGTAATGCGTTTATTTGGCCAGTCGCAATACAATTCGGCCCGAAACAACCAGCTTAAACTACCGATATTGCTTCGTACCCTTCACACCCAGCTTATGAAGCCCGAATACTATCAGGCTTTGATTGCTAAAGGTTTGAGATTTGAGGATATTGAAAGAATTGAAAGTACTGCCCAAAACATCATTACACAAGACATTGCCCAGCAGAATGCAAAAAAAGATCGGACACAAACCGCTCATCAACGCATTGCTGCTATGAACGCGGTTTGGGAAAAGATGGCCCTGGTTTGCCAGAGTGCCAAGCTGGTTTTTCAGGACGACGCAACCACATACAATTTATTCCTGCTTACCGATAGCGAAACTCCAAAACCTGACGATAGCACACCACCATCCGACGCAAAGTAACAGGCATTGATTAAACCCAAAGTTTCACCGGTTGGCAAAACTGCTGTACATTCAATACAACATAAGCAGTTGAAACTATTGAAATGTTGCAATTAATAGACTACTCACCCCTCTGTTCCTGTTGCAGACGATTAATTCCACTCTTGCGACACTGTGGGGTGAGTAGTAAAAATAATCCGACGATAATCGCATAGCCTATTGTATCGCATCAAAAGGCAAAAAAAAGGACCCCGCCTTTTCCTGACGGAATCCTCAAACCCTATTCTATGAAACTTATTTGTGGTATCAGAGGTACTTCTTAATCACGCCCGACAGATCGGTATACGAAATAATTCCATTGTAGGCCCATACTTTTTTCCCGTCTTTAAACAGCACAAATCCCGGAATCGACTGTATTTGCATCGAGTTGAAAATCGTTTTATTGGCTTCAACGTCAATCGTAGCCACATGCGCTTTGCCTTTAAAGTCGGTCGAAATTTTCTCAACAACCGGCATCATGGCCTTGCATGGAGCGCACCAGGTGGCATTAAAATCAACCAGCACCAGTTTGTTGTCTTTCAGCAACTGATTAAATGCCTGATCGGTATAGGTTGCCGCTGAAGTGGCCACAGCGCGTCCGCTGGTCTCAAGCGATAAGCCGGCACGGTTCCAGTTAATCAATCCACGCTGCAACGTATATATCTTCTGAAACCCCTGACGGCTCATGTACTGACCGGCGGCATCACTCCGGCTACCCGACAGGCAGTAAATCAACAGCGTTTTCGATTTATCGAGCAACTTAATTTTCGACGGAAACTCAGGATCAGCAATATTGATGTTGGTTGAACCGGCAATGTGCCCGGTAGTGTATTCGCCCGGCGTACGTACATCGAGCAGCAAACAGTTGCCTTTATCGATCAACTCCTTAAATTTTGAGGCATCTACATCCTGAACTGACTGGGCTTTGGCGCCAGAAAAAACCGCAAGTATCCAAATAAAAACTAAAAAGAAATTTTTCATATCTACTTTTCTAAATAATTGCATATATAAGGCACGAAAGTAAAAAAAGTTCGGAAGAATACATGAAACTGAAGAATTTTTATTGCAATTGGCTAAACAGTCGGCTGAAACAGACAACAAAGCATAAATAGCCGATAAGTATGGCGTATAAAAACAGAAAAGGACTCTACCCATTCGGGTAAAATCCACAATCAAATGGTATTGCCTCCATAAAAACTCACCCCAGGCTCGCTTCTCTTGCCTCCCCACTCTTCAAAAAGAGAGTGAAAAACACTGTTTGCAGGGCTTGGGGTGAGTACTAAATAATTTGATAATCAAATCGCGGTGATTGATTCTTAAAATTCAATATCGTACAACCCGGCAGCATCGGCCTCAAATTGTTTTATGCTGATGTCAGTCATCGGGTGTTTAATCAATTGGTGCAGCAATTCGGGATTAATGGTTGCAGAGTGTGCTCCGGCCATGCTGGTACGATAAATCTGGTCGACAGTTTTAAAACTGGCTGCCAACACTTTGCTATCGAGACCATATTCCTGGATATTCTGTACAATATCGCCAACCACTTCGATACCATGCGATGAGATATTATCTAAACGACTAACATACGGAGCAACAAAATCGGCGCCTGCTTTCATAGCCACCAAAGCCTGCTGCTGAGTAAAAATAGCGGTAGCAGTAACGTTTATTCCGGCATCTTTTAATATACGCATGGCTTTGTAACCATTGGGTGTGACCGGAATTTTGGCATAAAAATTATCGCCAAAATCGAAATAACTGCGGTATTTTTTGGCTTCGCGCACCATATCGTCGGTTTCAGAAGATGCCATTTGCACGTGAACCATGCCAGTTCCTACAAGTTCCTGAATACCTTCAACGGCAACGGTTAGCTTATAACCCGAATGGTTAAGTATGGTTGGGTTTGTTGTTACTCCTTCGAGAGGGAAAAACACATACAGCTTCCGGAGTTCGTCCAGATCGGCTGTGTCGGCCATGTAAATCATTATTTTTTGTGTAATTGTTTATGACAGCAAAGGTACGGCATTAATAGCATGTGCCAGAAAATATGGCATCAGATTTTTGATATTAGACAAAAGAGTTAAGATAAAAGAGTATATTCCGTTTTTATTTTACTTTTCTGAAAACGATACGCAAGGTAATTTCCGACTCAACCGGATTCCCATTTACGGTTTTCGGATTCCATACAGAACCATTTATCAACATTTCCCTGGCATTTTCATAAACAGGAGCGTCGGCATGGTTCACGTTTTCGACTGATAAAATATTGCCCTGAGCGCCAATTTTTAGTTTTACCCGAACAACAACTTTGGAGTCCTTATAATCTTCAGGCAGAACAGCATTGTCGTTCAGGTATTTCCGAAAATTACTCATCCCTATTTGCGGACATGCAGGTTTTATGCTTTCCATATCCTGTGTCTCATGGCTCACTCCGTAAGCAACAACCACAGTTTCGTCTAAAGCAAGCGGGGAAGGAACTAGCGAAAAAACCACATCGCTATCTCCCTTAAGATGAATTTCTTTTTCCTCCATTCCCACAAAATTGGCCATCAAAATACTGTCGTTACTGTTAGTCAAATGCAAGCTGAAATTACCCTTTTGGTCGGAAACGGTACCGTTTGAAGTCCCCTTTTCAACAATCGAAACACCTGGAAGCGGCTGTTGGTCGTCGTCAGAAACGACCCGGCCTTTAATCCAGATCGTTTTTTTTGTACCTGTTTTCTTTTTATTCCTTGCAGACTCAACCATTGGCGGTGCCTGTTTTAGCTTAGCAGCTACAGCATTAACACTTTGTTGTATGGATGTAGGTTCCTGAACAGAAATTTCATTTTTTGACGATGGAGCCATTGTTTCCTCTACTACAATCATTTCTGATGTCGGAACCGGATTGGCATTTCGGGCAACCTCAGCCTGTTCAGGCGATTCTTCTGCCTTTTCCGAAATTGAGATTACCTGATCCGCTTGTGCTTTTGAAGATAACTGTTGTAGAGTATTTTTTTTCGCAGATGATTTATTTTCAATCGTTTCAATGGCCTTTTGCTCCGGTTTTAATGGTTCGGGCAATGTGGTTTTGAGTTCTTCCTTCAGGCTACCTTTCGACTCGGCAACCTGCGGCGCCATTGGATTTTCCGTTATCCTGAACCAAAGAACGCCGATCGAAATAAGCACCAGAAAAGTAGCAGCTACAGCCCAGTAACGAATGTTGCTCCTGTTCTTTTTTGTTGGTATTTTTCGGGAAAGCTCCTGTAAATCTTCACTAAGATCGGTCGTCGAAATTTGCCGAAAGCCTTCAAGCGCTTCAGCCTCAAACGGATATTTCTGCAATTCACGTTCAAAAGCATTTCGCTCGGCATCGGTCATCCGATTGTTCAAATACCGATGAAAATCTTCCAGGCTGATATGGTTATTACTCCCTTTCATGCTTAGTTTCCAGGCAAATTTTCAAATTTCGTTTTCCGTTCTGGATAAAACTTTTGACCTTTTTCTCCTCCAGGTTTACCAATGAACAAATTTCGCGATAACTTTTGTTTTCAAAATAAAACAATTGAATGCATACTTTTTGTTGGTCTTTCAATCTTTCAATACAATCATTTAAGGCTTCGTCGTTGTATCCTTCCGGCTCCCTGTCGATAGGATGCAGTTCGACTTCCTTTTCCATAAAACCGTTTTCGGCAAAGTCATCGGTCAGCGGGACCATTTTCCCGGCGCTGGTTTTCCGCAATTCCATTAAACAATAGTTCTTTACAACCACAAATAACCAGCTTTTGAAATTACGGACATCGTGCTTCTCCATTTCCACAACCAACTTTTCGAACAATTGAATCACTGAATCTTTCGATTTCTCTCGATCTTTCAAATAGTTCAGGCAAACCCCGTAAACAAGGTGCATATAGCGGCCATACAGCTTCCCCAGGACCTCGATATCCCTCGTTCTAAAATAATCTGAAAGCAAATCGCTATCTGACTTTTCTTTTTCTTTTCGATTAAAAGGAATGAGCTGCATGGTTGTCGATTTCAGCCTAAAAGTACATCAAATTCGGAGATTAAAAATCTCCGCTTCCACCGGGTGTTGCGATTTTTAATCGCAATTAGCACTATCAAACACTTACACTACCTTTTTCAGAAAGCAATATACGGGAAAAAGAGCGGTACGCCAATGGCTGCGCTACTTTCAGGGGCAGAGCTTCGGAGATTAAAAATCTCCGCTCCCATTGGGTGTCGCGATTTGTATCGCAATCTACACCATCAAACACTTCCACCACCTTTTTCAGAAAACAATATATGAGAAAAAGAGCAGAGATACGCCAATAGCTACACTACTTTCAGGGGCAGAGCTTCGGAGATTAAAAATCTCCGCTCCCATTGGGTGTCGCGATTTGTATCGCAATCTACACCATCAAACACTTCCACCACCTTTTTCAGAAAACAATATATGAGAAAAAGAGCAGCGGTACGCCAATAGCTACACTACTTTCAGGGGCAGAGCATCGGAGATTCGAAATCTCCGCTCCCATTGGGTGTTGCGATTTTTAATCGCAATCTACTACCTTCCAAATTAATAATTATTGAATAAAAAATTTCCTGGCCAACTGTCTCTATTAGGTGCCAAACCGGCAACAACGGGGTTATTCAACGTATATTCAACAGCTAAAAACAAATGCTTTTGATCACGAATTGTTGTATCAAAACTTTCTTTTTGCCACAATGACCCGAATTTTCCTTCAAGTTTGTTTATTTCGCGGGCAGAATGTCTTTTTATCGACTGCAAAATATCTTGCAAATAAACAGGGTTTCCTTTCTCATCGGTGTAAAGTAATTCAAAAACCCAATGCACATGATTTGTCATAATACAACAGACATAACTTTTTAATCTTTTCCCTTCCCAAAATCGTATGGTATCAACTAATATTTTTAAGTTGCCGGGCTTCGTTAAATCAATATCTGATTTTCCATTTGTAACCAACAAATCATCGTATGCTTTTATGTATTTTTTTCGGGTTAGGTTAAATTGAAGTATCAGATCGTCGATAACTCGTTGTTCCTGATTTTGGCTTTTGGAAGATTCAATTTGAGTTTTAAGCGTTGAGAGTTTTTGTGTATATCTATTTAATGCTTTATATGGAATAGCTCCCTTTAATATCCACGTAACAAAATAGGCTTGACCCAGCTGCTGAAAGTGGGGCAGTATATTCTTGTATGATTCCTTCCTTTCCATAACCAACTGTATTAAAGTGTTAATTTACATTATTCCCGATGAAATTCGAAATTTTTGTGTTGAACTTACATTTACACCCAGTAAATATTTAGCGGAGATTAAAAATCTCCGCTTCCACCGGGTGTTGCGATTTTTAATCGCAATTAGCACTATCAAACACTTACACTACCTTTTTCAGAAAGCAATATATAAGAAAAAGAGCAGCGGTACGCCAATAGCTGTGCTGCTTTCAGGGGCAGAGCTTCGGAGATTAAAAATCTCCGCTCCCTTTGGGTGTTGCGATTTTTAATCGCAATTAGCACTATCAAACATTTCTACTGTATTTTCAGAAAGCAATATGAGAAAAAGAGCAGCGATACGCCAATAGCTGCGCTGCTTTCAGGGGCAGAGCAACGGAGATTCGAAATCTCCGCTCCCATTGGGTGTTGCGATTTTTAATCGCAATCTATACCATCAAACACGTCCACTACCTTTTTCAGAAAGCAATATGAGAAAAAGAGTAGCGATACGCCAATAAATGAGCTGTTTTCAGGGGCAGAGCTTCGGAGATTGGAAATCTCCGCTCCCATGAAAAAATAATCACCTTTTTATGGAATTCGATGTTGTTCTGCATCCTGTAATTGAAAACAAACTCTAAAATCTTTAATCATGAAAAAATCAATTTTTATTTTAGCCTTAATAAGTGTCCTTCCGGTCTTTGCATTAGCGCGGGAAATAACTGGAACAGTAAAAGATGTGTCAGGTTCGGCCATTCCAGGTGTTGTTGTTACGGTCGAAAAGAGCAACCGTGGTTCTTTTACCGACTCTCAAGGATACTACAAAATCCAGGTGTTGCCTGAGGATAAGGTTTTAGTTTTTTCGTTCGTTGGTATGAAAACCCAAAAAGTAAAAATCGGGCACAACGACAAGATTGACATTATCTTAAAAGCCGAAGAATTAAAGCTGGAAGAAGTCGTTGTTACTGGTTATGGCGTTGCTGAAGCAGCAGAAGCCAGCACTGCTGTTTCTTTTAGTTCCACAGCCTATACCAAACAAAAGGTTTGTTTTACTCCTACAACTAACTGGAATACTGAAAATTACTCAACCATCCATGAAAACGGGTTTAAGGATGTCAAATTGGACCCGCTTTCCACTTTCTCCATCGATGTTGACAATGCCTCCTATGCCAATGTCCGCAGGTATATCAATCAAGGACAGCTACCTCCCGTCGATGCTGTTAGAATTGAGGAGATGATCAACTATTTCAAATATGACTACCCTGAACCCAGTACAGAGCATCCGTTTAGTGTTACCACCGAATTGGGAAAATGTCCATGGAACAACAACCATTACCTGATGCATGTTGGACTGAAAGGCAAAAGTATGGATAAAAGCAAGTTACCTGCTTCAAACCTTGTTTTCCTGATTGATGTTTCGGGCTCTATGTCTTCTCCTGATAAACTTCCGTTGCTAAAGCGTGCATTTGCTATGTTAATCAACGAATTACGCTCAAACGACAGGGTTTCTATCGTTGTATATGCCGGAGCCGCAGGAAAAGTGCTCGACTCAACTCCCGGAAATGAAAAAAACAAAATAAACAAGGCGCTTGAAAATTTAGAAGCAGGTGGCTCAACGGCTGGAGGCGAAGGACTGAAACTGGCTTACCAAATAGCTCATGAAAATTTTATGGAAAATGGGAACAACCGCATTGTTCTGGCCACTGACGGCGATTTTAATGTAGGAGTATCAAGTACTTCGGAAATGGAACGATTGGTGGAAAAGGAACGTGAAAGTGGAATTTTCATGTCGGTTCTTGGCTTTGGAACCGGTAATATAAAAGATGACAAGATGGAAACAATCGCAGATAAGGGAAATGGAAATTATTCGTACATCGACAATATCCAGGAAGCCCGGAAAGTGTTTATTTCGGAATTTGGAGGGACACTGTTCACCATTGCCAAAGATGTTAAGTTTCAGTTGGAATTTAATCCCAGACTGGTAAAATCGTACCGTTTACTGGGATACGAAAACCGGTTGCTAAACAACGAAGATTTTAACGATGACTCCAAAGATGCCGGAGAAATGGGCGCAGGGCATACCGTAACTGCTTTGTATGAAATCATTCCAGTTGGCTCGGCCAGCGATACCCCATTGGTCGATCCTTTAAAATACCAGACTACTATTCCTTCTCCTGATAAATTAAGCAACGAATTACTCACAATAAAACTTCGCTACAAGGAACCGCTGGGAGGCAAAAGCAAATTAATGGAACATCCGGTTCAAAACCTCCTTACGAAAAAGACTTCCGACAATTTCAGGTTTTCGGCTGCCGTGGCTTCATTTGGAATGTTGCTGCGAGATTCGAAATTTAAGGGAAATACATCCATCGAATCGATTGTGGCAATGGCAAAAAGCGCCAAAGGTGAAGATGACGAAGGATACCGTGCTGAATTCATCAGGTTGATGCAATCGACAAGCGATTTAAATCTGCTAAGCAAGGAATAAAAAAGAAGCAAAAAAATCTCAGGTATCAGAATAATATGTTCCGATACCTGAGATTCACTTATTGATGCCTGATGCTAGTTCCCCAGCAAATACTCTTCGGCTTCAACCGACCACAATCCTTGATGACGATCGCAAATTTCGGCGAGTTTGGCAAACAAAGGTTCAGTTTTCCCCTTTTCGGCGAAATCGGCGATAGCGGTCAAAGGCATATTAAGATGAGTATAAATCAACTTTTTACCTCCTGGAATGTCGGGCAGGTGCAGAGTTGTTTCGGCGGCTGCATTCAGTCCCCCAATGTGGGTAACCAGCCCTGCCGGATCAAGTCCGCGGGTCATCACGTCGAGCGCTTCTTTCATATCGTCAGTGTTTCCGCCCGAAGTTCCCACAATATGGGTATAGGCATAATGCACGTTGTAGAAATTCATTTTGGCCTGAAGTCCCGGATCGGATGGGCCTGCAAAGAAATTCAGACAGCCATCGAATGCCAGGATGGCATCGCCCTGCTCGATGACCGGTGGAACGGGGGCAAATACGAATACATCGTCATAACCTGTTCCGCCCGAAAGTTCTTTCAGTTTAGCCACAGGATCGGCGATTTTGGTGTTCAGGTAAATTAGTTCAATGCCCCGTTTGGCGGCCTCGACAACGGTGTAAATCGAAGCCGCGCGGTCGAGCCGGGTCTGGTCGATGTCGGTAACCACACACAAACCTGGTTTGCGGTCGGCACGGTGAATGACATAGTTGATGGCTGCCAGACCCATTGGGCCAACACCAGCCAAAATCGCCATTTTACCATTTTCCACAATTTCCATTTTATGAATATATGATCCGGGGGTAGTATGGTAGTTGGCGTGCATAGCGCCAATTACGCACGACAACGGCTCGGCCAATGATGCCGGATAATAACCAGGGCCATCGTAAGCGAGCAAACAATCCTGAACCAGCACATCTTTCGGGATGATTACGTAAGTGGCGTCGCCGCCTATGTATTGGTACGAATATCCCGGAGCGCTTAACACACCTACCGGACCTTCCTCGTAATAAATGGCTGGCTGAATGGAGAATTTTTGTCCGGCTTTGAATTTGTGTTTCCAGTTGTCGCCAATTTCGACCAACTCACCGCTGAACTCGTGACCAATGATGATCGGGTTTTCGGCGATATCCTGCGGGATACGTTTGTGATCAGTAGCCTGTTTGGCGGCTTTATAGGATGACATACAAATACTATCAGACACTACTTTGGCCAAAATCTCGTCGGCCTTAATGGCTGGAAGTTCAAACTCCTCAAGCCTCAAATCTTCTTTTCCGTATAAACGGAGCGCACGGGTTAAAGTAGCCCCTCCCGACCTCCCCGAAGGGGAGGAGTTAGAAAAAGCCTCCCCCAGCCCCTCCGACGGAGGGGTGAAAGAATTGCTTTGTATAAAGTTTTCGTTTTTCATTTGTATAAATTTTTTTAACGCCATATAATCTGCGTATCGGTATTTTTTATGATTGTTTTCAAAATGTTAGCCGCCCGAATTCCACTTTTTTCTCCTCCCCTTCGGGGAGGTTGGGTGGGGCTTTTCTCCTCTCCTTCGGAGGGGTCGGGGGAGGCTTTGTTTTTTTAATTCAACATATTTTGTCCGCCAGTTACAGGTACTGCCTGACCTGTTTCGTATTCCTGCTCGATGATATAATACACAGCGCGCATCACGTCGAGTGGCGTACAACCTCGACCTGCCGGAACCTGTGCTTCATAGAAACGTTTCACATCGTCAATGGTTTTCGCTCCCGGAACTTTGCCGGCATTGAGGTATTGTACAAACAAACCTTTCTCAGGATCAGCCCACAGCGGACCATCGAAGAAATTGCCCGGGCAAACTGAATTGACTTTAATTTTAGAAGGCATCAGCTCCATTGCAAACGATTGAGTTAAACCGATGCCACCAAACTTTCCACCAGCATAAGCAAAGTTCTTATTCGAACCTTTCAATCCCGATTTGGAGTTGATCTGAATGATATCGGTAAAATGATTTCGTTTGTATTTGTTTTGTAATTTCATCACTGCCGATGCGTATTTGGCACACAGAAAATAGGCAGAATAATTTACCTTGGTCATCAATTCGAAGGTTTCAGGAGTCATTTCATCCAGTCCACCAGCACGTAAAATACCGGCATTACTAATAAACACATCCAGCCCGCCAAATTCGCAAACGGTTTGGAAAACCAGACTTTCAACAGAAACGGCATTCGACACATCAGCTTTTACAAAATATGCCTTGTTTTTACGCTTTCCGGCATTAAGCGAATCAGCAAATTTCCGACCCAAGTCTTCGTTCAGGTCAGCAATCACCACGTTGGCTCCATTAGCCATCAGGTCTTCCACAATTCCGGCGCCAAAACCCTGTGCGCCTCCTGTTACAATGGCAATCTTTTTATCGACACGACCACCTGTGGCTCCCATTGCCACTGCGCTACGGTACTGTTCCACTTCCCATGTATCGATAAACTGAACCTGCGCCGCAGTCATCGGACTTTGCCCGCCAAACCTCTCAGAATACAAACTGATCAGGCAGGTATCCATCATCACATCTTCCAAAGTGGCCACGGCCTGCGCATTATCGTTAGCCAAAATACAACCGATACCTTTGATGCAGATGATCTTAGGTGTTTTGGGCTGAGTGGCAATATACGATTTTATTTTTTCTGAAAGGCTGTCGAGCAAAGCCTCAGCGTTACCTTTATATTCGGCATAAACAAACGACGAGTTACAATACACAATGCCATCAGGAATAAATGGCAGGGCTATTTTCTGAAATTCCACTTCGGAAGCAAGGAACCGTTCGTAATACGAATTATTCACCACCTTCAACGTTTTCAGACCATTTTCAGAGAGCATCATGCGAATGGCCGGAATAATTTTGGCAGCAATAGGATCGACAGGCAAAACTTCAGCAGGAACAATTTCTCCAATAGCCGCATCAAGTGTTTCAATTACTGAAGTATAAATCTCGCGGATTTCCTCGATGGTATCCGCAGCTACAAAAATTCCGTGGTTTTGCAGCAGAATGATTTTAGGTTCGCTACCTGTTCTCGCTTTGTAAGCGTTAATGCGACCTTCCACTTCCTTGAACAAGATGTAGCCCGGATCGACATACGGCACATAAACCACCGAGTCACCAAATAAAACTGTTGTCAGACGTTCAGCATTTATACTGCACATTAGTCCATTAACTTTGGTACTGTGCGTGTGCACCACAAAACGAAAAGCCAGCAAATCGTGCAAAGAAGTTTCAACCGACGGACGCTGTCCTTTTTCGGGATATACACGTGCTTTCAGCAAATCGTTTTTGATCTGGTTTTCACGTTCCATCACATCTTCGGAATAGGTTTTTACGGCTATTCCCAAAAGCGCTTTGCGGTCGAGCTGCGCGAAACCATCTTCGCCAATCGTTCCTAAACTATGACCACTGGCCTTGATGTATAAATGATTTTCGTCTTTGTACGAGGTATTCCCGCCGCCGGCAATCACATAATCTTTTTGGTTACCGTAATAACGCGATATGGAGATTAATTGGGAAATAGCCTCCCCCCGGCCCCCTCCAAAAGAGGGGGAGGGAAAATCGGTATGCGATGATATACTTTTTGACATTTTTGCTAATTTCTTTATTGATTTAACGTTCTGAATTTTCACTTACCCTAAGTCTCCCCTTCGGGGAGATTTAGAGGGGCTTATTTTATAAAATAGTTAATTACCGCCTGTCCCAATTCGACAAACGAATCATATTGTTTCAATTTGGCATCGCCACTGGCATCGAGGAAACCTTCTTCGCCTTTGGCAACCATATACTGGTGAGCTGCAATGATACAAGCGCCTTCGTAACCAATTTGGTTCAATTCGTCATCGAGCTCAACGCCTTTGCGACAGCTTACTTTTACTGGATCGAGCTGCGGCGTATTGTGTTCGGTACCAAACGAAACCAGGAAGTTTTTAGAGCGAAAAAACTGAACGAATTTTTTCAGGATATTGAAATCATTCCGCCCGGGAATCAATTCGATGCTGAAGATATTTCGATCAACCAGCATTTGATACAATTTTTCGGTATCGGCTTCAAAATCGGTGCAAACGCCATTCGGATCGTCGAGCAAAACCGGGTAACAAGGAATTCCACCGGCGCTGATGATCACTTTTTTCACTTCGTCTAAACTCAGAAAAGCTTTCGGGTCTTCAGCCACGAAGGCTTTACCACCGGTTTTCAACAGGTTTCCGCGTATTTCATTTTCCAGTCCGGAAACATTATCGAGTTTCGATTTCACTTCTTTTCCTGAAAAAACCTGTAAATAGAATGCTTTTTTCTCTTCATCCGAAGTAAATTTTTCGTCGATAGCAATGCGCAAAGCTTTGGCAATGTGCCGTTCGCGTAGCATATTTTTTGCATATTTGGCTTTCAGTTCATCGAATGTAAAACTTATTCCGGCATTCAATTCAGTTAAAAAAGCATTCAGCTTATTCACCATTTCAGATGTTTGCATATTGCTTTCGTGCTGAACCTGTTGCAGAAGAGCCAGTTCCCCTGCTCCTATTTTAAACGGATAGCTTAACCCTTTACCGCTCATGTAAGTACGCCCAGGGTTTGCCGGATCGTTTACGCGTACACCAGCTTCCTGCAAATCGCGTTGCAGTGCCATAAACTCGATGTTGAACAGCGGAAAGATTTTGTACCGGGCGGCCAGTTCGGCAAACTCAGGATAGCCGTCGGTGGTGTAAAAATCGTTCACACCCAATACCTGAACGCCTTCTGCTTGTGCCATTGCAAATGCCTGTTTAATCTCAGTAAAAGCGCTAAACGAAAAAGGTGTATGAAAATGGCCGTTGACCAGCAAAACCTGGGTATCGGAACCAAATTGTTCGAGCAACTCCTGCTTGCCCGGAAAGTTTGAAAAAGGAGATTGATTATCCATTGATTTGTTCTTTTTTAGATAGTTTCTGAAATTACATACAAAAGAACGGAATTGGAATGAAACGGGCATCCTTTGGTATCCTGTATTCTGAAAGAACAATAAAAGAACACAACAAAGCGATTGTATAATCAAGCTATATTTTGCCATCACTATAAAATTTCATATTTTTATATCAAAATTTGATATAAATGAATAGAATTAAAGAAATTCTTGATTTAAAAGGAGTAAAACAGACCTGGCTTTCTCAACAGTTAGGAAAAAGTTACAACATGATAAATGCCTATGTCCAAAACAGAAGGCAGCCTAGCGTTGAAGATCTGTACAGAATAGCAGAAATACTGGATGTTGATGTAAAAGAATTGCTTATCTCTAATAAATTGAATAAAACAGAAAACCATGTATAAAACCCCGTCGATACACACTGTAATAGCCTTAAAAGCAGAATTGGATAAAAAACTCCCCTTAAGAAATGAATACGAAAAACGGTTAAAAAAGAAATTCCGTTTAGAGTTTAATTATAATTCCAATCATTTAGAAGGTAATACCCTGACTTATGGGCAAACTCAATTGCTTTTGCTATTTGACAAAAGTTCGGGAGATGTTCCGGTAAGCGATATTGAAGAAATGAAAGCCCATGATGTTGCCTTATCGCTGACCGAGGAAATGGCCAAAGATAACGAAAGACCACTGACCGAGCAATTTATAAAAGAGCTAAACCAAACTATACTGGTAAAGCCTTTTTATAAAGATGCAATTACTGCCGATGGAACTCCAACGAAAAAAAGAATAGAAATAGGGCAGTATAAATCCTCACCTAACAGTGTCAGGCTAAGAAATGGCGAAATTCATGAATATGCCAGCCCCGAAGAAACTCCTTCAAAAATGAGTGACTTAATGAACTGGGTCAGGGAAAATAAAGATGTAATACATCCGGTGCAGCTCGCTGCTGAGTTTCATTACCGGTTTGTTTGTATTCATCCGTTTGATGATGGAAATGGTCGGGTCGCCCGTTTATTAATGAACTATATCTTGATAAAGAACGGCTATCCTATTGTTATCATCAAATCAGATGACAAAGAAAATTATTTGACTGCCCTTCAAAAGGCTGATACAGGCGACCCTTCGGCCATTATTGAATACATTGAGGAACAAGCAATTTGGTCGCTCGAAATTAGTATAAAAGCGGCTAACGGCGAAGATATTGACGAGTTAGGCGACATCGAAAAAGAAATTGAGATACTGAAAAGAGATAAACTTACCTCTTCAAGAATTTACAAAACACCAAAAGTTGCATTCGAACTCATCACTCACATAAATAACGACCTATGGACTCCATTGAGTAAAGCACTTGCTAAGTTTGATGATTTCTTTGCCGAATCGACTAATGAAAATTACATTGATAATTTGAAAGTAAAGAAGACTAAAATTATTCCCAGCCCGCTATTTGGCAATTTGAGTTTATTTACGTCAAGAGAAGTCGTGGTCAATAATTATGAAATTTTTGGACACGATCTTGAACGAGAAGACGTTCGCAACCTAACCTGGACTAAAAAAATGTTTTCTCTTAAATCGGCGTCTAAAAAAATTGATCATGAGATATCCTGTTTGCTCGAATTGAACGAATCAAACTATAAATTGATAATTGAAGAGAAAAATACAAAAACAAACAGTTTTCTAAAGAACAGCACCATTCTTTTTGAAGTAGTAAACGAATACAAAACTTTCCTTATGTCTGACTCTGTAATTTCAATCATCCGAACGGCATCCAATTATTTAATTCAGCGAATTAAGGAAGAACAATAGATATCATGGGCTACATCAAAGAATTTATCGAACAGCTAACAACACTTAGCGAGCAGGAATGGCAGCTGATTGCTTCGTACTTCGAGCGACGGGAATTGCCTAAAAAAACACAATTAATTAGGCTTGGAGAAACAGAACACTATTTATCGTTTATTGAGAAAGGTGTCGTTCGTTATTATATTCCCGACGACGATAACGAACTGACTTTCGGGTTTAGTTTCACCAAAGAATTTACCTGTGCCTTCGACTCATTCCTAACCCGTCAGCCGTCGGAATATGAACAGGAAACATTAACAACAACCATCATCTGGCGAATTTCTTACGAAAATCTTCAAAATATTTATAAACAAACTTTTACCGGTAATTTTTGGGGTCGTTTAATTGCCGAACGTTTATACCTGGCCAAAAGTAAGCGTGAAATTTCATTATTAAAATATTCGGCACGGGAACGCTACCTCGAATTACTTTCCACCCAATCGCACATCATCCGACAAATACCACTAAAGTATGTAGCTTCATATATTGGTATAACGCCACAGGCATTGAGCCGCATACGAAGGCAAATTTATTAACCAGGGTTCATTTCGCGAATAAAAACTTCTTCGGATATTTGTTGTAAAACAAATAAATGAACGTACCTATCTTATCTTATGGAAACAAGATTTTAAGGCAAACATGTAAACCCATTCAATCCGATTATCCTAATCTGAATGGGTTTATTGAAAATATGTGGGAAACCCTGTATAATGCAAATGGCTGTGGACTGGCAGCGCCACAGGTTGGCGAACCAATCAGGTTATTTGTCGTTGACAGTAAATCCACTTACAACCTACTCGATACTGAAATACGGCACGAATATTTTGAACCCGAGGACACAGGAATTACTGAAACGTTTATTAATGCAAGTATTGTCAGCCGGTTTGGTGAACTATGGAACGATGAGGAAGGTTGCCTTAGCCTGCCTGGACTGGCGCAAAGAGTGAAAAGGCCCTGGTATATCACGATTGAATATTACAACAAAAATTTTGAGAAGCAAACCTGTACATTTGGAGGATCGACAGCCCGAATAATTCAGCATGAATACGACCACACCGAAGGGAAACTGTATATCGATCATCTTGGCCCTTTAATCAGAAGGGTATTAGATAGTAAGCTTAAAAAAATATCAAAAGGGTTGATACCTCTAAAATATCAAATGATTTTTCCGTAACATATAAAAAACACTGGCAGAAATTGACGGAAAATTGTCATTTCAGACATCAATTCTGTATTATAACTTTGCCCTTGCAAAACAGTTAAACATTCATTCATCAAAAAAACACAAGGTTATGGTTAGAGTTGCCATCAATGGATTTGGCCGGATTGGACGTCTGGCTTTCCGCGAAATCACAAAAAACAATCAACTGGAAATAGTTGCCATCAACGATTTAAGTACGCCTTCGATGCTGGCCTACCTGCTGAAATACGATTCGGTGCAGGGAATATTCAACCGGAACATCAGCCATACCGAAAATTCATTGGTTGTTGATGGAAAAACAATCGACGTATATGCCGAACGCGATCCGAAAAACCTGCCCTGGGCCAAACTCCAGGTCGATTTGGTACTGGAATGTACCGGAATTTTTGAGTCAAGGGAAAAAGCATCGGCCCATTTTGCTGCCGGAGCGAAAAAAGTAATCGTATCAGCGCCATCTGACAAAGATGTAAAAACTATCGTTTATAACGTGAATCACCAGATTCTCAATGCCACCGATCAGTTGATCAGCTGTGCCTCGTGCACCACCAACTGTCTGGCGCCAATGGCCAAAACGCTGAACGACCAGTTCGGCATTGTTACCGGGCAAATGACCACCATTCATGCCTATACCAATTCGCAACCACTAATGGATACACCTGATCCGAAGGTGAACTACCGCAAGTCGCGTGCAGCGGCTGACAATATTGTTCCATATACTACCGGAGCGGCAAAAGCCATCGGGCTGGTTATTCCTGAACTGAAAGGTAAACTCGACGGTTCGTCACAACGTGTACCAGTAAACGCAGGTTCGGTGGTCGAATTATTCACTATTCTTGAAAAACCGGTTACCATTGAAGAAATTAACGCCACAATGAAATTAGCCGCCAACGAATCGTACGGCTACACCGAAGACCCCATTGTTTCGGGCGATGTGATCGGGATGAATTTTGGCTCGTTATTCGATGCCACACAAACCAAAGTGATCACTGCAGGCGACAGGCAACTGGTAAAAACCGTTTCGTGGTACGACAATGAAATGTCGTTCGTGTCGCAAATGGTGCGCACCGCCGGATATTTCGGAAAATTGTAAATCATCTACTGTCTGAGTGACATCAGGCACTAAATAGGGGTAGAAAATGAATTTATGTGCTCTTTCGTCCCGTACGGGGAGAGATTCTGACTCTCACAATATGTTCTACCCACATTAAATGCCTACCGGCATTATTATAAGCGATTCTCCATAGTCAGGGCTTCACTTGAAGTGAAACCCTGACTAACTCTATGCCAGAGCAGTGGCAAAACTCTTGCGATAATCGCTGGGCGTAGTTTTCATGTGGCGTAAGAACAAGCGGCGCAAACCATCAGCATTTCCGATACCACATTCATTCGATATTTCATCCAGTGTCAACCTGGTTTCTTCCAAACGCCGGCGGGCCGTTTCTAAACGTAGTTTTTCGATGTATTTTGCAGGAGTAATACCTGTTTCACGCAAAAAGACTCGTGCGAAATTGCGAGGACTCATCAACGCCTTTTCTGCAAGCAATTCTACTGTCAATTCTTCATCGAGATGATCATAAATCCAATCCTGAATTTCGCGGATGGGTTCGTAATCAACGGTTTGATAATTCAGGATATTACTGAATTGAGATTGATTGCCCGGACGCTTCAGGTACAAAACTAACCTGCGAGCTGTTCCAACTGCAATATCGCGGCCAAAATCTTCTTCAACAAGAGCCAATGCTAAATCCATACCCGTTGAAATGCCAGCCGAGGTATAAACATTTCCGTCCTTCACGAAAATAGGATCATTTTCAACCTTTACCTCAGGATAAAGTTTAGCCAGTTTATCGCAAACCATCCAGTGAGTGGTAGCCCGCCGCCCGTTTAATATTCCGGCTTTGGCCAAAACAAATGCCCCGGCGCAAATCGACCCCATTCGGTGAACCTTATCGGTTTTCTCTTTGATCCAGTCGATCAAACTTTGAGGGATAACCTTTAACGTAGCGTTTCCGGCAACTAATACAGTATCAATTTCATAGTTAATTGATTCGATACCACCTTCAGTAATAATTGGCAGCCCCGAAGATGTACCCACTTGTCTATCAGAATCGAACGATAAAACATGCGTAAAATATGATTCCTTTATTTCCTGATAATTCTCGCGGATGTAATCACGGGCTTTGGTAAAAACATCTAATGGCCCGGCAACATCGAGGATTGAAACATTTTGTGGAACAAGGATAACAATGTGCTTTGTTTTTGACATGTTTACTTTTTTTCAATAACACTTCAAAATTAAGAAAAACATGTCAGATTCATAACAAACCCAGCATTTTCTGCCATGCTTGCAGAAAAATACTTCTCATTATTACTTCCTGAATTTCACTAATTTAACCGATACTATTCAGAACTTTACCAATCACACAAATTGCTTCTTCCAGGCTTCGTAACTCTTCGCGTATTTTTCTCCAAATAAAAAAAGCTATTACAGCAAGTATTACCGGACCTGATACAACAATGTAAATGAAAAATCCGAAAGACATTGTTTGCCTGAAAAGTGGGATCAAAAGCAAAAAACCAACAACATAAGCACCAAATAATGTTACTGTTACCAGTCCCTGAATTTTTCTGCGCCTTTTATAAAAGCCTTTAAGCTGAATAAGATAATTATTGGTAATCGCATCAACATTTAGCTTTCTCAAACGTACCGAACTGTACCATTCAATTAAAATCCTAATCAATAAACTGACGATCATTAATCCGATGCCAACAAAAAAAAGCAAGCTTTCCCCCTCAACAGCAATTGCATACGCAACAACAATCAGAAGGGTAATGCTTAATACAGCACTGGTAATAAGATGCTTCTTCCGTGAGTCTTTTAGCCTGTCGCTGGCGAGAGTTATAATTTCAACGGTATTTTTCGCTTTGGGTACCGGCTGATTTTTCCATCCGGCTATCATTTTATCAAAATCTTCCATTTCAAATGATTTAATTTGATCAATATATGTTTTCAGTATCCCGATAAATTCGTTTTAATTTGTCTTTAAGGCGGTGAATCCGGACGCGGGCATTTATTTCGCTTAAGCCCAAAATCGAAGCAATATCCTGCTGAGAAATATCTTCAAGAATGAGCATAGCTAAAACCCGGTCGGCTTCGTTTAACCTTGCAATGCACTGAAACAATACAGCTGATTCTTCTTGTTTACTGTCCAAATTGATTTCAGTTGGTGGATCGAGTTTATTCAGGCGATTGGCATAATTTTTCTGACGGCGGATCTCAGTTAAACATACATTTACAGTTATCCGGTAAATCCATGTAGAGACCTGGCACTCCTGCTTAAAAAAATCGTAACGTTCCCAAACCTTAATAAAAACCTCCTGAACCATATCACCAGCCAGTTCTGCATCGCCTTTAAAATATCCTTTACACACGCGGTAAACAATTGCATAGTATTGTTGATAGAGCTGCTGAAATAAATCCTGTTCCATCCAAAAATTTTAATTTTCGAAATTCAATGCCCATAACCTTAAAAATAGCTGAGGCATCATAAAGTTACTAATTGAGTTTCTTTCGCTTTAAACCTGAAATCAAAATAAAGCAAAACACTCAGAATTCCAAGAGCTAAACTTGTACCAGCGCCAATCAGGAAGAAATTTTCCTGTTTCAGGAATAATCCAGACAAAAGGCTTCCAAAAGCAATTATTCCGCCCAAAATGCCATACCATTTTACCCGGTAAAACCAGGCATAAGGGAAGAAATGGGCGCCGGTTATTATGGCATAGGTCATAATAAAGTAGTCGGGCATTTTCAGGAGTATAAATATCAGAAAGGGAAAGTAAAACAGTTGGGCAAAATTTAACCACAACCCCAGAGATTGTATGGGATTATCAGGCACCTTCCATTTGGTTTTTAATATCTTCGAGAATATAAAAGCCATAGGAAGCAATGGTGCGCCAGCCATAAAAACGAAAACCGATTTATTATACGCGGTAACATTCAATTGCCAGATGAATGAAATCAGTGCCCAAATAATAGTTGCAGAAATGGTAAAATCGATCCCATTTTTAGCCTCAACCGAAAGTTGATTTCTTAAGTTGTTTAACACAGGTAAATCCATCGTCTTTATTTTTATCGTTTATAGTTGATTACAGCCGCATTAAAAGTTTTACCCTTTGATGCACTGACAACAGATTTGTTACAGGATATTCAATTTTTTAAAAGAAAACCTGACAATGAAATTAGGCAGACCAAAAACAATTCAGGCTAGCCTTCCCGAAAGATGACCAGCCTGAAACTATAATCACAACAAACTTTTTGTACAAATTAAATCAGGAATTGGAATAAATCGGGGCGTTCATTGACATACTCCGAAAGAAAGCCGTTTGTTTCCATACGTTGTACCAATCCAGGAAAATCATCTTTATCCTGAAGCTCAATACAAATCAATGCTGGTCCTTGCTCACGATTGGTTTTTTTGGAGTATTCAAACATGGTGATGTCATCGTTCGGGCCAAGAACTTTGTCGACAAAGTCGCGCAAGGCGCCCGCCCGCTGCGGAAAACGAACGATAAAATAGTGTTTCAAGCCTTCGTATAACAACGACCTTTCTTTTATTTCTTCAGTGCGGGTAATATCGTTATTACTTCCCGAGACCATGCACACCACATTTTTGCCTTTAATTTGTTCGCGGTAAAAATCGAGTACAGCAATGGCCAATGCACCAGCCGGTTCAACCACAATGGCATCCTGGTTATATAATTCAAGAATGGTAGTGCAAACTTTTCCTTCCGGAACAGTCACTATATCGTCGATCACCTGCTGACAAACCTTAAAGGTGAGGTCACCTACGCGCTGAACAGCTGCCCCATCCACAAATTTATCGATATCTTTCAATGGAGTCACTTCACCTTTTTCGAGGCTTATTTTCATTGAAGGAGCGCCAGCCGGTTCAACGCCAATTACTTTAGTTTCAGGACTGATTTGTTTAAAATACGCACCCACCCCGGCAGCCAAACCACCACCGCCAATGGGCAGAAACAGGTAATCGAGGTGCCCATTAAAATCTTGTAAAATTTCTACACCAGATGTTGCCTGCCCCTCGATAATCTGCGGGTCGTCGAACGGATGAATATATACCATGCCGGTTTCGAGGCTATTGCGGTGAGCGGCATCCGAAGCAGCATCGTAGGTATCGCCAATCAGAATAACTTCGATATTATCCTTTCCGAACATTTTTACCTGAGTAATTTTTTGTTTCGGTGTGGTAGTCGGCATATATATCTTGCCTTTTATACCGAGCAACTGGCACGAATAAGCCACGCCTTGTGCGTGATTTCCGGCACTGGCGCACACCACTCCCCGTTCACGTTCTTCATCAGTCAATCCTGAAATTTTATTGTAAGCTCCGCGAATTTTGTACGAACGTACCACCTGCAAATCTTCCCTTTTTAGGAATATATTTGCCGAATACCGGTTCGACAGGTTATTGTTCCTCTGAAGTGGCGTAGATTCGACAATGCTATTCAAGTTTAGCTGCGCAAGTGTAATGTTGCGTAATGTCGGAAAATAAGGTTTTGGATCGGACATGATGGTTTTCTATTTTCGAATCGGCTGCAAAATTACGTTCAAATTTTTACAGGATGATAGTTTCTGACAGAAAACCGTGGCAAGCAACAATTGTTTAAAATAAGAGATTTCAAAGTGATGGAAAAGAGATTTTCTTTTTCAATATCTGAAATATCATGTTTGATTCATATTATTTGAGATTTTCGAAAGAAATTTACGACCAGTACCTTTGATCTCCCGAACGATCCTCAAAAATGGGCAACATCTATAAACCTAATTTGAATCTAAAAAAAGTAGCAACCTTTTGTTTTCCAAGTCACTCGTTCAAAAGGAGATATTACCTTCAAAAAAAATATCGGCATAGCTCGAAATGTAAGAATAAACCACTCCAAGCGCGTCCAGTTCTTTCGCTTCTGCTGGACCACTGTATTCAAGTTCACCAAGGCGTTGCTGTATTGGCAACGAGGCTCTTAGCTCTTTTTCTGTCATTTCCAGATATTGCCTGCACTTGGGTGTCATAATCGTGCAATATTCAATTTGTGCAGTTATCCCTTCTGCCTGAGAATTTGGCCTAGCCGATTCTTTTGCGATATGCATGGGCAACATTCCATTAAACTGAACTATCCCGGTCAGTATCTGTTTATCTTTCAAACATTTACTTGCTTCTTCCTCTGATAGCCAACCCGGATAAGGGTTGCAATACAATAAACTCGAACGTATTTCCATGTCTTTTTCAACATTGGTCGTTAATTCTTTCATTAGTTTATACACCTCAACTTTGGCCTCGCCTAACAACTCATTTTTTATTGACAATGCTTCCCTTCTGTCAATATCTTCCTGAATTTTAGCGCAGTAATGATCTAATTTGGCTTTAAATTTCAGGTAATCCAATTTGGAAGAGCTGCATATATCTTTTGTATAGGACAGCGGAGCTTCGTCTAAATACTGAAGGGCTGTTTTTTGGGCTAACACCGCAAAAGCAGATAAACAGAAAAAAGTCAGAATTAGTATTTCTCTTTTCATACGTGATTTTATTCTTTAATTTCTTTCAATCGATCACATATCTAAAAATTCCGGAAAGCTGACTTAAATACTCGCTCACTCTTTCAATACCCATTCCTCCCGGTTCTGTGTTGTAAGGTATTCCGGCCTGAATTTCAGTTAATCGATTCGAGATTGTTTCTAATCGGTAATAAGCTGGCAAAGAAGATTTTGTAAATGATTCGTACCGTCTCAGGATACTCAGGCATTTCGGCGAAAAGGCGCTACAATATTTTGTCTTTTCAGCTTCAATTTTCTTCGATAATTCGTTACTTGTACCCGACACAGCAAGTCCCATTGTTTTGCCAACTTCGGCATTCCACTTGTCGATATTGTCGAGCATTTTTTGCCGCTCAGGGTCATTTTCTATCGACTCAAATTCTTTGGCAAATTTTGAAATTATTGTATTCAGGCTGTCATTCAGGTGTTTTTGAGCCATTACCAATTCATACTGACTTTTTTCTTTTTGCAATTTGCCGAGGGTTGGTTGTCTTGCAGATGCCATTCGCTGCTGTGCTATTTTGCCTGCCAGTGCCTGCATTTCGGCTTGAGACATTTTTCCGCTTTTTATCTTCTCCAAATCCGATTGGGATATTCCTTGCTGATTGGCAGCATATTGCATGGAGGCATCTTCTTTGCTTTTGGCATTTGCGTTGATGTTGTCGTCCCTTCGCTTCAGTTCATCTTTTACCTGTTGCGAAAGGTCTGCAACTTTTGCCAGATATTCATCCTGCTGAGTTTTACTCATTCCACAAACGTCCGAAGGTATTGCAGGCAACAAACCGATGTATCCTTCGGGCCGGACCTGCGCCATTCCCGACAAGGTAAACAGCAAGAAGGATGTAAAATAGACAGTCCGTTTCATGAGAGTTATTTTATAGTTTGATAAATTCGACCCTGCGGTTCAATGCCTTGTTGGATGGTGTATCGTTAGGAGCAATAGGTTTAGTTTCGCCCAATCCATCTGATTCAATACGCGAAGCATCTATTCCAAATGTTTTTACCAGCTCGTTCTTTACCGAAGCGCCACGTCGTTTCGAGAGGTCGAGATTCGAGGCATCGTCGCCATCAGCATCGGTATGACCTACAATCTTAATACGCACGGTTGGATTTTCTTTCAGAACTTTGGCAATATCATTCAAGGTTCCGTACGATTCTGATTTTACCACATCTTTATTTACATCGAAATAGATGCCGTAGCTGACCAATTTTCCTTCGGCAAGTAGTTTACTGCGGGTGTCGGGAGCGGCTGTAGTAATTTTTATATTAGAGATATATGGTAAGGCTTCTTTGTCCCAAAGAGAAAAACGAAGACGGGAAAATTTCGTACCTTCTACAATACCTGTGGGAGCATCCAATACTTTCATCCCTCTATGGTAAATTCTTACCCTGCGGTTTTGTATCCACACAATCACATGGTTAACTTTGCCCTTTTCCACAGTGCCTTTGGGCGATTGACTTCTTAAATCTTCGGTTTCCGTGTTATCATCATAGCCCGTTGTTTTCCACTCTTCCAAGTCCAAATCAATACGAAGGCCTTTGTTCCCGGGGAAAAGACCATCGTCCATTTCTTTTCTCTTCTCTTCTCCGTAAATATCCAATTCTGCAACATATTGATCCAATTCTTCATTCGGTATTAAATCGAATTCCAGGATAAAATTGGAAGAGAAATTTATGTTTTTTTGACACCAGTAATAAGCACCTTTTGCATTCAAATGCAGCCAGTTACCTGGAGCCACATTCACGGTTTTTACTTCACCCGAACCGTTGGACGTCCACAACACAGGAAAATCACCGATGGCATCTTGTGAGAAGTCTTCGAAAAAGAGAACTTTATCTCCGGGGACAAAATCGTAATTCGAAAACGATTGAAGGGTTTGCTGCTCTGGTTTAGTATCTCCTGCACTTTCGTTAGTTTGGGGCTTTTGTTCTTCGGTGGGTTTCTCTTCCTGAGCTTCGGTTTTATTTTTCTTTTTGAAAATGTTTTTCACCCCGTTCTCCACAGCATCTATTCCTTTGTCAATACCCTGGTCAACCCGGCTATTTGCCCGGTTGTTCCCCGATTCTTTCAGCTTACCTTTAATGTTGATTTGAGCATTTAAGAACAAAGGCAATAAGGCTATAGCGCCAACTAAACTGAAAATAATAAGTTTTCTCATGATTAATCCTTTATATTTTTGTTATGAATTTTCGATTCCGATTAGCACAAATTTAGGATTGACAATTAGGCATCACTTACCCCCAAAAGGGGGTTTTTATAACAGCCCAATATTGCTAAGTTTGATGCAACAGAGGATAACCCAAATAATATTTGATAGAAATGGGAAAACTATTTATTGGTCTGGTTTGCACCCTTTTATTTTTTAACACAATACAGCTGAATGGGGAAAATCTAGATTCATTAGAAACAGTATTAAAGATGGGAAATCTTAATACCAACAAACAATTAGATTTATATGATAATTTAAGCTGGGGATACCTAAATAGTAATGCTTCCAGATCGAAATTTCTCTCTAAACAGGGCATTGGAATCAGTATAAAAAACAAGGATAATAAAATGACTGGTGTATTATATCACCATCTGGGAATTGCCTTATACAAAGAGGGCAAATTGGATAGTGCGTTATTTTATTTTCACATTGCTGAGTCATTTTCACGGAAAGCGCAGGATAACAGCAGGCTAAATCTAATTGACATAGCTTATGCTGTGGTTTACGACACTCAGGGTGATTACGAAAAAGCAATAGCAATCTTAATGAAATTACTCCCCGCGTTAGAAAAACAAAAACGTCTTGATTTAATCAGAACTGTTTACGGAAACCTGGGAACCTTATACTTCAACATCCATAATTATGCTCTTTCTGAAAAATATTTTCTGCTATCAGAAGAATTAAGTACTAAACATAATGATGACTGGAGATTAAGCCAGGCATATAATGGCATGATTGATATTTACATTATAAAAAAAGACTTCAGAAAGGCTCTTGAGTATGCGAATAAAACCCTGATTGTTGCCAAACGTTGTGGTGATAACGAATCCTGCGCATTAACATATCAAAAAATAAGCGAAATATATTGTACATATTATAACGACTTTGATAATGCGCTGAAATTTGCGGCTAAAGGTCTGGATGTAGCAACAAAAACATGCGCACCCAATGATATTGCAGCAATGCTTACTAACCTTTCGAATATCAGTTACCGCAAAAATGATTATAAAAATTGCATGAAGTACGCATTACAGGCAATCCAAACAGATACAATCGATCAGAACGTTTACGAAAATACGGTCTCAAACATCGTGAAATCAGGAATATTCTTAGGAAATAAACAGTTAACCTCAAATTATTTTGATAAATACTGCAATATTCTGGAGGCTCGCAATAGAAAACAACTTCTTCAATTATCGATTGATAGCGAAAAAAAGTACCAGACCGAAAAGAAAGAAGTTCAGATCAATGTTCTTAAAAAACAAAAAAAAATAAATACTATTCTCTTTATAGGAATTATTGTTGTTTTATTGCTCTTAATTTTAGTTATCTATTTACGATCTAAAATAATTCAACGAAACAAACTAATTGCAGAACAACGTATTGAACAGATGGAAAAAGAAAAACAATTGACAGCCGCGCAATCGTTGCTCGAAGGCGAAAATGCTGAACGCAAGCGTCTGGCACGCGACCTGCACGACGGGTTGGGCGGCATGTTGTCGATTGTAAAGCTTAATTTGGTAAATATGAAAGGAAATGCAATAATGCCGGAACCAGATGTGTCGGTGTTTCAAAATGCGCTGGAAATGCTGGATGGGTCGATCCGCGAACTGCGCCGTGTGGCTCACAACCTGATGCCTGAATCGCTAATGCGCTATGGGCTTAAACCCGCGTTAAACGATTTTTGCGGAAGCGTTTCACATGTACACTTACACTTCTTTGGTGAAGAACGCCGTCTGGAGGAAAAGTTCGAAATCACAATTTTTCGCATTGTTCAGGAATTGGTGAACAATGCCATCAAACATTCCGGCGCCAGCCAAATCAACGTGCAAGTCATCCTGGAAAGCGACCGGTTAAACCTGGTTGTTCAGGATAATGGACAAGGATTCGATCTGTCAAAAACCGACACAACGCGAACATCAGGATTAAGCAGCATTTACTCGCGCGTCGAGTCGCTGGGCGGCCATATCGACCTCATTTCTGCACCCGGAAAAGGGACTGAAGTACAAATTGACCTGAAGATTTGAATAGGGAAAAGTGTTCAATGTTCAGTCGCAGTTTTCTGAATTTCGAATTTCGAATTTGGCGGCTGGCTGCAAGTCACACCCGCAACCCAATACTCGAAACCCGTAACAACAGAAACCAGAAATGTCCAATAACAAATGATAAATAACCAATATCCCCAAAGACAACCCACAACAATCTTTAACTCCGAACTTAAAATTTTGAAACAATGATAAACGTTGCCCTGGTTGATGACCATCCTCTACTGATTGAAGGACTGAAAAACCTGATTTCAGCTTCAGGAATTGCCGTTTTAACAGACAGCGCGCAAACCGGAAAAGACTGCCTGCGCATGCTTGGTTTCGCGCAGCCCGACGTGCTTCTGCTCGACATTAACCTGCCCGATTGTAATGGGATCGATCTCTGTAAAGAAATCAACGAACGGTGGCCATCGCTCAACATCATGGCGCTCACCAGTTTTGGCGAATTTACCTCAATCAGGAAAATGCTCGAAAATGGCGCCAAAGGTTACCTGCTGAAAAACGCCATGCCCGAGGAAATCATACTAGGCATTGAAACCGTTGCCCGCGGTGAAAAATTCCTTTGCCACGAAGTCGATCTATTTCTGAAGAAACAAACCGACCGCCATATTTTCCTTACCCCGCGCGAAACCGATTTGCTCCGCCTCATTGTAAAAGGCTACACCAATCCAGAAATTGCCAATGAACTATTTCTGGGTCTCGAAACAATCAACAGCTACCGCAAAAACCTGTTGTTTAAACTCAATGCCCGAAATACAGCCGTTTTGGTAAAAATTGCATTGGAAGAAAAACTAATTTGAATTTCACGTTGTTCTCAGCCCAGCTTTTCTCTTTCTGAACAGTGCAAACGTTAGTTTGTTGTTAAATCGTTGCGTCAAGGGTTACAGCTGCACTTTCTGCAGATTTAACTTTGCAATTAATTTAAAATGTTCAGGAACTATGTACGAGAAAATGTGGAACAGGGATTTTATACTCCTGACATTGTCGAATTTCTTCATGTGTATTACTTATTACGCACTTATTTCGGCTTTGCCTGTATATCTGGTTAGTGAACTTCATGCCGGCAAATCGCAGGTTGGTGTTATTTTAGCTGCTTACACAATAGCCTCGGTTATGATACGACCTTTTTCGGGTTTTGCCCTCGATAAATTTGGACGCCGAACGGTATTTTTACTTGCACTTATTTTTTACACAGGTTTATTGGGTGGATACCTGGTTGCATTCAGTATTACGGCACTTATAGCCCTCAGATTCGCGCAAGGGCTAACCTGGGGAGTAACTACCATATCGGGTTCAACAATTGCTGTGGATATTATTCCGACAGCTCAAAGGGGCGAAGGAATTGGGTACTTTGCACTTTCAACCACAATGGGCATGTCGGTGGGCCCTATTGTTGGCGCTTTTATCATTCATCATGGCGGATATTCAGAATTGTTCCTCTCCGCATTAATTATTAGCCTTGCAAGCTTAATCATGGCTTATTTGATCAGGTTACCTAAAAAGCTTACTGCAACACGCGACATCGAATTCAATGTTCACAACCTGTTTCATAAAAAATCGGTTCTGCCATCCATTAACCTTCTGATCATAATGACAACCTACGGTGGATTGCTCTCATTCATAGCCCTGTTTGGTCGCGAAATAGGAATAGAAAATACATCGATGTTCTTCCTGATCTTCGCCATTGGCATCGCAACTTCACGCATTACTGCCGGAAAAACATTCGACCGCAAAGGCCCGAAAGGAATCCTTACGTTGTGCCTGAGTTTGCTGATTGTAAGCTTCCCGTGGCTGGCTTTGGGGCATAATGCGTTGGCATTTTATTCTTCGGCATTAATTATCGGTTTTGGCATTGGCGTAGTTTTCCCCACCTTTCAAACCATTGTAAACAATCTGGCTAACAGCGAAAACCGCGGCGCAGCCAATTCAACACTTTATACAGCGCTAGATTTGGGGATGGGACTGGGCATGGTTGCATCCGGATTGATCGCGCAATATTTATCAATTGCTGCGGTGTTCCTGATTAGCTCAGTAGTTTGCATGGCCGGACTGGCATTTTTTCTATTGAAAGTAAATGGTTTTTACAACCGGAATATCAGGTAAACAAAATTTTATTTTCAGGAAAATTTCTTTTCGCACAACAAAAAAGAAATAACTTTACTCAGAATTTTTAACCTAAAACCAATGAAACTATTGTTTTCCGGAATTCTTATTTTCTATTGTTGCCTGTCAGTAGCCCAAGTCACGCCCTATTATTCTCCTGAAAATGACCATTACGGCTATATCGATCAGAATAAACGAGTGATTCGGCAACCACAATACGATTTTGCATGGGGTTTTAGGGAAGGATTGTCTCTGGTGAAACTCAACGGGAAATATGGCTTTGTAAATGAAAAAGGCAAAGAAATTATTGCAACACAATTTGACGGCGCGCAACCCTTTTCAGATGGACTTGCCATTGTAAAAATTGGCGAAAAATTTGGCTTTATCGATAAATCAGGGAAGGTAGTTGTTCAACCAATTTACGACCGTTGCGATAACTTTCATGGCGACAGGGCTAATGTTAGTCTGAACAAAAAATGGCAGGTTATGATTTATTCACCGAAAAAATGAAAAGACTATGAAAACTACTTTATCTTTTCTACTACTCATTTTTTCAGTTTGCCTAAGTTTCGGAAACTCACCAAAACTCACTTCATATATAAATCCATTTATAGGAACAGCCGGCGGTGCACATTGTTATCCGGGTGCCACAGTTCCATTTGGCATGGTGCAACTTAGTCCTGATATGGGTAATTCTTCGTCCGAAGATTTTTTCAATTACAAAAGTGGAAAACAATACGACTACAATTTATCAGAAATACAAGGATTTAGCCATCTACATCTGAGCGGGACGGCGCACGACCCGGCTGGCGACATTTCGGTTATGCCTATGTACGGCGAAAAACCTTCAGCCAAATTAATCAAAAGTAAATTTTCGCACTCACAAGAATGGGCTTCGCCTGGTTACTACGCCGTTGACCTGGAACAATTTCGCATTAAAGCGGAACTAACAACCACCACACGCTGTGGATTTCATCGATATACCTTTCCTGAAAGTAACGAAGCCATTATCCGTTTCGATCTGGCATATCACAATGGAGGAAAACCGCTTGAATGTGAATTCCGCAAACTAAACGACAGCACATTTATTGGTAGCCGTTTTTCAACAGGTTACGCCGATGATAAGCGAGTATTTTTTGCGGTACGGACAAGTAAACCGATTCGCGACCTTGTTTTATTTGCCGACTCAATCCGTGTTAAATCGAAAGAACAAGTTCGGGCAGTGGGGGTTAAAGCGTGCCTTATATTTTCGACCCGTGAAAGAGAACAAATCCTGATGAAAGTTGCTATAAGCTTTGCCAATACTGAAGGCGCGATAGCCGGACTTAACGAAATTCGCGACTGGTCGTTCGACCGTGTGCAAAAAGAAGCCAGCGATGCTTGGGAAAAGGAGTTGGAGAAAATTCAGGTACAGTCGGATAACAACAAATTCCTTCAAATTTTTTATACGGCAGTATATCATTGCTATATTGCTCCAACCAGGTTCGACGATTACAATCATGCTTATCGGGGCGCCGACGGTAAAAACCATCAGGGAAATACAATTTTCACGCAATACGGGCTCTGGGATACTTACCGTGCCCTTCATCCACTTTTTACAATATCACAAACAGAGCGAGTTTCCCAAATTATGCAATCGTTTCTGGCATTTTACGAACAGTACGGGTTACTACCTGTTTGGGAGATGGCTTTTTGCGAAACTCATTGTATGACTGGTTACCATGCTGTACCAGTGTTGGCCGATGCTATTCTGAAAGGATTTACCGGATTTGATTACGAAAAAGCTTACGAAGCGATGAAAGCCAGCGCCAACCAGGATATTCGGAATTCAAAAGATTACCGAACCTTCCATTTCGTGCCATTCGAAACCTCAACCGCCAATGTTACTAAAACAACTGAATATGCTTTCGACGATTGGTGTATTGCCCAGGTTGCGCGTAAATTAGGCAAAACCGACGATTACAAGCTTTTCATGCAACGAAGCAGTTATTGGAAAAACCTTTTCGATCCTCAATCAGGCTTCGCTCGCCCCAAGTATTCCAATGATAATTGGGTCCCGGGCTTCGATCCGCTTAATGACCGCACCAATGGCAAAGAATCGTACACCGAAGGCAATTCCTGGCATTATACTTTTATGGTTCCACAAGACCCGTATGGATTGATAAAAGCTTTTGGTTCGCCGGAACGATTCTCAAACAAACTGGATTCATTTTTCACAACAGCTTACCCTACTGATAATTATCTGGGAGGAATGGGCGGATTAATCGGGCAATATGCGCATGGCAACCAGCCCAGTCATCACATTCCGTATTTTTATCATTTCGTTGGAAAACCTTACAAAACTGCCGAAACCGTGCAGCAAATCATGCACTCGTTTTACTCAGACAAACCCGATGGAATTATCAACAATGAAGATACCGGGAGCATGAGTTCATGGTATGTGTGGAATGCAATGGGGTTATACCCGTTTAACCCGGCAGGCGGCGAGTACCTGATTATAAGTCCACTTTTGCAACAAAGTACTATTAACCTTGACAATGGGAAAAAATTCATTATTCGAGCCGAAAACCTGAGTTCGAAAAACATCTATGTTCAGGAAGCAACATTAAACGGTAAACCTTACACCAAATCGTATATTACGCACAACGACCTGATGAACGGGAGCCGATTAATTCTGAAAATGGGTAGCCAGCCCACTAAAACTTGGGGAATTCTGGAAAAAGATTTGCCGGGAAAACACTAATTTTTGGAGAAACATGTCGATTGATTCAGAAATACAGGAAATATTATCCCTACAACATGTAGCTTTTGTGCATTTTGTAGATGTTTCTGAATTTTCGTTTGAGCAAAACCGGGGACTTAATACCGCCATTTTATTTGGCTTATCCCTTTCTACTGGATTTATTCAGGAGGTAGCCTCCAACGAAAATTACATTCGGGAACTGGTTTTGGCCAACCGGCAAAACGACGATGAATTTAGCCGGAAAGAACAGGAAGTTGGGGAAATGGCCGACGAACTGGCCAAATTTCTACAAAACCAAGGCTACCAGGCCTGGTCGCAATCCGACAAAAATCAAGAAGAAAACGGCAGATACAATTCAATAAACCACTCGACTCCACTGCCACACAAAACGATTGCCTTAAAAGCCGGAATAGGTTGGATTGGGAAACACGACCTTTTAATTAACCGCGAATGGGGCAGCGCAATCAGTATGTGTACCGTTTTAACCAACGCGCCACTTCAGGCTGCAAATCCTACTGAAATGCAATCAAAATGCGGAAGCTGTACAATTTGCAAAAATGTATGCGAGGTTGGAGCCATATCTGGCAAAAACTGGATTAAAGGCATTGATCGCGACGAGCTGGTTGACGTTCAAAAATGCACCACCTGCCTCAAATGTTTGGTGCATTGCCCGTGGACAAAGGGTTACGCGAAACAATAATCATTGAGGTTGTCAAAAAAGTTTTACTTTTTTGACAACCTCAACAGTACAAACACTACCAATGCGATTCGTCAAGAGCAGCTTCTTTTTTTGTTTTTTTAGCTTTTGTTCCTTTCGCTACTTTTGTATTCGTTTCAGTATCTTTGGTGTCGTTTGCAGTCACCTTACCTCCTTTAGTTGTGCTTTTTGCATCATTCACAGTACTCTTCGCATCATTAGCTGTACTCTTCGCGTCATCAACAGTGCTTTTTGCTTCATTTGCAGTAGCTTTCGTAGCTTCTATGCCAGCCTTCGGGTCTTTTAATAAAGCTTTTGGATTGGTTGCCATAAATTTAACAGTAGAAAAAACACCCTTCCCTTTTTTGGCAGTTGCTTTCCCCTTTTCAACAGCATCTTGTCCGTTTTCAACAGTTGTAGCCCCATTTTCCACAGCATTTTTAGTTTTTTTACTTTTGGAGACTTTAGTATCCTGCGCCTGTACATTCACATGGAACAACGATAAAACAAACAGAGAAACAAACAACACTTTTAAATTTTTCATTTCTTAAGATTTGGGTTGTATAAATAAATTGATTTTTAGTTATCGACAAGCAACAGCCTGACTAAGGCATTTCCAAAGCTAGAGCGATTTTGCTGAAAAAAAAATATATTAAGACAAAAAGTAAACGATCTGCATATAATTTCTGTATGCAACAAACTTTATAAAAACGATCAGAAATAATTAAAAAAAACTGCTCCGATAAATCGGAATTCATCGGAGCAGCTGAAAAGCAAAGCCTATATCTTCAGGCCAATATAGAATACGTAACCATAATATGCCTTATACCTGGCGTACAATTCGGCTTCATAACGTTGGAACCCGATGAATTCCTCAGCCATTTTATTGCCTGCATACTTCTTCAGAAAAGCCTCCTGAACAGGAATTTGCGGAACATGATAATGCTCTGTCCAGCAGTTTTCGGGCAAAATAAACGCTGCCACCGGGACATATCCTGCCTTTTGCAGTTGAGCTACCTTATTCGGGATAGTGTCGATTTCAGGATAAGCGTCCATCCAAAACTTTTCGATTTCTTCAGGCCGTTCATCAGTAAACCACGATGCTTCAGTAACAGCAATATAACCGCCCGTTTTCAAAAATTTTCGCCATTCGGTAAGGCCGCGGACAAAACCAATGTTGTAAATAGCTCCTTCCGACCAAATCACGTCGAGTTCTTCTTCCTGAAACGCCAAATTGTCCATCGAACCTATTTCGCCTTTTACACGCTTCTGAAGGTTCAGCCTTTCGGCATTTTGGTTAAACAACCTGATAAAATCGGGGAACAGGTCGATGCCAGTAATTTGCCCGGGAGCATTCTGCGCTAAAACCATGGTCTGGCCACCAGTTCCGCAGCCCAAATCAACAATGCGCGATTCAGGAGTTAAATTGTTAATAAAACTAAGCGCTTTTAGGGTCGCCTCGGGACTACCGGGACCTTGCCTCTTTGTACTGGAAAAATATTCGCAGATTAAACTAAAGTCGAATTCGTGTATAGATGTATTATCTGTATTACTCATGATATTTAAATATTAAATGATTAAAGCCAGTCAAAAGAATTTAATCTTTCAACAGTCTGTTTTGTAAAATAAAGACATGAAAATAACTCACGCCGGAATTGGCCTGAGTTTACGGAGGGATAACTTCAGATTAAATTAATCCGGAGTTATTTACTTCACAATATCCGAACACAAATTAAACATCCAAGGGTTTTAGTGCTGCAAAAGTAAGTTTTTTTATTTTACTGAGGGCTACACTTTAAGTGAAACCCTCAGTATTTTTTAATTTAATTGGTGTACCGATCAAATACCTCAACCAATTCTTTTGGTGCTACCGGTCGTCCGGTTTTATTATTCACACAAACGGCAATTACTTTTCCCTTTATCATCAATTTCTGATCAGAAGAACGATAAATGTCTTGCAGAAAGACAAACTTCAGGTTTCCTTCGCGCGCCACATTTACGCGGCAAACAAACTGATCGCCACTTTTCAAAGGGAACTTATAATCGATTTCCACCCGAATAACCACAGCATCAATACCTTCTTCGTGCATCTGGGCGAAATTCAGGCCAACATATTCCAAAAATTCGTGACGGGTATGCTCCAGGTAATTCTGGTAGACCGCATTATTCACAATACCCTGCAAGTCGCATTCGTAGTCGCGCACTTTAAACGGGAGTTCAAAAACATATTCCATAGTAATTGATATTTGAGTTACCAAAAATATCAAAATACTTCGTCAAACTTCTTATTTATCAAAAAGAAACAAAATCAATATTGACTCTACATCCTAAAACCAATTTACACAAAAGCTTTTATTATTATTTTTGCCCGGCAGAAAACGGAAACTTCAAAATGAAATATATACTGATATTACTCTCGCTATGGTTTGTAAAACCTGAATTAAATCCGGCAACTTTTCGGGAAAAACAACTGAATTACACCCGAGTAAGAGAAGCATATTCTTCCAAAGAAAAAATGGTTGTCAAATCACTGAAAGAACATGCCATTTCGCGTGACAGTCTGCGGTTATATATGCGCGCTTTCAAGACTGAGAAAAAAATTGAGCTTTGGGGAAAGAACATTTGCGACTCGACTTTTACCCTGATTAAAGAAATTCCGATGTGCGAAATCTCAGGAGAAATTGGGCCAAAACGTCGTTCTTGCGATTTGCAGGTTCCCGAAGGATTTTACCATATTAATGAGTTGAACCCGTACAGCAAATATTACCTGTCGATGAAAATCAATTACCCCAATACTTCCGACAGCATTCGCGGGGCTAAGGGACATTTGGGAAACCTGATTTACATTCACGGCGGGTGTGAATCGTCGGGCTGTATCTCCATAAACGACGAGAAAATCAAAGAGCTTTTTGTGTATTGCATAGAAGCTTACAATGCTGGCCAACAAGAGATTGGAATTACCATTTATCCGGCAAAACTGGAAGACAAAACTTACAACCGATTGATTTCCGGATACAGCAAAAACAAGGATAAGGTAAGCCTTTGGACTGATTTGAAAAAAAGCTACGACTTGTTTAACCTGAAGAAAGTTCCGCCAACGGTGAAATATCTTCCGGACGGCACCCATGAAGTCAGCAATTCTCCTGTAACTGAAGTTCAATCTACCGGCTCGATTGCACCGGTAGCAATTCAAGGTCCAACAATAGAACACTAACTGGTCACCAACTTTATGGAATCGAACCACTTTCTTCATGCCGAATAAAAATTTTGGTCTGATCTTTAAATAAATGCAACAAACCCAGCCAGGAGATAATTCTTTTATCGGTAGAATATTCACCTGATGGAAAGCAAAATGCAAGTTAGCAGTGCCTGAATTTATAAAATACTGAATTTGCCGAAAACTTGTATATTTGAATCAAAATCAGCCATTATGATTGATCTGAGCCAAATATTGCTTTATCTTGCTTCAAACAAAGCCCGGTTTGAAAAAGAATATCACCTAAGAAAAATAGGCGTATTCGGATCGATTGCCCGGGGAGAACAAAATGCACAAAGCGACATTGATCTCATTGTTGAATTCGAGGACAATACTCCTGATTTGTATTCCCTCAAGCAATTACTTAAAAATGAGATTCAGTCAAAATTCAATCGGCAGGTTGATATTTGCCGCGAGAAATACTTAAATCCTATCTTCAGAAACCAAATTCTAGCAGAGGCTAAATATGTATAGTATTTCACATCGGGATTTCAGTTGCATCCTCAATATACTCGAATCGATTCAAAAGATTCAATCGTATTCAGGAAAGTTCAACGATGCGGACGAGTTCTATTCCGATTCGCTTGCATTTGATGCTTGTATGATGAATTTTATTGTCATTGGCGAAATGGTTGAGAAGCTTTCCGAAGAACTTATTCTAAATACTGAAGAAAGAATCAATTGGTCGAAAGTGAAAGGCTTCAGAAACATTATTGCGCACAATTATTTCGGAATTGATGCAGAGGAAGTCTGGCAGATTATCCAAACAAGTTTGCAAAATCTGAGATCAAATCTGGAAGAAATCATTTGATAAAAGCTTCTTCAAAAAAAAGCTCCCTGCTTTCGCAAAGAGCCTTTCTCCGAGTGCGGCAATTTCTAATCGCCTTATTCTGACAATGCGGTTAAAAACCGCATCACCCTTAATTCTTACTAACCCATTCGGCAATCCAGTCTCCAACTTCGGAAGTTGAGTATGGTTTTTCGATGGAAATATCAACGGTTACAACTTTCGCATCCAACGAAGCGTCAACAGCTTTGCGGATGATGGCGCCTTCGTCCATCAGGTTGAAAGCATATTCGAACATCATGGCAGCCGACAAAATGGTAGCAACCGGGTTGGCAATGTTTTTACCTGCAGCCTGCGGATACGAACCATGGATAGGCTCGAACACAGAAGTGTGGATGCCAATCGAAGCCGATGGAGATAAACCAAGCGAGCCGGTTATTACCGAAGCTTCGTCAGTCAAAATATCACCGAACATGTTTTCAGTAACCATCACATCGAAATTTTTCGGCCATTGGATGATTTGCATGGCTGCATTGTCAACAAACATGTATTCTGTTGTCACTTCTGGATAAGAAGGAGCCATTTCCTGGGCAACTTCCCTCCACAAACGAGAGCTTTCCAACACATTAGCTTTATCAACCACAGTGAGTTTTTTGTTGCGTTTCATGGCATACTCGTAGCCCAGTTTCAGGATACGTTCCACTTCAGGACGGGTATAAACACAAACGTCGAAAGCGGTATTACCTTCATCTTTGCGGCCTTTTTCGCCAAAATAAATACCGCCGGTAAGCTCGCGGATGGCCACAAAATCGGCGCCTTCGATCAACTCACGACGAAGCGGCGATTTGTGCAGCAACGATGGGAAAGTCACCACCGGACGAATGTTGGCATACAAACCCAGTTTTTTGCGCATTAGCAACAAGCCCTGTTCGGGACGAACCGGAGCTTTTGGATTGTTGTCATATTTCGGATCACCAATGGCTCCAAACAATACGGCATCCGATTTCATACACAATTCGTGGGTTGAATCGGGATATGGAGCGCCTAACTCGTCGATAGCACAAGCGCCGGTCAACGCATATTCGTATTCGAGTTCGTGGTTGAACTTAGCGGCAACGGCTTTCACCACTTTCATGGCCTGATCGACAATCTCAGGACCGATCCCGTCACCGGGAAGAACAGCTAATTTTAACTTCATATTTTTGGTTTTATTTATTTCTTTACCAACCACATAGACACATAGTACACATAGAAAAATATAAATAATGTGCTCTATGTGCCTATGTGGTTCCTATTTCTTTTCTAGCGCCAAAGGCAGCAAAATTAAAATGTTTGTGCAAAACTAAAGTCTCTTTAAAGCCAACCTGCATCAATAAATCAAGCTGATACGACAAAGTCCGCGGTGTATCTTCCGATTCGTAGCGATAAAGATACGTGTCAACTTCTTCCGGCGATACTTGCTTTTGCAGCATACTCACCCAGCCATCCAGCATCATTTGGGTAATTTCGTCAGTTTCGCCTATCACAATGTCGTTAATCCAAAACGTTCCACCGGGTTTCAGCGCCTTGTAAACTTTACTGAAGACCAGTTCCCATTCGTCATCGCCTCGCAGGTGATGCAATGTTGTTCCTGCAGTGATCACGTCAAACTGATTTTCGCCCAGATCAAGTTCACGGTAGTCGCCATGCAAAGCAGAAATTTTTCCAGAAATGATTTCGCTTACCCGCTCTACTGCCCTTTCGAGCATATTGGCGCTGAGGTCGACCAAAGTGCAATCCACTTCAGAAAGTAACGAAGTTACTTTTACTGCGTAATTTCCGCCACCGCAACCCAAATCCATGATACTTTTCGCATCGGGGTTCAGAAGGAGCGCTGACCTGGCAACCAACTCCATGCACAAAGGCGAGTCGATGGCTGTAGCTTGTCCTGTTTCTATATTCGAAAACCGGTCAACCTGTTGGTCGAAATTACGGCGAATGGTTTCCGGCGAAGATTTTGTATGTTGAGGGATCATCAATTTTTAAAATATCCAATAATGAATATCCAATGCTCAATATCCAAAACTTCCCATTTCGCAACCGAAACTTGAACTCTGGAACTTGAACCCTGAAACTATTTTACTTTTCTATCAAATTCAACATCCTCATAGTAGCCTTTATGGCTGCAGCAGTCTGGTCAGAGTCTAATCCACGAGTTTTAAACTCACGGTCGAGTTTCCAAATGATAACTGTTTCAACCAACGCATCGGTTTTACCGCCTGGAGGAATGGTTACCGAATAGTCGATCAGTTTTGGGAACGGCTTGTTCAATTCCTGATAAATCGACTGGATGGCATTCATAAATGCATCGTACTGTCCGTCGCCGGGAGCCGTTGCCTCGTATTTTTCGCCTTTAATCAGAAAACTCACAGTAGCTGAAGGCCTTAAACCCATTGCATGTGACAAAGAATAATTCACAAGTTGAATTGGGGCCTCTCCATGATCAGAATTCAGCACATCAGCAACGATGTATGGAAGATCTTCAATAGTAACGGTTTCCTTGTGATCACCCAGCTCAATGATACGATCGGTAACCAGTTTCAAAGAGGCCGGATCGAGTTCGATACCCAACTCTTCCAAGTTATTCTTGATATTTGCTTTTCCTGAAGTTTTACCAAGTGCATACACACGATGTCGGCCAAAACGTTCGGGCAGTAGATCGTTGAAATAGAGATTATTCTTGCTATCGCCATCAGCATGGATTCCACTACACTGCGTGAAGACAAATTCACCGATCAAAGGTTTGTTTGTCGGAATACGGATTCCTGAGAACGACTCAACCAGCTTTGATATCTTATTCAGCATCGATTCATTCACGCGGGTTTGCATTTTCAGGTGGTCTTTCACAGTGGCGATCACACTGGATAGCGGCGCATTTCCTGCGCGCTCGCCCAATCCGTTCACTGTTGTATGTACGCAGCGGATTCCAGCTTTGATAGCATGAAATACGTTAGCTATGGCCAGGTCGTAGTCGTTGTGGGCATGAAAATCAAATTCCACATCGGGATAAGTTTCAATCATCTCGCGGCAAAACTCGTATGTTTCGTCCGGATCAAGAATTCCCAAAGTGTCGGGCAGCATGATGTGTTTGATGTTCAGTTTGCGAAGCTCAGTCACCATGAAATGCACGTAATCTTTCGAGCTACGCATCCCGTTCGACCAGTCTTCCAAATAAACATTCACGCTAATACCCAATTCGGTGGCATAATCAATTGACCGCTTGATGTCCTCGATGTGTTGTTCCGGAGTTTTACGCAACTGCTGGGTTACATGCCTGTAAGATCCTTTGCAAAGCAGGTTCAGTACTTTTCCTCCGGCAGTATTAATCCAGTCGAGCGACGTTTTACCGTCGACAAAACCAAGAATTTCCACTTTATGCAAATGACCTTTGTATTTTGCCCATTCAAGTACCCGTTTTGCTGCCAGGAATTCTCCTTCCGAAACGCGGGCTGATGCAATTTCGATACGATCGACTTTCACATCCTCCAGCAGGATACGGGCCACACTCAGCTTCTCCATATCGGTAAACGACACTCCCGAGGTTTGTTCACCGTCGCGCAGTGTAGTATCCATGATACTAAGAACCTGATCCTTTACTTCAACTACTTTTCCTGTCATAGTATAAAATTGAATAGCCCCCTCCCAACCTCCCCCAAAGGGTGAGGAGAAAGAAGTGGGTTGCATTGTTGTTCATTTTCTTCAATCTAGTCCATGCGCTATGCCTTCTTTTGCCCTTCCTTCGGAGGGGTTGGGGAGGCTATTGGCCTCCTCTAAATCTCCCCCGAATGGGGAGACTTTAGGCTGCGCACAATCACAATACTTTCATTTTCAATAAGATTACCTAATTAGCCCAACTCTTTAAGCCCCCTCTAATGGAGGGGGTTGGGGGAGGCTTCAAATTTTTTTATCTCTTCCTTGATGCTTACAAGGTAATCGATGTCGTCCAATCCGTTAGCCAGACAATGTTTTTTGTACGGGTTGATTGAGAAACCTGTTGATTCGCCAGTTGCACAAATCGTGAATTTCTGGTTTTCCAGATCAACTTCGAACTGTGCATTGTTGGCGGCTTCGATGGCTGCAAAAATCTTTTCCAAAAATTCAGGAGATACAACCACCGGAAGGATGCCATTGTTCAAGGCGTTGCCCTGGAAAATATCAGCAAAAAAGCTGGAAACCACGCAGCGGAAACCGTAATCGTAGATGGCCCATGCAGCGTGCTCGCGGCTCGAACCACTCCCGAAGTTTTTACCACCAACTAATATTTTACCTGAATATTTTGCCTGATTCAACGGGAAGTCAGCAATAGGCTGATTACTTTTATCGTACCGCCAGTCGCGAAAAAGGTTATCGCCAAAACCTTTACGTTCGACTGCTTTCAGAAAGCGAGCCGGAATAATCTGATCGGTATCTACATTTTCGATGGGCAGCGGAACTGCCGGCGATGTTAATTTTGTGAATTTATCGTATGCCATTTTTTTAATATTTAGAGGCCCCTCCCAACCTCCCCAAAGGGGGGAGGAGTTTGGCAGCATTGCTAATTAATTGTCTCTTCAATTCCCCCTTCGGGGGTTAGGGGGCTTTTCTATAAAAACTCTCTTGGATCAGTAATCTTACCAGTCACAGCAGCAGCAGCAGCAGTGAGCGGACTGGCGAGCAATGTGCGGGCGCCCGGTCCCTGACGACCTTCGAAATTGCGGTTAGAGGTTGATACCGAATATTTTCCTTCCGGAATTTTGTCGTCGTTCATGGCCAAACAAGCCGAACATCCGGGCTGACGCAGCTCGAAACCGGCAGCTTCCAGAATTTCGACCAACCCTTCGGCGCGAATTTGTTTTTCAACAGCCTGCGACCCGGGGACAATCCATGCAGTGACATTGTCGGCTTTCTTTTTACCTTTTACAAAATCGGCAAAAGCGCGAAAATCTTCAATGCGTCCATTGGTGCAACTTCCAACAAAAACATAATCGATTGATTTACCGATCATCTGTTCGCCTTCGTTGTATCCCATGTATTTCAACGCTTTTTCGTAAGTCAGTTTATCAGTTCCGGTTAAACTCTGGCTGGTTGGTATCGATTTCGATACACCGATTCCCATCCCAGGATTAGTTCCGTAAGTGATCATTGGTTCGATGTCGGCGGCGTCAAATACCAATTCAGTGTCGAATACAGCACCTTCATCTGTTTTAAGGGTTTTCCAGTAAGCAACTGCTTTGTCCCAGTCTGCGCCTTTTGGTGCAAACTGACGTCCTTTCACGTAGTTGATGGTTGTGTCGTCAGGAGCAATCATACCACCACGCGCGCCCGATTCGATACTCAGGTTACATAAAGTCATGCGGCCTTCCATAGTCAGACTGGTAATGGCTGATCCGGCATATTCGATAAAATGACCTGTTCCGCCTGAAGTCGAAATCTTTGATATAATATAAAGAGCAATGTCTTTGGCAGTTACGCCTTTGCTCAAAGTTCCGTTGATAGTGATGCGCATTTTCTTTGGCTTCGGTTGCATGATACATTGACTGGCAAATACCATTTCCACCTCGCTGGTGCCTATTCCAAATGCTATTGCCCCGAAAGCGCCATGAGTTGAAGTGTGGCTGTCGCCGCAAACAATGGTCATCCCTGGCTGAGTGATACCCATTTCAGGACCAATAATATGAACCACGCCATGGCCTTCAGTACCTAGTCCGTGGTAAACAATTCCGTGGTTGACACAGTTTTTCTTTAACATCTCTACCTGATTACGCGACAGTTCGTCTTTAATGCTCAGGTTCTGATTGATCGTCGGCACATTGTGGTCGGGCGTGGCAATGGTTTGCGCCGGACGAAGAACTTTCAGCCCACGTTTTTCCAAACCTAAAAATGCAACCGGACTGGTCACTTCGTGGATGAAATGACGGTCGATGTACAACACGCTTGGGCCGCCCTCAACTTGTTTCACAACATGCGAATCCCAAATTTTGTCAAATAAAGTTTTCATATTAAGCCTCCCCCTGCCCCCTCCAAAGGAGGGGAACGTGATCGGGTATTAATTATTAATTCATTAAATTTTAGTTTATTTTTTATTCAGCGACTCAAAAAGTCTCCCCTCCAGGGAGATTTAGAGGAGCTTTCCCCGCCGGGATTTTGTTTATTGCATCCAGAAAAGCCTCGACCGAAGCAGTAATGATGTCAGTATTCGCGCCAAATCCGTGGAAGATAGCATCTTCGTGTTTCACCTGCATGTGTACCTTTCCGAAGTCGTCGCTACCACGAGTGATGGCCTGAATGAGGAATTCTTCGAGCACCACTTTGCGATGGAGAATTTTCTTAACTGCTTTCAAAGCAGCGTCGACCGGACCATTTCCAGAAGCTGTTGCATCCAAAATTTCGCCTGCAATATTTAAACGAACATTGGCAATTGGAACCAATCCTTTTCCGGTTACAACCTGTAGAAAATCGAGTTTTACACGACGTTCTTTCTGATGTACATCACCAACCAAAGCAGCAACATCATCGTCTTTCACATCTTTCTTTCGGTCTGCCAGTTTCAGGAATTTTTCATAAACATCATCGAGTTTTTCTTTATCGAGCTCGTAACCCATTAATTCCAAACGATGTTTCAATGCTGCACGTCCGCTACGGGCAGTCAGCACAATACTCGATTCGTTAATTCCCACTTCGGTTGGGTCGATGATCTCATAATTTTCGCGGTTTTTCAACACGCCATCCTGATGAATTCCGGACGAGTGCGCAAACGCATTACGGCCAACAATTGCCTTATTTGGCTGAACCGGCATGTTCATCAGGTTCGAAACCAAACGGCTGGTTTTGTAAATATTTTTAGTATTAATATTGGTATCGATGTTCAGCACAGCATAGCGGCTTTTCAAGATCATGACCACTTCTTCCAATGAAGTATTACCGGCACGTTCGCCAATTCCGTTGATAGTTACTTCGGCCTGACGGGCTCCATTCATAATACCAGCAACAGTATTGGCTGTTGCCATTCCCAAGTCGTTGTGGCAATGAGTTGAAATAGTTGCTTTGTGAATATTTGGCACATTGTCAACCAAGTATTTGATTTTAGCGCCAAACTCTACCGGTAAAGTATAGCCTGTTGTATCAGGAATATTTACCACAGTTGCCCCGGCTTTAATTACTGCTTCAATTACACGAGCCAGGTATTTGTTTTCAGTACGACCAGCATCTTCAGCATAAAATTCAACATCCTCGACATATCGTTTGGCATATTTTACGGCAGCAATAGCACGTTCAACGATTTCATCCTGATTAGAGTTGAGCTTGTAATGAATGTGGTAAAACGATGTTCCGATACCGGTATGGATACGACCTTTCTTTGCAAATTTTAGCGCTTCGGCAGCCACATCAATATCTTTTTCAACTGCGCGGGTTAGGGCACATATAGTTGGCCAGGTAACCGCTTTTGAGATTTCTACTACCGAATTGAAATCGCCGGGGCTTGAAATTGGGAAACCTGCTTCAATTACGTCAACTCCCAATTCTTCCAAAGCACGCGCAACTTCAATCTTTTCAACTGTGTTTAACTGACATCCTGGAACCTGCTCGCCATCGCGCAAGGTGGTGTCGAAAATGTACAATCTGTCGCTCATAGTATAAAATTTAAGAGCCTCCCCCAACCCCCTCCCAAAGAGGGGGCTTAAAAAGGCATTTCAGTTATTTTATTCAACCATCTAATAATCGAGCTTCTTAAAGTCTCCCCTTCGGGGAGGTTTAGAGGGGCTTTTCAAAGAAAAAGGCCATCCCCTGTTTTGAGAATGGCCTTATTAAAGCTCTTTATAGTTTTACCCATACCATTCTCATTCGCGCATCCAAATTAGAATACCGAGAATAAGACCTAGTAGAGAAATATTAGCAAAACCTGTCATTTCTGAAAAATTTGATGCAAATATGAAACTAATTTTTTAAAATGAAAATAAAATCAACTTTTTTATTTGAATGTCTAAGAAAAAGATAACAACATCCTTTTCTGACATGATTTTTATTTCATTAATATTAACACGTTAAATTTCGAAAAAGTTCAGAAATATTAAAAATTTTGCCGGGAACAGTTTTTTTTATTTCTTTTTGAAATTTAAAAAACTCCACACCTTCAAAAATTTATATATTACGTCAAATTTTTTAATCCCCTAAAATGAACAACCTGAATATAGCCATCTTGGGCTGCGGAACAGTGGGTGGTGGTGTCGCCCGCATTCTTTCAGAAATCAATAAAGAACTTTCGCAAAGAGCCAATACACAACTAGTACTTCAGAAAATTGTAGAACTATGCCCTGCAAAAGCTGCCGAACGGTTTGGATTGCCACTAAACCTGTTTTGCGGCGGAGGCAAAGATTTAACCGGACTTGAGGCACAACAATACATACAGGAGATTATCACCTCAAACGAAATTGACCTGATCGTTGAAACCATTGGTGGTAAAAGCGATTTCGTTTACAACATTTGTCTGGATGTGCTAAATTCGGGAAAACATTTGGTGACTGCCAATAAATCACTGTTGGCAGAAAGAGGGAAAGCCATATTTGAAGCGGCTGAAGAAAAAAGCGTAAAAATTGGTTTCGAAGCAGCGGTCTGTGGCGCGATTCCGATCATTAAAACTATTCAGGAAAGCTTTACAGGCGACAAGATTTTATCGGTTTCAGGCATTATGAATGGAACCAGCAACTATATATTAACCCAAATGCAGGAAAATAAGCTGGAATTTGTCGATGCGCTACGTCTGGCCCAAGAAAACGGCTATGCCGAAGCCGACCCGTCGCTCGACATCAATGGCGGTGATGCAGGTCACAAGCTTATTCTGCTCATCAAACTAGCATTCGGGATCGAAGTTTCGAAAGACGACCTTTCTATTACCGGTATTGAGAATATTACCAAGGAAGACATTGACTTTGCCAGCGAGATTGATGCAAAAATTAAACTGATTTGCTATGCTAAAAGAGAGAACGACAACATTTTTGCCACAGTTCGACCTATGCTTGTAAAAAACAGCAATTTCCTTTCGGATGTTAGCGGAGCAACCAATGCCGTACGCATCAATAATCTCTATTCCGGCGTTCACTTCCTCGTTGGAAAAGGGGCGGGTTCATCAGAAACTGCCATGTCAATTGTTTCCGACATCGTTTTCATTGCCCGTTATGGCGACAAAAACTTGTTTGTTCCCCAAAAAGTTGAAAGAAACCTGGACGATGTCCGCAAAATTGTTTTTCCATACCTGATCACTTTCCACACAGGGAATGTGCCCGGGACGACAGGCTTTATTGCTACGGCCATTGGTAAGCAGGAAATTAATATTGAAACTGTTAGTCATAACCGCCATGCCGGGGAGAAAGCCATGTTTTCGGTTGCCACTACTCCATGTACTCTTGGCCAGATTGAAGCTGCAATTGATGAGATAAGGTACGAGAAACCCGGGATGTTGCTTACTGAACCGAAAATTATGCCGATATTATATTGATGAAGTACCTAAATTGTGAACCATATAGACACATAGAACACGTAGCTTTATTTTTCAATTGCAAGTGTGCACTATGTGTCTATAGTGGTTTTTCTTTTTTCAACCAAACATCAAACAAACCTGTCATCATAAAGCAATTCTTGCAATTGTGTATTTTGTCTCGGAAATACAAAAAAAACTTATCAATTTACCGATGAACAATTAACAGAAATCGTCGGGTATTGAAACAAAACAAGCGGACAACAAGAAAATATTATAAAACATATTTTAATATTTTACTACTTTAAAAGCCGCACCATTGTTGATCTTTTCGCATACATCTCAGCCAAATCATTGAAGTACAGCCTTATATTTAGAAAAAAAATGAAGATAAGCATTTTTTTATCTTGTTTAATAGTGGTAACTTGTATAAGTAATTCAGTTCAGGAAAGAAACAAGCCAATCTGTTGTGATTTAAAACTACACTACGGTCTTATCCTGAAATTTGAACCCGAAATATGATTATTCAACGGAATTGAGCACTATTGATTCCGTTTTATGGCTCTTGTGTTGGGTACATCCATTTGCTCCCGACCCTATCGCTGAAGAAACTATCCGGTTTCGTCGCAGCGACTACTTGTAAATTTCAGACAAATCCTTCAAGGAAAGAGAGTAAGGGTAAGGGCAGAATGATTCCTATTGAACACTAATGAAAACTTGGTTCTGAGTTTATTTGGTGCTATTTATTACATACAACGTCCTCAATAGTCCATTAATAACGATATAAAAAAGTATCGATTTCTCAATTGTGGAAAAGATGAACCATTATGAATAGCTGTTTGGGCATTCTCGTTAAACAGTTCATTTATGGTTATCGGCGGAGACAAACCCTTTACTCAAGTACTGAGTTCAATTACTTTTGCACTTTACATACTTGAACGACAAAAAACTTAAATAACTGATCGATCAGTAGACTAAAAATGGCTCGTTTTTGTCGATACCCTGATCGAAGAAGTATTCCCAGCAATTAAGTCAGTTGATAACTCTTTAATCAACAAAAGAGTTATTGTATGATTAATTGGGTTTCGAAAGTATTTGTTTTTCAATTTTAACTTAACCGCTCGTTGTGAAAACCACAACCGATAGTTCGATCCAGAGAAGGCTGCTACACATTGTTCTGTTCTCCTTTTCCGCAATTACTGCTGTTGCCCAGACTTCGTCAGAGAAACTCAGCAAAGCGCTCATTATTTCTGGTTATGAGAACGTAAGGGTAGCTACAACCAATAGCGGTACATTTGTTTTATTGGAAGACAACCTCTACCAATGGAATGTAGGTGGCATAAGATCGGCATTGGATATCATTGCCACGATGGAGAAAAAATACCCGGCAACCCTTATTCTACTCAAAAAAGGAATCCCTCAAATACAGATTAACCTTTCAACTCCCAAGTGGCAGAACAACCTTAATGGAGCAAATCCGACTACAGCAAAAGAGGTTGATATGGAAGTTACTTACAAAATCAATGATTCGTGGAAACTTTTAAGAAAAATTGCACCCGCCAATCCCCCTGAAAATAAAATCGACCTGGTGGTTTATCCCCAGTTCGGATTACAGAACACACTGCTTACACAGATTTACGAAATACAACTCAATATAGCCCCGGCTATTGAGGTATCGTTGTGGCCTGGAATGCTCTTTACCGGGCAAGTAATTTTCCCCATTGTGAACCAACTGGGGTACGAGGGCGATTTTATTCGTCCCGGATTTGTCACCCTCTCCCAGGAATTCAGGTTGCCACTCCAATGGTTTGGTCGTGCCACAATCGGGAATTTCAATGCTAACCGCTATGGCGCTGATGTTTGTTTTAACCATCCGTTGAACAACAATCGTTGGAACATTAGCCTGAATGCCGGGCTTACAGGAAGCTCCCATTTTTACGATGGACAATGGGTTACCAACGAAATAAACACCCTGACCTGGTTTGCCAAAGCCGGGTACTATTATCCCAAATTCAACTTGCAATTCGATTTGAGCTATGGCCAGTACCTCAACAACGACTACGGCTTTCGGGTCGACTGTACCCGCCACTTTGGCGAAACCACCATTGGAGTTTATGCCATGTACACAGGCAGCAAATCCAATGGCGGATTCCACTTCTCTGTTCCTCTGCCTACGCACAAACGAGGTAGAAAACACTCCCTCCGTTTAGTGTCTTCGCGTTATTTCGACTGGGAATACAATGCCGGTACCGAGTTTTACTACGGAAGGTATTATGAAACACGTCCCAACGAAAATCGCTCGGAACACTGGACTAACCCAATATTTATTAAGAGTGAGATGTTAAAACTTATTCAAAGATGAAAAAACAAGTAATAGTTGCATCATCAATAACCCTATTGCTGGCCATTACGCTAAGCATGTACTTATTGAATGGATGTCAAAAGAATGTACAGCCGATAGATGTAAGACAATTCTTATATGATTCGGAAAAACCAAAAATAACCTCATTTATGGATTATGCATTAACATATCCAGTTATCGAATACTTCAATTCTGATAATATTTTTGACATTAAAAAAGTAAAAAATAGTTTTCTATCATTTGTTGAGTTTTCCGAATGTCAAATTAATATTAATGATTCCATCATTAATTATTGGGAAAATGCACCAAACATAGATATTTTTAAAAATCTTAATGTGTTTAATATGGAAAATATAACTTCTTTTAAATACATTATTGATAATTTCAGTGAAAAGAACCTCTGCAAAGAAACACTTAAAAATCTATCCAACAGTTATTTATCCTGCAGCACCATATTCCATAATATTGGATATCATAGTTTAACCGATTCACTTCTAAGATGCGCAAATGTGTTTAGTCAATTATCGGAGATAAAACAATCTTCAAATGAAACAGAAATCCAAGATACATTGATATATTATTTTAATGAACTTAACTACTCATTACACAATTTAATTCTACTTTAACAGATTAAAAACAGCATATAATTTAATGATTTTCTTAGG
>CALGIG010000094.1 GCA_937915865.1 uncultured Prolixibacteraceae bacterium | reverse complement strand
ACCAGTAAAATCAGGCCACTCAGAGGCTTTTCTTAACTAAACGACATTGAATTATTAATTCATAATCTTAAGCTTCGGTTAATGTATTGACTTCGTACCTTTCGGATAAGTATAAAATTAAGAAATCACTACGTCAAATTAAATACCTGACTTATTCTTTTTCATAATTTCAGTCAGAGTATGCCTTATTTTTTCAATTTCTACTTTGTTTAGAGCGGCTAGGCTTACGGGCGGATATTCTGCAATACCACGTTGCGAACGAATTGCTATGGTTAAATCAGAAAAGCCTAACCCTTTTTCGATCTGAAAATTAAGTAGCGATTGATGTGGAAATTCGATTGTATTGTATTCCCTTCCCAAAATGGAAATAACGGGGTAATACCTGATTGTTACTTTGTTATTTTCGGTACTAAAAAAGATGTAACAGAAATTTCCGGATAAGAAAAGAATGACAAAAAATGCAAACACAATGGCCAGAATTATTACAGCCAATTCGTATTTGTACCACAATAGCAATTGTCCGCCTGCAACTGTCAATATCCCGGTAAGTATGAAAAAACGTTTGATGCTTCCTGCTCTTTTTTTGTTCGATAACTCCATATAAATATGTTAAAACTTTAAATAATCGGTGCGTTGCGATTACAGTTTATTAGTTTGGTCAAAATAATTTACCTTTGACTCCTGTGAAAAAAGAACGCTCATGTCAAAGTCAAAAGTACATTCAAATATCGTTTTTTCGAGGCAGATTGATGCCGAACTTCGAAAAATAGTTCAACACTATCCAGCAGGAAAAGTTTTTTTGCTAACCGACAATGTTGCTTCAGCCTATTGTTTATCGCATATTCAACAAGTGATTGACGATTTTTCGATCAAGACTTTTACCATTGGTACTGGCGAAGAAAATAAGAATATTCAATCGATTGTTGAGGTGTGGAATTTTCTGAGCAACAACGGCGCCGATCGCAAATCGTTACTGATTAATATTGGTGGAGGTATGTTAACCGATTTAGGAGGTTTTGCTGCCTCTACATTCAAGCGCGGATTGGATTTTGTTAATATTCCAACCACTTTGCTGGCTCAGGTCGATGCTTCGCTGGGTGGAAAGACTGGCTTTAACTTCAATGGTTTGAAAAATGAAATTGGCGTTTTCATGGAACCAAATTCTGTTATCATTAATACTGATTTTTTGAAAACTATTGACCACGAAAATTTCCTTTCGGGATATGCCGAAATGTTGAAACATGGACTGATAAAAAGTTATGAGCATTGGGCTGAATTGCTAACTTTTGATGTCGAAAATATTGATTATGAAGTTTTGCAGGAAATTATTGCCCACTCTGTTGCTGTAAAAGAATGGCATGTGCTGAACGACTTGACGGAACAAAATATTCGTAAGGCGTTGAATTTTGGGCATACCATAGGCCATGCCTTTGAAAGCTATGCTTTGAAAACCGGAAACCCAATATTGCATGGATATGCCGTAGTATATGGGATGATCGCCGAGCTTTATTTGTCGGCTCAAAAGTGCGGATTTAGCATTGAAAATTTGAATAGTATTTCGGCCTGGATGATTTCAAAATATGGCAAGTTCAACATCGAGGAAAGCGATTTTGAACCGCTCTATCAATTGATGACCCACGACAAAAAGAACGAAGGAAAACGTATCAATTTTACATTAATTCCTGAAATTGGCAAGGTTGAAATTAATGTCGATTGTTCGAGAGAATTGATTATCGAAGCGCTGAAATATTATAAAAATATTTAGTTCCAGGTTTCAAGTTCCAAATTCCAGATGAAAACCCACTTGGAGCTTGGAACTTGGAACTTTAAACTTTTTCTTATGAAATACCTCGTTTCAAAACCAGATAAAACCTTGAAGGGAAGCATTGTTCTCCCTGGATCAAAAAGTATAGCCAATCGAGCTCTGATCATTCACGCGTTGAGTTATAGCCCATATTCGATTGAAAACCTTTCGGACAGTGATGATGTCCGGGTAATGAATGCTGTTATTAACTCGAACTCGAATTATTTTGATATTGGTCATGCCGGAACTGCCATGCGTTTTCTTACGGCATTCCTCTCGCAAATAGTAGGAGAGTGGACAATAACAGGCTCAGACCGTATGAAACAACGTCCAATTGGTATTTTGGTTGATGCGCTGAATAGATTAGGTGCACGAATTGAATATATTGAGAATGAAGGTTTCCCTCCGCTTAAAATATATGGTTCGCATTTGAAAGGAGATATTTTGGAACTCGACGGAAGTATTAGTAGTCAATACATTTCGGCATTGCTGATGATTGCCCCAACTATTGAAGGCGGCTTAACGCTTCGCCTGAAGAATAAAATTACTTCGCGCCCGTATATAGATATGACACTGAAGCTGATGGAACAATTTGGTGTACAATCAGTTTGGAACGATAATGAAATACATATAGCTGAACAAAGCTACAAAGCTCATCCTTTTTCGATTGAGGCCGACTGGTCGGGTGCTTCGTACTGGTACCAAATGGCAGTAATGGCAGATGAACTTGATCTGGAATTGATTGGCCTTACTACGCAAAGTTTACAGGGCGATGTACAAATTGCCAAATGGTTTAAAGAATTGGGAATTGATACTATTGCTACTGAAAAAGGCTCGAAACTGATAAAAAACGGAAGAGTATTGCCCAAGCAGTTGAATCTTAATTTTATTGAGAACCCGGATGTGGCGCAGACTTTCGCGGTTTTGTGCGTGATGAAAAAGATACCGTTCCATTTTACAGGGTTGGAAACCTTGAAGATTAAAGAAACCAACCGTATTGCTGCACTTCAGGATGAATTGGCCAAATTCGGTGCACGAATTACCGAACCGGCTCACGGTGAACTTAGCTGGGACGGCACATTTCCGCTCGAAAAGCAAGTAGTTCCCGAAATTGCGACTTACCACGATCACCGAATGGCGCTAGCTTTTGCCCCGGCTTGCCAGGTTTATGGCCCGGTAGCAATTCTCGATCCAATGGTGATTACTAAATCTTATCCAGCTTATTGGGACGATTTGAAAAAAGTGGGGTTTGTAATCGAAAGCCTCCCCTAACCCCTCCGAAGGAGGGGAACTTCGATTCCGGAATGCAATGATTTTTGTAGATTAATGGGTTTTGTTAAAATACCCTGAAGGGGTAAAATATCAATAGCCCGGGGTGTGAGGAACGAGCGCAACCCCGGGTTAGGAAACAAATCAAAGTCTGTGCGCGGTAAAGAGCAGAAAAAAGTGGATGTATTCTTTCGCACAGAATAGCCTCAACCTGGAAAAGTGGAGAAAATATTGCCTTTTTACTTTTACCTTTTGCCTTGAAAGAACTCGCGCATCAACTGCGAACATTCATTTTCTAAGATTCCAAAAATAACTTCAGTTTTAGGGTGCAAAGCGTTTGGAGCAAACTTCTGAAAACCGCGTTTTTCGTCGGAAGCGCCATAAACAATTTTGCCCACCTGTGCCCAACCCAATGCACCTGCACACATTACGCAAGGTTCAACGGTAACATATAAAGCACACTCGTTTAGGTACTTGCCACCCAATAGATTGGCTGCAGCAGTAATGGCCTGCATTTCGGCGTGGGCAGTTACATCGTTCAGCGTTTCGGTGAGGTTGTGGGCTCGTGCGATAATCCGGTTTTGCGAAACTACTACTGCACCAACAGGTATTTCACCTTCAGCAAAAGCCTGTTGCGCTTCCTGAAGGGCTCTACGCATAAAATATTCATCACTGAAAAGTTCCATAATTTCAAAAAATGAGGTTAACAAATTTATAAAATTTCATCATAATATATTTTTAACATTTTTTAACGTTTTTGTTAGGTTTCCTTTTTCTGTTTTCAGGAATTA
>CALGIG010000093.1 GCA_937915865.1 uncultured Prolixibacteraceae bacterium | reverse complement strand
ATATGCTGCTTTTTACTTGATTTTCAATGTTTTATTGAACTTGCGAAAATTGAATGAATAATTCAATTTCTGGAGTGGAGGATAATAATTGTCCATCATTGTTTGAATATCAATGCTGTAATCTTCATAGTCTTTAAGTTGAAGTTGCGGTTTAAATTTAAAATTGATGCTGTAAATGTTGTTTTCTTTCATGTACGTCATCATCGAGATAAAAAATTCAGAGGCCACCTTGTTGTTTGACTTTTGTTTTACTCTTTCCTTATAAATCTCGATTTTCGAATTCCATATCTCGTTTTTTATCTGGTTAACTTCCTGCAAGTATCTGCTGTTTGGATAGTTGGCCAAAAACATAGTGACAAGGTTCATTTCCCGGACCACGCTCAACTCGATGAACCGTACATCTTCAACATAGTACCCACCGGGAAACATGTTCAGGTAGTTTTGGCAGGCTTCTTCGGTACGAATTTCTCCTACTTGTAGATACGCAAAGTAGTCCTTTAAAAAAACCTGGTAAAACAATAGACTAAACACGGCTATTGCAATAAATAACATATATTTATTTTTCATAATTATTTAGTTTTGATTGTTATTATTTTATTTATTTGCCCAGCCAATTACAAATATGAGAATCAGGAAAAACAGTAGGGCAATGGTTAAATTCCTTTTTTGTGCATATTTCAGTTCGCGCTTAGCCTGACCGATATCCAGAATATTGGATGCGATCAGTCGCTTTTCTTTGGTTTCGAACACCCAGAGACTGTCGCCAGTGTGCAAAATTGCCTCATTGCTAAATGTATGATATTCAACAGTATCGCTTTGCGTACCGTTTTGAAGTATCAAAAATTTTCGCGAATTCCCCACATAGCCAGTACCATCCGGAGAACTGTAAACAAAGCTATTATCAATTTCGAAAACCGAAATGAATGTACCTTTTGCAAGGAGGTGGATTTTCTCGTTACCGAAAACGAATCCACCAACGCAAAAAGAAATAAAGACTAATAAGACCTTGGTTTTCATGACTCTATTGTTGAGCTATTTTTTGAAAAAATTCGGCGGCTACATCTGCGTAGCTGTATTTCTCTAAACCAAAACGGGGGAACTGGCGCTTGATACAGATGGTGTTAATCTCGTAGAATTGGTGAAATCCTATATTAAATACAGAGGCGTAAAATCGTAGTTGCTCGGTTGGCGTCATAAATTGAGTGGTGGGATATTTCTTTTTGCAAAATATGCATAGGAGTTGCAAATACTTCAATTGCCATTCTACGGTTTCAAGCCGTATAACACGCTTAGCCCTAGCCTGTTGTTCGGACATAGCTACGGCAAATTCAGGGTATTCTCTCGCCAGTACCTTATCTTTTTTAACCTGATTTTCGATGTATTCAGCAAACGATGGCTTGATGGAAAAGTAGCCTATTGAAAAATTGGCATAGCGCTTGCCTCCTTGTACATACAAGGTTTTTAGCATATAGGTTTGGGCAGCATCCCCTACAGTGTTGTACTGGCTTAATTCGGGGGCCACAATGGCAAATAAAAAAGTGCTACTGAAGCCCGACTTCTCCGCTGCACTTTCGAAGAGTTGTTTATGGACGACATAAAAATCGAAGGCGTAACGGCTTTCTTGCCCATAATCTTCTAAATAACCAGCCTTTGCCTGGAGAAATACCAGGCAAAGGAGAATACTTACTCCAAATAGTGCCAATTTCATGAGGTTACAATTTAAACGAGTAAACAACTAACTCTCTACCCTCAAGTGAATTCCAGACAAAAGAATTCGTTTTCGGCTCATACCAGCACCTTAATGCAGCCGAATGACCAACGCTGACACCATCGATGACAACATAATTATAGCCGTAATCAGAGTAAAAGCTGTGCATTTGGTCAGGCGATTGAATCTCGTTTACTTCAGTAAACTCGAATATTCTATATCGACCTCCTTCTATTACTTCAATTCTACCCGAATTGTTGGTCAACTGTTTCCCATTGTTAGTTTCGAAATTAAACATGAACTTACCATTATCCAAAGCCTCAAGCTCATGGATATAACTGTAAGGTCCATAATTCTTTAATTTAGTATGTACATACCACTTATCGTCCTTTCCGAATTCCCATACATAATCATCCTTGTCGTATAAACTTAATGAGGAAATTCTATCATCGCTAGAAATTATAGTGTTGCCAATGCTAATTTTTTTATGGTCTATCATGTACGCCAATGTCCCATCCTCGGCCAATTGCAAATCGGAAATTCCCGCACCCCAAAAAGAATTTTCCTTATTGAATGGCCCTATCTCTCCACTTTTACTGGTCAACACCCATATTTCACTTTTTTTCTCGCTGTTTAGTTTCTCGTAATAAAAGGCCCATTCACCTGAATTATTCATACAAGGATTTGAACAATAATAATAAGGACCATATTCTTTACCATCTATCCTGATAAAATAATTTCCTCTATCAATATGATATTTAAGCGCATAGTGTCCCGAGTCGGTTACTTTTATTGTGTTGTAACAATCACAAATGCTAAAAACATTGCTGCATTTGCCATTAACGTTCAGGTTAAAACGTTTACTTTCTTTGCCGTCCGTCCAAACGAAGGCATACGATTGTCCGTTAGGGCTTATTGCACCACATCCTTCATATTTACATAAGTGTGGCGAGCCACCCGTAAAAGGCCCGGTAATTTTGCCATTGCTGTTCTCAAACCATTTACCAGCCAATTCATACGCAAAACCATCATTAGCGAATATACCTGCTTTGGTGTAGGGTCCGTAAGCCTTGCCACTCATGTTGATCCATTCTTGCTGCTGCTCGTCAATATACTTGAAAGAGAATTCGTTAAATGATAGGTAGTGAAAAATCTCAGCCTTATAATAGGGGCCAAACTCCTGTTCCCCAAGGTTTAATACAATTTCGTTATTTCCGTTATGATAGGCGAAGGCATAGCCGTTTTCAATTGTTGCACAGATGTAAGTTATATCAAAAAAGTCAAAAGTTTCTTCAAACCTTGTAGTTGTTTGTGCCAGACGTCTGCCGTTGAAAACGAAAGTACGGCAACCGGTAATCGTGTCCATCACAATAGCCGAAAACTTATCGGTTGAAGACGTAAATTCAACGTAGTACTCTCCTTCATCAAGCACTTCGTTACGGTTCAATGTGAAAAGCACTTTTCGCGTGGGTCGTTGCTCTGCTATAACAAGCGTATTGGCTGTTACTAGCACCAAAATAGTCAGGAAGAAATAAAATAGCTTCATAATTGTATAGTTTTAAATTAGTTAATCAATGCAAATACATATTGCATAGGTATGCTGATGTTGGTAGCATAACGGTATTTTTCGATACGATTGATGGTCGCTTCGCCTTGCGTTTTTACTTTGTTGTATAATTCTTCAAAATCAGCAAACTGTTGCGTAGCTTCGTAAACCTGCAATTTGGTTATGCAAGGTTTCAGGTAAGCGGTCCACACGCAGGCTACCTTATCCTCTTCTCCGATCAGCCACGTCCATTCAGAGTATGGCCCATGATCGGCAATAACTACCTGTGGAGCAAGTTGTAGGGCTTTCCGAATAGCTGTTTTGGGGTTGGACATTTCGTGTAGCGAAAACTCGTAAAACACCACATCGGCGTGAATATCAATATCATAAAAATCAGTATGTAGCACAGTAAATTTTTGTTTCAGGTCCTGATCCAATTCCAGGCGGTCTTTTAGTATTTCGATTGCTGCCAAATCGTTGTCAACAGCATACACTTGCTTTGCTGTCCTGCCATATTCAATCAACTGGCCTCCCCCAGCTCCGACCGATATGATAGTCTTGCCGCTGAAATCATAGAACCTTTTCAGGTTTGATAGTAGCTTCTGAATATCTGTAGCCATATTATACAATGTTAAATTTTAAGTACTTAATTTCTTTTTCTATTGAGCAGGCGATTTGAAGACACCTGCTCAATAATATACCACAAGCTGATCATGGAAAATATCATTGGTTTCTTCCAAACAGCTCATTCCCAAGCTTGATCCCTGAAGGGAGGTTCAACTGTAATTTGGTCCACCCAAAAGCACAGTCTTCTATGCTTTTGAGAGTATCTGGAATGTTCATTTCAACAAGGTTTGAACATCCGAAAAAGGAATAGCTGCCTATCTCGGTCAAACCTTGGTTCAGAATAATCTTTGTAAGGTTTTCGTTTTCATAAAATGCGCTGCAATCAATTCGTCTTACACTTGACGGAACCGTGAACACGCCAACGGCTTTGCCCTGGGGACAACATAATAGCTTGGTTGCCGCCTTGTTGTACAAGACGCCATCGATGCTCCTGAAACTGGTGTTTGCAGGGTCAACTTCAATTCGTTTTAAGGTTTTGCTGTTCCAAGCCCTAAAAAATGGATATTTCCCGTCCCATGTTAACGATTGGGGAATGATCATGCTTTCAAAATTAGTGCAGCCCCAAAAGGCTTCATCTCCAATACTTAGCAGAGATGACGGCAAAATAAGGCTACTAAATGTAGCCTCAGAGAAAGCCCGTTTCTCGATACGCTTCACCGTCGCTGGCACGATGTATTTGTTATTTTTGAGACATATCGGATACCTGATAAGACTGGTTTTTGCTTTGTTAAACAGTACACCGCCCTCTGTGCAGTAGTTTCTATTGGCTGGGACAACATATAATGATTTGCAGTCGTTTAAAGCTTCTTCGCCAATGATGGTCACGGATGCTGGTATGCTAATCGAGTTTATCTTCCAGTACGATCGAAAGGCGCCAACACCAATGGTGGTAAGACCTGCTGGGATTATGATATCTTGGAGTCGACAATAACCAAATGCAGCATTCCCGATCGCTCTAAGCGAAGTAGGTAGGTTAATTTCCTTGAGGTTGTTGCAACCGGCAAATGCCATATCCTGAATTTCGGTAACTGCATTTCCTAAAATGATCTTTTCGATGAATTTGCACCCATGAAATGCACTTGTGTAAATAATCTGGACAGAAGAGGGTACTGTGTAACTTGTTGCTTTTCTGTTGATAGGATAACAAATTAATTTGGTCAGGTTTTTATTGAAAAGTATACCGTCAATCGAGGCATACCTTGGATTGTCAGAAGCAACGTTTATGTCAACCTGCGAACTCAAAGGGCCAAGTGATACAACAGATTTTGGGATGTACCATGACGTTACACGATCGCAAAATCCGAATGAGAAACCGTCAATCCGTGTGACGGTATAATTGATACCGTCATGCGAAACTGTTTCGGGTATAACCACATCGCCCGATAAATTCATATTTTGATCTTCGTATGTTTCCATCGCAATTTTCACGGATGGGGCAACATGAGAGATTATGTAATAGGGCATATTATCAACATAAAAGTCGGCAGAGCGTGCCATTTGGGCGGCAAGACTGAATAGGAAGATGAGGCAAATGATAAATTGTTTCATGATAATTTGCATTAACTAATTTAATATCAATTATTTGTTGTATTTCGTATCAATATGGGGTTTGATAACAATATGTGGTTATGGAGCGCCATCAGGAGTCAAATCAACACGTATTTCTATTTCATCAGTTGGAATTTTTCCAAGGTAATTACGTTCACAAGACTTCCCTCCAAGCCATAATTTGAATACACTATATCTTATGGTATCATGCGATTGGATAATTATTCTCTCGCTAAGGACAATTGAGTCATAAACTGCCGGGAAGATCAATCGTTTGTCCACACATCTATTCTCATTATCAGGGAAATATAATCCCCATTCGTGCTTATTGCGACGAAACGCATACATTTCGACCCAATCCATGTGAGCAACTTTTGCATAATAATACCGCCAAGCCTGGGCCGCGACTTTATGACCGACAATCGAATCACAATCTGATAGGATTTCTTTATGTAAAAAGAATGCCTTTTTTACCAATGCGTACTTCCCGTTTTGGCACCTATCAATCACGATGTGTGTCGAAAAGTATATTGTAAAAACACCCGCTATTATTAAGCACAACATCCAAAAAGGATGAAATATCTTCCTTTTCCCAAAATCTTTGGATACAAGAGACATGAATATGGGAAACAATAATGGTGATAGCAAACAGAACGTTTGGTTCAAGCCCCATAAAGTGATTGGTAACGAAAAGATTTCGAACCATTGACATAAAGACACTATCATGCTAAGGACTAAACAAACGAGATATGTATTGATAAAAAATTTTTCTTTCATAACCTGCGGTTTTTAGTGAATATCTATTAAAGGGCTATTATTTTATTGAGAATCGAATAGCTTTCGTAAGTTGAGCCGAGAATACATAAGCAAAATAAGACAAGCAAAACCACCCAAGGAACTACCTATATAAGCACATTTGGGCTTTCCAAAATCTAAATTCAAAGGGGATAACCCCATACTACTGCTGACACAATAAGACATAGTTGAATAAAAAACTCCATATTGCTTTTAGATAATTTCAAACTGAACTACTTTTATCTTATATATCTAAATGGTTTATTATAAGATATTTGCCATTTTAGACATTTCAACAAAAAGTGCCTATTTATTGTTTTATTAAAGCCTTGGCTATACCTTGTCGATTATTCATTATTACCAGATATCAAAAGACTTATTTTAAACTGAAGCGATGGTTTTATTAAAATATACGATTCGTCGAGGTAAGTCGAATTCCAATTTGTACTAACTAGTTTTAGGTTGAATGGAGAGTAAGATATGCCTAACGAAACTGCATTTGCTATTATAAGATCAGCATCTAATTTTAGAGTAGTATTGAGTTTAGGCCCATTGCTTGTCATTCCGCAATAAAATAGTCCAAATTGTGGAGAGCATACTAATTTAACAATGTGTGTACCAACTCCAAGCATAGGCGCTGCGTGAATGTCAATACGGCTCATACTTTTTTTGAACGGATCCTTTGTATTATAGATTTCCTCATTTGGAATACCCCTGAATGTGTAAACTCCAACACCCAGTTTTCCACCACCAACAACAAACGATCCGTCAGAAATTCCAATCATATTAATTTCATAGGCATTAGCAGTACCTTTCGTGTTTACCGATGTAGCCTGAAGTGGAGTGTACCCAAATACTAACTGAACATACCCTTGACTATAGGAAGAAATTCCTGATAATGTTATAAGTATAAAAAAAGCTATTTTTTTCATAATTCTAAATTTTTGTTTGCGGTTCTAAAATCTGTATACCAACATTATATTCCTTTAAAAATCGAACGAGATGAAATATTTACCTCTGTAGCAAACGAGACATTTCTGGTTTTTGCACATACAGCTATTTCAGGTATCTACTTTTTAAAAGTTAAGGCATTATCTGAAAAAGTATAAGTAGAAAACTTATTTAATAAGCTGGTTCCTATCCAATTATACTTGTAGTAGAAATTTGTGATGGCTTGGCTGGAAGTACTTTCAAGGGTCTGCTTGTCAAGCAAAAGCTTAAACTGCGACTCCGATAACACATCTGCGACTATATTATTGATGGTATACGAGCCAATCTTCAACCCATCAATTACAGCCCGGTGGCAAATGATTTGATTATTATTGACATAATAGAAACCATCGGTGAGGTAATCGCTTTTAGATAAATAACCTTTTATTTGCAGTTCTATTTCTGTCCGGGTGTTTATTACGGTATGGTATCCGAAACTCATAATCCCCATTTCAAGGTTGCGAGCGCGAAAAAGGATCTCGTCTCTTCCTACTTTCACAGAAACGATATAATCGGGATTCTCGAAAGTAACAGGCAATCGGATCGATTTTCGCCATCCTTGAACATCAGGTTTAGTTTTTTTTACTGATTCCTGGAAGCAAAAATCAAAAACCATGTCGATGTTTTCACCAAAATATTGGTTTTCAAGCATATAATCGAGCATACGGGCGAAAACCTGAGCATCGATGCGCGGGAATTGAGAAACAAACTCCGCCACCTTTAAAGTAAGTTGAGAGTTTTTCATAAATTATAATTCAATGTCGTTTAGTTAAGAAAAGCCTCTGAGTGGCCTGATTTTACTGGT
>CALGIG010000092.1 GCA_937915865.1 uncultured Prolixibacteraceae bacterium | reverse complement strand
GAGATATAAACAACTCGTACCTAAGAATTTAAATCTGTTAAAGTAGAATTAAATTTAATTTAAAACTCAATACTCACCCCGTCGTCCCAAAAGTCCGATTTATCGGACTTGGGGTGAGTCAAAAAAGATAGAATTAAGGTTAAAATTCTTCAATAAAAAATTTTAAACAGTTTCATAATATCGTACTCGAATTTGTATTTTTATACGAACTCACCCCCCGCACTTGCGGACATCAGGGGTGAGTACAAAAAATATGATAATAAATTGTTCCTGTTACTTATATGGAAACTTAAGGACAAAAAATTGAGCGGAAGGTTCTGTTCATCCGCTCAGTTTTCTTGTGCTTACTCTTTTTCCTCTTCTTTTTTAGTGTAGCAACGCGACCACGGTGGTTGGTGCAAACGAAGGTGTTCACGAAACTGCTCACGTTCTTCAGGGCTCATTTTTTCCCATTTATCGTACATTTTGCTGCGAAAATGTTCGTTTCGCGGACCACGATGGCATCCTAACCCAAGGATCAGGCGCGATAAAACCATCAGTCCAATGGTTTGCCAGAAGGTAATCTCGGGCAGGTGAAAAATGGCTGGCATCAGCCAGTTCCATAAATACATGGTTATAAAGCCAAAAGCAATAAAACCTATTATGCCCAATGGTATAAATAAATACCAGCGTTTCTTAAAATTTCTTCTCATTGTATCAATTTTTAAAATTTATTAAATCGTTGTAAAGCTCCTGAAGCCGATAGCGCAAAAACAGTACTGCGTAACGCTTCCGCGAGATTAATGTGTTGACCGGAACCCCGGTTTGTTCCGAAATCTGTTTGAACGAAAGACCTTTCATTTCGGTGAATTCGAATGCCTGGCGCTGTTCGTCGGGCAGTTCAGCCAGCGCTTCTTCCAACTCTTCCCACACCAGAGAGCGCAAATACTCGGTTTCGGGTGTGCTGCCATTGTCGAACATCAGGTCGCGCATTTCTGCAACAAATATGTCGTCATCACCATCGTCGTAAATTTCGGGAAGCGATTCAGGTTTCTTCTTCCTGTACATATCGGTGATGCGGTTTCGGGCAACGGTGTATAACCATGCAGCCATCTGGTCGATAGGCTTCAAAAGGCGGTCGGCATCGGCCAGTTGAAAGTAAACATCCTGGAGGACATCGTCTGCATCTTCTACGTTCTTCACCCGCTTGCGTATGAATCCCTGCAAACGGTCGCCATACGTTTTTACTACTTCAGGTATGTTTATCTTTTTTGTCACGCTTCTGGTTGCAGGGTTAGCGTCAGCCTGAATCAGTTCCATGTTTAAAACCTCGGTTCCTGTCATTTTTTGTTTCTGTTTCCTGTTTTTGGCCTGAGAGGGTTTGATCCGGTGCACCGGATTAATTCACCTTTCAAAGCCTGAAGCACTGCTTACAACAGGGTTGACGAATAAGGCTGACGAATATTTTAAAAGTAGTGAAAAATTTCTTTTTAGGGTCTGCTGAAAAACTTTAGGAAGGTCATCTATTTATAGAAAAATGATGGTTATAGAGTTGTTCAACCCCGGTCTGGGGTTGAATATCCACTCGTAGCATCCATTTCTATAAACATTTTATCCCTCTGGGATATTTTTCAAATTGGCCCCAAATTTCAAATACCAGCTTTTTTCGGTATTCCTTTTAAAATTCATGCATTTTGTTTTTGTAAGTTGTCTATTACATCGTTCATTGTCAGGAATTAATGTATTTTTCAGCAGACCCTTTTTAGAGGTTTCACCAATTGGTGAAACCTCTAACCGTTTAGTCTTTTATTTTTAAAAGTTCCTCTGCGGCCATCTTGCCATTCTGGTAAAACAAAGGTTCAAGAATCGTTTCATTGGCGTTAACAAGCGAATCGATGTCGGACACATATTTTCTCAGTTCAAAAAGCTTTTGGTTTTTTATCTTAAAGTCAAATTGTTTTCCTGAATTGAGGTCGTAATATTTCCATTTACTGGTTATTTCTACAAATAAGTTTGTCCACGGTAAGACTCTTTCATATATCTCGAAATAAGGCTCTGGCATTCGATTGTCCGAATATTCAATTTGATTGCCGTGAACATCTTTGGCCGACTTTTGCATTTTTAATCTGGATAGAAACAGCAGTCCGGTTACTGAATATTTTTTTTGTAACTCCTTTATTACCTTGGTGTCGGGTTTGTCTTCAACAGTAATTTTGTCAGCAATCTTTGATTGCGAATGTAAATCCAACGTAATTTCAAGACCATTGATGCAACTCTCAATTGATTGTTGATCCATTCCTGTCCAGGCATTTACTACAACTAAAATTCTGTCGGAAGTTGAACTAAAATTCTGTTGATTGCAGCATTTTAAATTCGAACGATTTAAATCGCCTGAAAATCCAGCGAACACAAGTAGCAAAAAGAGAAGCGATACGATTGGTTTCATATTTTTAATTCATTTACCGGCTTACCAAATCCTTCAACGTTTGGCGCAGTATTTTTATTTCGAGTTCCATTTCCTGCAACCGGGCTTTCATGTCGACAATTTCTGTTTGCTCGTTCACATTGGGGTACGAAGGTTCGGGGTAGGGGAGTTTTTGGGCCAGTTCCCTGAAAAAGTTGTATTGCAGGCATTCTGAAATCTCGGCCAGCCGCTGTACATGTAAAGCCGGTCGCTTTAACATTCCTACAACCGATTGGTAGTGTATGTTTAACCCTCGCGACAAATCGGTTGCATTAATGTGCTTGCGCTCCATTTCGCGCTTGATTATTGGAATTATAGGTATTTGTTCCATCTGAAGTTATTTTTTGAATCAAATTTATCTTAAAAATAACAAATTTGATTTAAAATACATCAATAATTATCTTACTAAGAGAAAATATGATGTTTAAAAGATAAATAATTCTGTTTATAACATTAAAATTAATTTATATAACATCAATATTTATCTATATAAAATAATAAATTATCTTTATAACATCACTAATTATTTAATTTAAATAATTAGTGATGTTTATCGAATAAAAATTGTACCTTAATGGTGGAAGGTGGTATACTGAACGGGTGACTTCGAGTCACCCGTTCAGTAACTGTAAATCACCAAAGCTTCTGCACTTCAGGGGACTTCTGCAATCCTGTGTCGTTCGCTATTGGATGAATTAATGTTACACCCTTTGAAGAGTTGGCTGGTGTTTGCGTTTTCGCTGGAGCACCTATTATTCAGTTTTAATCACTTTTTTGCACAAAAAATAGGTTGTTTCCACGTACCCACCAGTAAACATCCCATACAATGTTACCCTTCTGTTGTTTTCAATGATGTTGTTCAGGCTGTCGATGTCCATATTTATTGACAGAATGAAGTTTGAAGTCTCGCCCCAACCGTCATCCAGGTTGTACACCGGCTTTTCCAATTTTAAACGATAGTCGGTGCCAATATCGGGCGACATTCGCTTTGACCGAACAATGACCCCGCTAACTGTCGTATCCCGGGGTTGAATTTCGTAAGTATCGTTATTTTTTATCGGTTGAAAAATGGGCGATCGGAAACAATAATCACTTGATATGTACTTTATCGAATCGAGGTACATGGCCGAAATATTGAAGTTGTATTTGCTCATGTCGGCATCCCAGCCTTTAACGAAACGGCCTTTCACGCATACACATTTGCCCCAGTAGGGCGATAAGTCGTTGGATGTAACCAGAAAGAACGATTTCTGTGGATTGGTTATCTGGAAATCAGCCTGAATTCCCAATTGATCCTGTTCGTGGATTCCTGAACTTTGAACGATTCCTTTGATCGTGATTGTAGAATTGACATAGGAGTACAAGGTATCGTATTTGATTCGTTCGAGGGCAAGCAGGGAATCGCGTTTTCGGGTAATTTTTCTGTCGGAATAATATTTCGAAACAGCTTTTTCAAATGCCGCGTCGCCTAACGAATCGGCTTGAGCCTGCTCTTTCGCGGGAGCCTCAGGTTTTATCGGTTTTTGAGGCTTATTCGAACAGCTACCAGAAAGAAGCAGTATTAAAACAAAAATAAAGTATTGGGTTTTCATTAAATGTTTGTTGTATTCTACTTTCAAAAATGAGGTAATAAGGTTTGGATTTGGTGGTTAGGTGTTTTCTACTGAGGTTTCTTCTAAGATAGGTGCACTGGCGAGGTTATAATCTCGTCGGCCATCTACTCGACTAGCGGTTGGCAGTTATATACAATGCCAGCACGTTTAAGTCGTTCTATCTTGATTCGCCTAAATGAGTCTGAAAGCCAATTCATCAAGTTTCCAATGTGTCTCATATCCGCAAATAACTCATCTTTAGGTATAGTTTCGCCGTATCTGAATGCTGTTCCTTTTGGGTCTGTATAATCAAAAGCTTCTATAATATTATCAAACCATTCAGGCAGAACCGCATTAAATTCATTTTTCAACACTGTTTTAAGCTTTTCCGTTAAGCCGCGCAAGTCATGGTTAATTTCTTCACCGATTATCGCTTTAATATACAATTCTGTCGCATGACGATAACAATAAATTGCCGGTTGAAATAGTTCCCATTCTTCATGGTTTTTATGAGCTGTTTCAACAAGTCTGTCACCAGCTAATTTAAACGAGTCTGCAGTTGTGGATATATCTCCTAATTCAAACTCACCACCAAAAACAACGCCACTCCATGTTTCGTCGATGTCTTCTGGCATCGCTCTGAACAAAGGTGTAATACCTGTTATAAAATCGTCAATAATCTCGTACTCAAAATGACTATTAGAATTAAGACCATACCTAATATTTTCTATGTCAGGATCATCGTCCCAATACATTAAAACATAAGCGAAGACCCGAATATCACTTATCAGAAAATGACGAACTTTTCCTTTACCGGGATTTGCTTCAAAACTTAAATAGTCTGAAAAAGTATAGGCACATGTTTTTATCGTTTCTATGTCTACATTTAATAAACGTGCTGTTTCAGAAACGCCATATATCATTGAATAGTTAATCATCAGAGAAATTTTCGGTTTGTCGCTAACTCTCAAATATATGCAAAAACATCTGAAAAAAATGATATGATTAGTAAATTTTGAGACGCTATACAGAGCACTCACAGGGTGATTTCGAATCACCCTGTGAGACATGAATTTCTCGAAAACAAAAAATCCCCTAAAACTTCTGCACTTTAGGGGATTTCGATATCCTTTACCGTTCGGCTTTAGTGAAGGGTTTTTAATGAGCGGGTGACTCAAAGTCACCTGCTCACTAAAGCGCTTACCCTTTTATCGAGTATGCCAGTAATGTTTCGCCGTGGCGGATATACAAGACGCCATTGTGAATCACAGGGTGGGCAAAATGCTCTTTGCTGCCTTTGGTTACTTTAAATGTGCCAACGATTTTCATTTTGTCGGCACTCGGATCAACCAGGTTCACATCGCCTTTTTCGGTATATACATACAGCATTCCGTCGGCGGCAACGGTACTTCCACGAAACATTTTCAGAGAATCGGTTACATGGCCGGTTTTCATATCAAGGCATTTCAGGTACATCTGGCGGTGGGCCGTTCCGTATATTTTGTCGCCCAGCCGAACAACACCGCCCATAAGGTTGTCGAAATCGCGGTTGCGCCAAACTTCGGTTACCGAGCTGCCATCTTTCGCCAGCTTAAACTTTACGGTACGGTTGCCATCGCCTTCGGTATAATACAAATCATCGCCGTCTAAAATCGGTATGTTGCCGTGCAGGTTTCCGGCGGTGTCCATCTTGTTAATAAACATCAGTTCGCCGGTTTTGCCGTCCAAGCCAAGGAAAGCCAATTCGGAGAAGGTGAGTAGTAAATCGCGGTCGCCACGCTTGTAAATAATGGGCGAACCATAGGCTTCAACTTCCGAATTTGCTTTTTGGCCCCAGACCAGTTTGCCGGTAAAGCGGTTCAAGGCAACCACATTGTTTTCGGGTCCTCCAGGCTGGCAATACACCAAATCGTCGTTCACCAGCAGCGATTGCGAGTAGCCGAACATGTTGATGGTGCCTTTCAGGTCGGCAATCATATTGAGCGACCAAACTTTTTTACCTGTTTCTTTATCGATGCAGGCAATGTCGCCTTTCCCGGTTGTTACATAAATGAGGTTGCCCACCACTGTTGGCGTAGAGCGCGAGCCGGGGAAATTTTTTACCCATTCCTGTCCATAAGCGGTTTTCCACAGCAATTTGCCGTTTAAATCGAAGGAACACAGGTATGTGGTGCTATCTTTTTCTCCATTGATAAACAGTTGGTTCCCGGCAATAACAGGCGACCCATATCCACGACCAATCGAATCGACCGACCATACTAATTTTGGTCCTCCAACAGGCCATTGTTTCAACAGGTTCGATTCGTTGTAAACACCGCTGCGGTTGGGGCCGCGCCATTCGCTTATAGGTTCTTCCTTTCGGGTAAATGCAAAAAGCAGTAATGCGGCAACGGAAAGTATAAGCAGGTTTTTCATCGATTTTCTGAATGTTAATTGATTTTTGAATAACAGTATTAATTTCTTCTAAAAGATTACAGGTTAAATATGTATTTCACGCAGTTATTCAAGAAAAATCTATTTTAAATGCGACAATATAAAGTTCCCATTACTTAATGTGATCATAAATTCACCTAAAAATTAATTTTTCCTGAAGTTTCTGTTTACGTTTAGGAAGCCTTGGTTAGCTGCCTATCTTTGCCGCCCTGAAAAAAACACACGAATGCCATACGTAAACAATACCATGATCATTCGCCGGCAACTGGTTCGCAAGGTAGTCCGGCTTTTCAACGAAAGTCGACTGGTTGAAGGAATTGACCGTATTCCTCTTGAAATGTCGCCCCGCGAAATACCTGCCCAACGCCGTTGCTGTATTTACAAGGAAAGGGCTGTTGTGCGTTATAAACTGATGCCTATACTTGGTTTAGGTATCGACGAGGAACAAGATGAGCTGACTCCGCTTTCGGAATTTGCCCGAATGTCGATGGATCGCACCGAAACCTCGAAAAAAGTATTGACAGTTGTCGACGAGGCGTGTACCTCGTGTGTGAGGGTAAGCTACGTGGTAACCAATATATGCCGTGGTTGTGTGGCTAGTCCGTGTATTATGAACTGCCCTAAAAATGCCATCCGGTTCAATGCTTCGGGAAATGCCGAAATTAAGTCGGACAAATGCGTCAACTGCGGACTTTGCAAAGAAGCTTGTCCGTACCATGCCATTGTTTATGTGCCTGTTCCGTGCGAAGAAGTTTGCCCTGTAAATGCCATTACCAAAAATGAACAAGGCATTGAGCAAATCGACGAATCGAAATGTATTTACTGTGGAAGATGCCAGAATGCCTGTCCGTTTGGCTCCATTTTCGAGATTTCGAACCTTGTTGATGTTCTGAAAAGCATTAAAGAAGGGCAGGAGACGGTCGCTTTAGTTGCTCCGGCTTTGTTGGGTCAATACGATGTTCATCCGGCAAAAGTTTTGAACGCTATTAAAAAGATTGGTTTCAGCAGTGTTGTTGAAGTAGCGCGTGGCGCGGAAATTACAACAATGAACGAGGCCAAAGAGTTGGTCCACAAACTGGAGAAAGGCGCACCGTTTATGACTACTTCCTGTTGCCCGTCGTATGTAGAGCTCACTAAAAAACACATCGAAGGAATCCGCCCATACATTTCAGATACAGGCTCGCCCATGCACTACACTGCCGAAATGGTGAAAAAACAAAATCCGGATGCGAAAACGATCTTTATTGGCCCGTGCATAGCCAAACGAAAGGAGGGAATCGATAACCCGTATGTTGACTATGTGCTGAGCTTTTCGGAACTGGATGCCATTTTTGAAGCGATGGACATTAAACCAGCCGATTGCGACGAAGTTTCGCTGGATCAAATTACCGGGGTTGCACGTGGGTTCGCCGTTTCAGGAGGTGTTATTGCCGCCGTAAAAGCAGAGGGATTGCAAATTGATGTAAAAACTTTGCAGGTTGACGGGCTGAATAAAAAATCGATTAATCTGCTGAAAGCGTTCTCGAAAGGAAAAGCTCCTGCGCAGTTTATCGAAGTGATGGCCTGCGAAGGCGGCTGTATTGCCGGTCCGGTGAGCCACTCAAACCTGCAAAAAGCCAAACGCAATTTCGATAAAGGCATGGAGTTGATTGCCAATTAAGTTGTAAGAATAAATAAATTTTGCCAATTACTTAGCACTTGTTCTGTCAAAGGTTTTTGCATCAGCCTGTTTTTTGTCCTGAAAATGATTCTAACTTGCGGTTGTTTCCATTATTCAACCAATTTAACCGATGAGCCGCAAGTACGAGATCAACGAAAAATGGATTAAAGCTTCCATTTTAGGCACAATATGGGCCGCTTCCGAAATAGTTCTGGGAAGTTTTTTGCACAACCTTCGGGTTCCGTTCAGCGGTAATATCTTAACTGCAATTGCCATCATTCTGCTTATTTCGTTCAGTTACCGCTGGAAAGAAAACGGGCTTTTCTGGCGTGCCGGTTTGATCTGTGCGCTGATGAAAACCATTTCGCCGAGTGCGGTAATTTTTGGCCCGATGATCGCTATTTTCAGTGAGTCTGTTTTAATCGAGTTTTCCATTCGTTTGTTTGGCCGAACCTTTATTGGCTTTGCAATTGGATCGATGCTGGCCATGTCGTGGAATCTGTTCCAGAAGATTGTCAATTTTCTCATTTCGTATGGTTTTAACATTGTTGAGCTATATTCGAGCCTTATTAAACTGGCCCAGAAACAGCTCAGCATTCAAACTGATATTCTTTGGCTGCCATTAATTGTTTTATTGGTTTTATTCGCTTTGTTTGGTTTATTGTCGGCTATTGTAGGGATAAAAACTGGCCGCAAACTTCGGGAACAACTTCCGATTGAAGTAGGGTTTGAGCAAACTTCAGGCCCCGTTTCAGGCAAAAAAAGTAAACCGGAATTTACTTACAGCTTGTTGTGGCTATTAATTAATGTGTTACTGATTGTTGCTGCATTGTTGCTCCTGAATTTCTCAAACCCTGTTTTCTGGATTTCGTTTATAATGGTAGTGGTAACTGTTTGGGCATTTCGGTATAAAAGGGCAATGCGACAATTGTCGAGACCTGGGTTTTGGCTTTTTTTCGTTGTCATTACCATGCTCACTTCGTTTGTTTTCACCGAAGTTCAGGGCAAAAGCTGGCAGGAAGGTTTGTTTATAGGTTTACAGATGAATTTCAGGGCTATACTTATTATTACTGGTTTTTCGGTATTGGGTACCGAGCTTTATAACCCGAAGATACGCGGATTTTTCCTGAAAACTTCGTTTAAGCAATTGCCTTTGGCGCTCGAACTTTCGTTTGAAAGCTTGCCAGATATGATTTCTCAAATTCCAAACTTTAAAGTTGTGTTACGGAATCCGGTTTCGTTGGTGAGCAATGTTGCACAACAGGCTGAACTAAGGTTGATTGAATTAAAAGAAAGGCTTCAAAACCTCCCGAAGGTTTGCATTATTTCAGGTGCTGTTGGCGAGGGAAAAACTTCTTTCTTACTCGAATTGGCGGACGAGTTGAAAAATCAAGGTATCAAAGTTGGAGGTTTTTTGTCGCTTAGGATTATGGAAGATGAAAAAACAACAGGATATGATCTTCTGGATTTAAGAACGAATGAAAAGCACAGTTTTTTACGGAGTAATTCTGAAGAAAAAGGCACAAACAGAATTGGCCGGTTTACCATTAACAACGATGGTTTGAATGCAGGAAGGCAAATTCTGGCCGAGGCTAACTGTAACAATTTTGATGTGATTTTTATTGATGAGGTTGGTAAACTTGAGCTAAAAGGTGGCGGTTGGGCCAATCAGTTGCGAAAATTGCTGGATTCGAACAATGCAAGGATTATTTTGGCCATTCGAAAAGGTTCGGAATACGAGATGCTGGCACATTTCCAGATTTTAAAGTACGAGATTATCCCGGTTGGAAAAATAAGCACGAGCGATTGCGTTGTGCGGATTTCAGCAGAAAAAGTAACCACATAGGCGCATAGTTTACATAGGTTTTTAAGATTATTTTCTCTATGTGTTCTATGTGTCTATGTGGTTTTTATCCATTTATTATTTCATTTGTATATATTTTTGTTTATTGTCTTATAATCTGCGTATTAGCATTTTTTTTATTTTTGAATGTCACAACGAAATGGAATAGCCATTTATTCATTTTCGGTTTGTGCGAGCTTTTGCGCACATGGCTATTTCATGTGTTCATTCCAACCAGAGCGATCAGGAGCAGCGGGAACATTTACCTTTTTCACAGGTTTTTCCTGAAGCTGTTTCAGCAGAACTTCAACCGCTTTTTCGATACACGGATCAATTCCCTTCGCCAGTTGTTCTGGGCGATCAACCACTTCAATATCCGGAGTTACGCCTGTTCCTTCAATAATCCAGTTCTCGTTTTCGTCGAAAATTCCGAAGCGCGGAACAGCAATGTAGCCGCCATCAACCAATCCGGCATTTCCCGACATGCCTACCAATCCGCCCCAGGTGCGGGTTCCGATTAAAGTTCCTAATCCGGTTTTACGGAAATAATACGGGAAAGCATCGCCACCCGACGATGAATAGCCATTGGTCAACATCACTTTAGGGCCATTGTGCGCTACGCCAGGGGTTTTCATAGGCGACAAACCGTTACGCTGCCAGTAACTCAATGTTTTACGTTCGAGCAAACCAGTCATCACATCAGGAATAAAGCCACCGCCATTGTAACGGTCGTCAATAATCAGCGCTTCTTTTTCGTTAAATTCGTACATGCCTCGGAACAATTCGCGGTTACCATCTGTCGATGTATTTGGTACATAAATATATCCTATTTTTCCTCCTGAAAGTTTGTCAACCATAGCCCGGCGTTCGTTCACCCAATTCAGGTTGAACAATTCAAGTTCGCTACTGATTGGGCGAATGGTTGAAGTACGGGCACCTGCTTCGGAAGGAATTGAATTTACGGTAATTTCAACTGTTTTACCAACTGTATTTTCGAGCAATTCGTAAGGGTTCATAGCTAAAGTGACAGGGTTACCGTTTATAGCAAGCAGATAATCACCCGTTTTTACATTTACGCCTTGTTCGGTTAGCGGCGAACGGCGAAGTTCGTTCCAGTTTTCGCCATCATAAATTTTGGCAATCTTGTATTTCCCGGCTGCCTGGTCAGCAACCAGTTCAGCGCCAAGTAAACCGGTATCTAACCGTTTTACACGTTCAAAATCGCCCCAGTCAACATAGCAGTGTCCTGTGTTTGTTTCCGAAATAATTTCACCAAGAATGTAGTCCAGATCAGCGCGGTGGCTCACAAATTGAACCAGCGGACTATAGCGGTCGTGAATCGCTTTCCAGTCGACCCCGTGAATGTTGCTCACATAGAAGAAATCGCGGAAGATACGCCAGCCATCGGTATAAATCTGGTTCCATTCTTTCCGAGGATCAATTTTCATGACTACATCGTCAAGATCCAATCGGCCAGCCCCCGATTTTTGGCCCTGATTAATTTTTGCAATGCCCAAATCGTGCCCTGAGCGGTAAATCATCATTTTCCCTTCGGCACTAACAATAGCTTGAGCAACACCATCCATTATTTCTTCATCTTTTTTATCCTCTATATTAAATTTATGCAACGAACCTTCTGAAATGTACAGTATTCCGCCATCAACAGCAATCAGGTTACGAAATGTTCCGGGTTTTACCGGGAAAGCAGTGATACGTGAATTAATGCCATCAAAATCGATTGTAACTGTTTTGGGCATTTCTACTGCAGGTTTTTCCTCGGCTTTCGCTTTTTTATCTTTCCCTTTTGATGTTTCTGCAACATTTTTTTCGGTCTCTTTAACTGGTTCTATATCATTTTTATCCTTAAAAAGTTTAGGAGCGTCGGCATTCAGTGCAACCGCATAAATCCGGGCCGATTTGTTATACAGGTAATCAAACTCAAAACTGCTGAAATCGAGGTTGAAATCGCGGTCGGAGATGAAATAAATGTACTTGCCGTCAACCGAAAAAACTGGTGCGCCATCATTAAATCTGTCGTCGGTAAGTTGTTTGTTTTCAGCTTTGTCGATATTATAAACCCAAACGGCGCCTAAACCATTTTCTCCTTCTTTGTCGTATGTAATCCATTTGGAGTCGGGAGAAAATGAGTACGACTGAATTTCACTTCTGTCGGCATGAGTTATCACAGTTGTTTTTCCCGATTGAACATCAACGAGTTTAAGCTGCGAGGTACGGTCGAAATACAGCAAATATCTATTGTCAGGCGACCATTCCGAGTCGTATTTCCAGGCGGTTGAATTAAACGTAAGTTGTTTTGGAGTAGCCCCTTTCTTATTTTCGAGAAGGTAGATTTCGTATTCGCCTGTAGCATCCGAGTAGTACGAAATGTATTTACCGTCAGGCGACCATCGTGGATAAATTTCCCGAATACCCTGCGTATTTGTTAAGTTATAAGTTGGTCCATTTTCAGCAGGAACCGAGAAAATATCGCCACGGGCAGAAATCAGTGCCCGTTTTCCGGTTGGCGATATTTCGAATGCTTGAATGTTGTCTTTAACATTTTTATAGTAAGGTACAATATTCGGATTATCGAAATGGATATTCACGGTAACCTTTTCTTCTTTTCCCGAATTAAGATCCAATTTGTACAAATATCCGCCATTTTCATATACCATCTGCCCGTTTTCTCCTGAAGGCCACATGCAATCGAAATCAGCGTGTTTGGTTAATTGCTTCAGGGCTTTTGTTGTCGTATTATATTGGTAAATGTTCAGTTTCAGGTCGCGGTCGGAAGCAAAGTAAATATTGTCGCCGTACCAAACCGGAAGTTGGTCGGTCCCTTTAAAATCGGTAATTTGTTCCGAAATATTTTTATCCAGGTCGTACACCCATAAGTCGGTTGCACGTCCACCTTTGTATCGTTTCCATGTACGAAATTCGCGATCAACCGGAGTGAAGCAAATCTTTTTGTTGTCGGGCGAAAGAGTTGCAAAACCGCCATTGACAATAGGAAGTGGTTTCTCAAAACCGCCATCAATGCTTATCATGAAATATTTACCATTTCGGTCGCCAAAAGGAGTGCGGTTTGCGCGGAAAAGAATGTTTTTGCTGTCGGAAGTCCAGTCCAATGGCACGTCATCGAAGCCACCGCGTGGAGGCATTAAACCTACCGAATTATAAAAAGTGAGTTGTCTGGGACTCCCGCCATTTGAAGGCATCACATAAATTTGCCGGCTTCCTGAATACTCTCCGGAAAATGCAATCCACTTGCCATCAGGCGAAATCTTCGGGAAAAGTTCCATTCCCGGATGAGAAGTCAGCCGACGGGCTTCTCCGCCATTAGCGTCAACTGTCCAAATGTCGCCCGCATAAACAAAGGCAATCAGGTTTTTATTGATGTCGGGATAGCGCATCAATCTGGCTTCTTCCTGGGCTTGGGACCTGAATCCAAAACCAAATCCCAAAATGGTGACAGCCAGTACTTTCAATGAAATTCTTTGCATATCAATATATATTAGAATAGTTATTTTCCGACAAATAGGTTTAGTTTGAAGCGCGGAAATTACAAATGAACACCGAAAACAAATATGAAAAAGTACAGTTTTAAGTTCTGAGTGACCAAAGTTGGAAGTTGAAAAATGGTTAAATGGCTTAATTGTTACATTGTTAAACGGCTATTTTAACCATACAACCATTCAACAATGTAACCATATAGCCATCCAATCTCATAATTTTCATTTTCGAATCACCAAATCCCCTTATCTTTGCATCAAACTTTGAAAAATGATTCTGCCTAAAATAATTATTGCCATCGATGGACATTCATCATGTGGTAAAAGTACTATTGCTAAAGCTATTGCAGCTAAATTTGGCTATGTTTTTATTGATAGTGGCGCCATGTACAGGGCCGTAACACTGTTTGCTTTACGAAACAATTTGGTTACTGATGGTATCGTAAATGAACAACAGCTAATCAGTCTTTTGCCAGGTATAAAAATTGAATTCAGGTATAATCCTGAAAAACAAAAAAGCGATACTTTCCTGAATAATGAAAATGTTGAAGAAGAGATTCGGCAACTTCCTGTTTCCCAAAATGTAAGTCCGGTTGCAACAATTCCTGAAGTTCGTGCCGAAATGGTTCGTCAACAACAAGCCATGGGTAGAAACAAAGGGATAGTTATGGATGGACGCGATATTGGAACTGTAGTTTTTCCTGGAGCCGAGCTTAAACTTTTTGTTACTGCATCGCCCGAAATACGAGCCCAACGTCGGTTTGATGAGCTTATAGCAAAAGGCGAAACAGTTTCGTATGACGAGATTTTACAAAACGTTCAGGAGCGCGACTTTATCGACTCAACGCGCGAAATTGGTCCGCTCAAAAAAGCGGATGATGCTGTAATATTAGATAATAGCTACATGACCCGTGAAGAACAAATGCAGTGGGTGGTTGAGAAAGTTCAGGAAAAGCTGGTTTAGTAAGATTCTGAATTGTTAACTGGAAGTTTTCATGATTATTGAAATTGACAAAAAATCAGGATTCTGTTTTGGTGTTTTAAATGCCATTAGAAAGGCTGTGCAAACTCTGGATAAAGGAGGAATTTTGTACTCGTTGGGGCATATTGTTCACAACGAGCAGGAGGTGGAACGTCTTCAGAAAATGGGATTGATAACGATCAATCACGACGAATTTTCTAAATTGAAAGATTGTACCGTATTGATTCGTGCTCATGGAGAGCCACCATCTACTTACGATTATGCTCATAAAAATAATATTACGCTTATCGATGCTACTTGTCCGGTTGTAATTAAACTTCAGCAACGAGTTAAAAAGGCCGGAGAACTTATGGAAAATGAGGGCGGTCAGGTTGTTATTTTTGGACATAACGGTCATGCTGAAGTTACCGGGCTTGCCGGTCAAATCGGCGATCGGGCAATCATTATCGACAGTCCTACCGAAATTCAGAAACTTGATCTTTCGAAGCCAATTGAAATTTTCTCACAGACAACAAGATCAGTTGAAGGTTTTAAAAAACTTACACAAAATATTCAAGATCAGGCGAAAAATAGGGTAGAAGCTCACGATACTATTTGCAGGCAGGTTTCAAATCGGGTCCCACATCTTCAAAAATTCGCTTCAATGTATGATTTACTTGTTTTTGTTGGTGGAAAACAAAGCTCTAACGCGAAGGTTTTGTTCGATGTTTGCAAAAAACAAAATGAACGTTCTTACTTTATTTCTTCTGTCGACGAACTTGAAAGAGTTTGGTTTTCAGGTATTAATACTGTTGGCGTTTGTGGTGCAACATCTACGCCACAATGGTTAATAGAGAAAGTTGCAGACAAAATCAAAGAGTTTTAATTCTTCATTAACCTTAATCTGCTATTTAACAGGTGTACATCATTTATTGAAATACTTCTTTTAACTTTCGTTTTATTTAAATTCTAAAAAAGGATCAATTATGACAGTTAAAGATATAAGTTCAGAGCCTGCTCTTAAACGCAAGAAATTACAGAAAATTGGAGTTTTAACTTCAGGAGGTGATGCGCCAGGTATGAATGCGGCCATTCGCTCGGTTACACGTGCTGCCTTGGCCAACAAACTGAAAGTTGTTGGTATTCGCCGTGGTTACCAGGGAATGATTGAAGGTGATTTTATTTCGTTGAAATCGTCGGATGTGAGTGGTATTCTCCAGTTGGGCGGAACTATGTTGAAAACCGCACGTAGTTCAGAATTTCGTACAGTTGAAGGTCGTGAAAAAGCATATCAGCAATTAAAAGCTGCCGAAATTGACGCGGTTGTAGTTATTGGTGGTGATGGTTCGTTTACAGGAGCGCTCGTTATGTCACAGGAATACGAAATCCCTTTCGTAGGAATTCCAGGAACAATTGACAATGACATGTATGGAACCGATTATACCATTGGATATGATACGGCTTTGAATACGGTTGTTGAGGCGGTGGATAAAATTAAAGATACAGCACGCTCACATGGCCGTATTTTCTTTGTTGAAGTTATGGGCCGTGAAGCAGGATTGCTTGCTTTAAATGGTGGTATAGCCTGTGGTGCCGAGGTAATTTTGATTCCTGAATCGAATGAAATGCATGATGAATTAAAGCGGTTTATCAGTAAAGGATATAAAAGTAAGGAGACCAGTGGTATTGTAATGGTAGCCGAAGGTGACGAAGCAGGTGGCGCACTTAAAATTGCAGAACAGGTACGTAAAGATCATCCTGATTTGGATGTGCGTGTTTCTATCTTAGGCCACATTCAGCGCGGTGGACGGCCAACAGCCAAAGACCGTGTTAATGCTACAAAAATGGGTGTTGCAGCTGTCGATGCTTTACTGGATGATCAGAAGAGTATCATGATTGGTTTGAATAATGAAAAAATAGTTCATGTACCTTTCAATAAAGCAGTAAAATTAAACCATAGTATTGATACCAATTTGCTTGAAATACAAAAGCTTTTAAATACTTAAAAAACGAAAAGGGAGGTTTTCGCCTCCCTTTTTATTTCTGCCACATTAATGCTTATCCTTTCATTTTAGCATGAGCCATTCGTTCGACTGATGCAATTTCAATAAACGAAGTGCCTCCGCCAACGCCAAAATTTCCACCTACATATACAACATTATCTGTTTCGGTAATGTATTTTTTTGCTACAAGGTCGAGCAAGGCTGTTTCTATCAATTTGTGTTTGTTTTTCTTCGAAACTATTTCACTTGGGAACACTCCGTAAGATAAGGCCAGCTCACGTTTTACGCGACCATTATGGCATTTGGCATAAACTGGTAATGAACTTCGGAATGCTGCTATATATCTGGCAATTTTACCAGTTAGAGTATCAGTGACAATTGCAGTAACTTTTAATTCTCTGGAAGCCAAAACAGCTGCTTCAGCTAAAAAAGCTGAAGTTTCATTATCGAGTCGCGGTACAGTTAAATCATTTCGTTGGTCTTTCATTGCTTCTATTTCTAGGGCAATTTTCGACATAACTTTAACGGCCTCAACTGGATAATTTCCATAAGCAGTCTCTCCTGAAAGCATAATAGCATCAGTTCTGTCAAAAATAGCAGTTGCCACATCGCTAACTTCAGCACGGGTAGGACGAGGATTATCAATCATCGAATGTAACATCTGCGTGGCAATAATCACCGGCTTTTTCTGCTGAACTGCATTTCTAACCAGGATTCGCTGAATACCTGGAATTTTTTCAGCCGGAATTTCAATTCCAAGGTCACCACGGGCAACCATAATGCCATAAGCATATTGTAAAATTTCATCTATATTTTTTACACCGTCAAAATTCTCAATCTTTGCAATAATTTTAATTTTGCTATTATACTTATTCAGGATTTCCTGTACTGCCAAAACATCTTCTTTGTTTCTTACGAAAGAATGGGCAATAAAATCAACATCATGTTTCGCTGCAAATTCAATGAATTCAACATCCTTTGAGCTAATTGATGGCAGATTAACACTAATGCCGGGAGTATTAATACTTTTTTTGTTTTTGATGAATCCACTGTTTCCTACCCGGCAAACTAAATGATTGTCATTTCTTTCAATTACTTCGAGAGCCAGATCACCGTCATCAATTAAAATTAAATTTCCAACAGGAACATCTAAATGGATATTTTCATAACTAACGAAAAATAATTCCTGGCTTGATTCTCCATCACCACCTTTGACTTTAATAATGTCGCCTTCTTTGACACTTATCGGTTCAGAAATATTTTTTGTTCTGATTTCAGGGCCTTTGGTATCTACCAAAATCGCAATAGAATCGGAAACAGCACGAACGTTATTGATCATCATCAAAGCACTTTCCAAAGAAATATGCGCTGTATTTAGTCTTGCTACATTCATCCCAGCCTCAAATAACTGGCGAATAAATTCCACTTCGCAACGTTTATCCGAGATAGTTGCTACAATTTTAGTGTGCTTCATATATTCAAGAATTAATTTTAGGAGGCGGCAAAAATATTCAAATTTTCAAATTCAGGGTAATACCTTTATCAAACAGGCTAAAAAGGTCATTTAGATTTAATGTAATTTTTAAGTGCCTCAACACCAAGTCGGTATGAATCAAGGCCAAAACCCATAATACTTCCAATACATGCAGGACCAATAACCGATTCATGTCTGAAACTTTCCCGGGTGAGAATATTCGAGATATGTACTTCTATAACTGGGGCTTTAATACCAGAAATAGCATCCCTGATAGCAATTGAAGTATGAGTATAAGCTCCGGCATTAATAATAATCCCATCATACGAAAACCCTCTTTCATGTAATTTATTTATTATTTCGCCTTCAATATTTGATTGATAATATTCGAGATCAATGTCAAAATATTTCTCTTTCAAAGTCAAAAAATAAGATTCGAACGAAGTTTTTCCGTAAATACTTTGCTCTCGAATCCCTAATAAGTTTAAATTTGGACCGTTTATTAACAAAATTTTCATGATTATATAAATTGTATAAAAAAAATAGTAACTTAACGGTGGTAAACTCGTATCGAAATTATGTAATCATGGTGGATGGCATATTATCTCATTTATGAGTTTACACAACCAAAATTATCAATATTTGTTATAGAATTTTAAAATTTAAAGTATTTAATTATGAAATGGGAAGATAGCAAAAAAGGATTTGAGTCTTTCTTACGATTGGAGAAAGGTTTGTCGGCAAACTCGATCGCTGCTTACATCAACGACATCAATAAATTGATGGTGTTTGCAGATGAAGAACTTAAAAAGTTAGCTCCTGAGAAGATTAAACTTAATCACCTGAAGAGATTTGTGGAGTGGATTAATGAAAAAGGTGTTTCGCCAAGAACTCAAGCCAGAACCATTTCTGGTATTAAATCTTTCTATAAGTTTTTACTTATGGAAGGTAAAGTCAACAGCGATCCTACAACTTTGTTGGAATCTCCCAAAATTGGCAGAAAATTACCTGATGTATTAACTATTGAGGAAATTGATCAGATGATTGATGCTATTGAATTAAATAAAGCTGAAGGTCAGAGGAATAAGGCAATGCTTGAAACTCTTTACAGTTGTGGCCTACGTGTTTCTGAACTGGTAAACCTTAAAATCTCTAATTTATCGTTTGATCAGGGATTTATTAAGGTTGAGGGAAAATCGAATAAAGAAAGATTAGTTCCTGTTAGTGGTAAAGCTATCGAAGAGATTAATAAATATCTTGAAGTATATCGTAAAACTCTTAAAGTATCAAAAGATAGCGAAAACATTTTGTTCCTTAACAGAAGAGGTAAAAAGTTGAGTCGTGTTATGATTTTCACTATCATTAAAAACCTTGCTGCAAAAGCCGGATTTGAGAAGAAGATTAGCCCTCATACTTTCCGTCACTCATTTGCAACCCATTTAATTAATGGTGGTGCTGATTTGAGAGCAGTTCAGGAAATGCTTGGTCATGAATCTATTTTGACAACTGAAATTTATACCCATTTGGATAGAGATTATTTGAAAACAACCTTAAATCAATTCCATCCAAGGTCATAGTTTTTTAAGTTATTTTGATTAAAAAGAATGTTAAGGAGTTAATAATTTCTTAACATTCTTTTTTTTGTTTTATTATATCATATTATTGATATTCAGATATTTGTGTTTTTAACTATTTTGATAATCATACATCAACCCAAATTGATTTTAATTTAATATTTGCCTCAATTTGTAGGGTATAAAAAAGAGTATTTTTGGGGTCGAGTAAATTTTTGTTTTGTTGAAATTATTAAATAATAAACACTTATCATGAAAAACACAGATCTATTAAAGTATGGTATTGAAACCAATGCCGAAATTTTGCATAATCCAACTTACGAAGAATTATTTCAAGCAGAAATTGATCCTGCAAACGAGGGTTTTGAAAAGGGTGTATTAACAACAACTGGTGCTATATCAGTTGATACAGGTAAATTTACTGGTCGTTCGCCTAAAGATAAATTTTTTGTAAAAGATTCAGTAACCGATGAACATTTGTGGTGGGACGGAACTATTAATCGCCCAACTACTCCTGAAGTATTTGCGCATTGTAAAAATCTTGTAACAAAACAACTTTCATCTGCCAAAAAATTATTTGTGGTAGATACATTTTGTGGAACTAACGAAGATACTCGTATGAAAGTGCGTTTTATTATGGAAGTAGCATGGCAGGCTCACTTTGTAACTAATATGTTTATCCGTCCTTCTCACTACGAATTGGCCAACTATGGTGAACCTGATTTTGTAAGTTTGAACGGTTCTAAAACTACCAATCCTAACTGGAAAGAGCAAGGGTTGAACTCTGAAGTATTTACTTTGTTCAATCTTACTGATAGAATGCAGGTAATTGGTGGCACCTGGTATGGTGGTGAGATGAAGAAAGGTATTTTCGCTTTGATGAATTATTATTTGCCATTGAAAGGCATGGCATCAATGCATTGCTCTGCAAACGTTGGTAAAGATGGTGATGTTGCTATCTTCTTTGGTTTGTCTGGTACAGGTAAAACAACTTTATCGGCTGACCCAAAACGTTATTTAATTGGTGACGACGAACATGGCTGGGATGACAATGGAGTGTTTAACTATGAAGGTGGTTGTTATGCCAAAGTAATTGATCTTGAAAAAGATAAAGAACCAGATATTTGGAGAGCTATTCGTCGTGATGCCTTGTTGGAAAACGTAACTGTTTTGCCAGATGGAACTCCTGATTATTCAGCTGCAGCATCTAAAACAGAAAACACACGCGTTTCTTATCCAATTTATCACATAAATAAGATCGTTTCACCTTCTCGTGCCGGCCATGCAAAGAAAATCATCTATCTGTCGGCTGATGCATTTGGTGTGTTGCCTCCAGTTTCTATTTTGGACGAAAAATCAGCTCAATATCACTTCCTTTCTGGTTTCACTTCAAAATTGGCAGGAACTGAACGTGGTATAACAGAGCCAGTTCCATCGTTTTCTCCGGCTTTCGGTGAAGCTTTCCTTACATTACATCCTACTGTGTACGCCAAAACATTGATTGGTAAGGCAAAAGAACACAATGCCAAAGTTTATTTGGTAAATACAGGCTGGAATGGCACAGGCAAACGTATTTCCTTGAAAAACACTCGTGCTATTATTGATGCAATTATAGATGGTTCAATCGAAAAAGCAGAAACAATACATGTTCCAATTTTAAATTTGGTTGCTCCAACTGCATTAAACAATGTTGATACTGAAATTCTTGATCCACGTAACACTTATGCCAACGTTGCTGAGTGGGAAACTAAAGCTAAATCGCTGGCTGGTAAATACATCAAGAACTTTGAACAATATTGTGACAATGATGACGCCAAAGCATTAATTGCTTCTGGTCCACAATTAAGCTAATTCATTAGTATTATATCAATAAAAAGGCTGAACTAAGTTCAGCCTTTTTTATTAACTAAATCGTGAATTATATTTCGTATGTAAAAGTTCGTGAGCAATATGGCTATATGGCTTCTCTAAAAACTCTTCATATATCTGCTGAACTTCTGGATTAGTGTGCGATTTTCGCAATTGTTTTCCTTCGTCTTCCTTGTAAATTGCCTGAATTCGTTTTTGTCGAATTTCATTTGTTGTGAAACGTGGTTGTCCACCACCTCCAATACAACCTCCGGGACAGGTCATTATTTCTATAAAATGGAATTCTTCGCCACCACGCATAGCTTCAATAATTTTCCGGGCATTTCCGAGTCCATGAGCTACACCAACTTTTAATTCAACACCTTCCAGAAAGTTCCATTCAGGCATGCACCCTTCAATTTTTAGTGATGCTTTTTTAACTCCTTCCAAACCAATAACTGGTTGTAAATGCAGATTATCGAGAGGTAATTCCCGGCCAGTAACTATTTCGTATGCAGTACGGATTGCGGCTTCCATAACACCTCCGGTATTGGCAAATATATCTGCTGCGCCTGATCCTGAACCCATTGGTGAATCCATCACATCATCAGTCAAAGCCTTAAAATCAATTCCTGTCTGCTTAATCATCCGAGCCAGTTCACGTGTGGTGAGTACGTAATCTACATCCTGAAAACCACTGTCATTCATTTCGGGTCGTTGTGCTTCAAACTTTTTGGCTGTACAAGGCATAACCGAAACAACAACAACATCTTTCGGATTCACCCCTGCTTTTTTTGCATAGTAGGTTTTAGCTACTGCTCCAAACATTTGTTGGGGTGATTTACAGCTAGAGATATTGTCCAGAATTTCGGGATAAAAATATTCGGCATATTTAATCCAGCCAGGAGAACATGAAGTAAATTGTGGCAATGAAACCTGTTGTTTATCAACCAGCGCCTTTTTCAGTCGTAGTAGAAGTTCAGTTCCTTCTTCCATAATGGTTAAATCGGCGGTAAAATTGGTATCGAAAACGCGGTCGAACCCTAGTAACCGAAGGGCTGAAACCATTTTACCTGTCACTAAAGTTCCGGGTTCATAGCCAAAACATTCGCCCAAAGCAGCACGTATTGCCGGTGCTGTTTGTACCACAACAAATTTAGTTGGGTCTTCAATAGCATCCCAAACAAAATCGATATGCTCTTTTTCCGTTATAGCACCTACAGGGCAAACTGCGGCACATTGTCCACATTGAACGCAGGTTACACCATCTAAATGTTGATCGAATGCAGGTCCGACTTTTGATTCGAAGCCTCTTCCCTGGGCAAATAGCGAACCTACTCCTTGCATTTCATTACAAACAGTCATACAACGGCGGCATTTAATACATTTGCCGGAATCACGGACTAGTGCAGGTGTTGAATCGTCGATAAATCGTTTGAGTCTTTCTCCTTCGTAAGTTATATCCATAACTCCCAATTCAAGAGCAAGAGATTGTAATTCACAATCATTGTTACGGACACACGTTTTACATTCGCCGCAATGTTCCGAAAGAAGTAATTCAACAACAAATTTGCGCGCTTCTCTTACATTTTTTGAGTTAGTAGTGATTTTCATACCTTCGCTTACCGGTGTGGTGCACGAGGCAACCATCGCTTTTGCTCCTTCAACATCAACCATACAAACACGACATGCTCCTTTAGGATGTTGATTTTCGACATGACAAAGCGTTGGAATTTTAATTCCTGCCTTGGCTGCTGCTTCATAAATTGTACATCCGGGTTCAACTTCAACCAGATGTTTATTGATATATACTGTTGTCATTTTTTCAGGATTTTAAATAGAACCATAATCACATCGCAGACAGCGTCTTGCCTGCCTAATAGCTTCACCTTCAGGCCAAACCTGTTCGACTTCACTAAAATTGTACATACGTCGTTCGGCGGCCAGCATTACCATGTGTGTACGTGGATATTTTGCTGGCGCGGCCTCTGGATCGAAGAAGGTATCGTTATGCTTTTCTTTTCTCCAAAAGTCGTGCTTTTCTCCGGTTAGATATTCGTCGATACCGACAGCTGCTTTTTCCCCTCCGGCAACAGCTTCAATAACCGATGATGGTCCGGTTGCTGCATCGCCGCCGGTAAACACCCAATCAACAGAAGTTTGTCCCGTTCGTGGATTTCGCGCCAATTGTGATTTTCCTGATAGTTTAAGCTGAATGTTTCCTAAAATGGCCTGCGTATCTAAAGTTTGTCCGGTTGCTATTATTATCTGATCTGCATCAAATGTAATTTCTTCATCAGTTTCAACCGGGCTGCGCCGTCCGCTGGCATCAAACGACCCCAGTTTCATACGGACACAGCGGACTCCCTGTATTTTACCATTTTCAGTAATAAATTCTTTGGGGTTAGTCAAGGTGTGAAGATCAATGCATTCTTCAAGCGCTGCATCAATTTCTTCAGCCCAGGCTGGCATTTCTTCCTGTGTACGACGATAGACAATATCAACCTTTTCTGCGCCTAAACGAACTGCTGTACGGGCTGCATCTATTGCAGCATTTCCTCCGCCAACAACAATAATCCGCTTACCAACCGGTACCGATCCTCTTAAATTGTATGTTTGCAGGAATTGAAGGGCATCAACAACTCCTTCCGAATCAATACCCGGAATAGTTGGTTTTATGCCCTGGGGCGATCCAACGCCAATAAATACAGTTTCATATCCATCATCTTTTAATGATTCGAGAGTAAAATCGCGACCAAGCTTCATTTCTGTACGAATATCGACTCCCATATTTTCGATCATACGAATTTCGCGGGCAAGGATTTCGCGCGGTAACCTGTACGACGGAATGGTTTGAACAAGCATACCTCCCGGACGTTGTTCTGCTTCGAAAACTACTGGTTTATAGCCTAATCGTGCCAAAAAATATGCACAAGATAACCCGGCAGGGCCGGCGCCAACAATGGCAATTTTTCTTGCCGCATTTACTTCATTTTCCCTAATTTCGGGTAATTGGATGGTAATTTCCTGATCGACCATATATCGTTTTATACCCCGGATGGATACCGATGCATCAAGTGATGCACGACGGCATTTGTCTTCACATGTGTGGAAACAAACCCTGGCACAAACTGCGGCAAACGGATTCCGTTCGCGATGAAGTTTGAGCGCTTCTGCATATCTTTTTTCAGCAGTGAGCGACACAAAGCCAGGAACATCAACTCCGGCAGGGCAGGCGCTTTGACAAGGTGCACGCACTAATTTCGCACATTTTCCAGCTTCGCATTTATGCTCGCGGATATGATGCTCGTATTCTTTTCTGAAATAACGAATGGTTGATAGTACAGGGTTTGGAGCCGATTGACCAAGTCCACAGAGTGATGTTTTTTTGATCCATTCGCCGAGGTGTTCCAACCGTTCGATGTCGCCTTCCCGTCCTAAACCAAGTGTAATCCTATCCAGTATTTCGTACATGCGTTTGGTTCCAACCCTGCATGGTGTACATTTTCCACATGATTCTTCCAAAACAAAGTCGAGGAAGAATTTGGCCACATCAACCATACACGAATCTTCATCCATAACAACCAATCCGCCGGAGCCCATAATTGCGCCGAGCTCGTTTAGCGACTCGTAGTCGAGCGAAACGTTGAGGTGTTGTTTCGGAATACAACCTCCTGACGGACCTCCGATTTGAGCTGCTTTAAACGGTTTCCCGCTATTGGTTCCGCCGCCGATATCGTAAATCAAATCGCCCAGCGATGTACCGACCGGAACTTCATACAATCCTGAATTTTTGATTGCTCCGGTGAGGGCAAATATCTTTGTTCCTTTGCTTTTTCCTGTTCCAAATTGGGCGAACCATTCACCCCCTTTTTCAATGATGGTGCAAACATTAGCAAAGGTTTCCACATTATTCAGAACCGATGGTTTTCCCCATAAACCGGCAGTTGTTGGGAATGGAGGCCGTGGTCGTGGTTCACCACGCTTGCCTTCGATCGAAGCCATTAATGCAGTTTCTTCCCCGCAAACAAATGCACCCGATCCCATGCGTATTTCAAGGTCGAACGTGAATCCCGAACCAAGTATATTTTGACCGAGTAAACCCATTTCACGGGCATGATCAATAGCTTTGTTCAGGCGCTCGACAGCGAGCGGATATTCAGCCCTGACGTAAATAAAACCTTTCGTTGCACCAATGGTGTAAGCGCCAATAATCATGCCTTCAATAACACTATGCGGATCGCCTTCCAATATACTTCTGTCCATAAAAGCACCTGGATCACCCTCGTCAGCATTGCATAGCATATATTTTTGATCGGCATTTTCTCTTTTAGCAAAGTTCCATTTCATAAAGGTTGGGAACCCTGCACCGCCTCGACCCCGTAACCCCGAAATTTTCATTTGTTCAATAATTTCATCTGGATTCATCTCGGTCAACGCCTTTTTCATGGAAACATAACCTCCTGAGGCAATATAATCCTCAATTTTTTCCGGATCAATGTTTCCACAACGCCGGAGGACAATTTTTTTCTGGTTCTTAAAGAGCTTTATATCATGAATTTTGGGAAGTGGTTTACCATCTTCATCGCTGTGATGTAATAACCGTTCAACAGGAACACCATTTTTGATGTGACTTTCAATAAGTTCGCCAACATCAGCAACCTGAACATTTTCATAAAAAATGTCGGATTTCTTAAGCAGAATAGCCGGACCTTTTGAACATGGTCCTAAACAACCGGTTCCTTTGATAAGATATTTTCCATCAAGATTTTGTTCCTGAAACTTTTTTTCAAATTCAGCTTTGAGTTTCATCGATCCACATGCAATGCAACCTCCCCCAACGCAAATCTGAATAATTTCCTTATAACGATTGTATTCTTCAGTGTATTGTTTGGAAATCTCCTGAAAAAAACGATCAAATTTTTCAGGCGTGTTTATTTTTTGCATATTAATTGGTTTTCTAAAGGTAGTAGTTTGAAAGGTAATTGATTGGTGTAGAAATCAGTTCGAAATTATTCGAAACTATTTAGGATGTCATTAATTTTTGATGGGCTTACTCTCTGGAAAGTTTCATCATCAACCATAACAACGGGAGCGAGGCCGCAGGCACCGAAGCAACGGCCAACTTCAAGCGAAAATTTGCGATCCTGAGTTGTTCCTCCAACGCTTATTTCCAGTTCTTTCGACATTGCTTTTAAAACATCCTGTCCTCCTCTGACATAGCAGGCAGTACCTAGACAAACACGAATGGTGTGTTTCCCTTTCGGGATAGTAGAGAAATAAGAGTAAAAACCTACAACCCCGGCCACTTCGCTATATGGCAATTTTAGCTCGCGACTAATTAATCGTAAGGCTTTTTCGGGTAGATACCCAAAAAGATTTTGGGCTGTTTGTAAAACTGGGATCAAGGCCCCTGGAACGGTTCTCTGCGATTTAACGATTATCGACAAACGATCGTAAAGTTCATCTTCGTGTATTTGATTTCCTTTACAATCTTGATATTCCACATTTGATTGGTTCGTCATTGAAAAGGTTTTATGATTATTTTTTTAAAAATAAATATTCCAGATCAATAATTTGTCCAATATTCGTCATTAGAAATCAGTACATTAAATGTTGTATAATATCTTATATTAATATTTATATGTATAAATAATAATATAACTTTTTTATTTAACCCGTATTAAGATTTAATATTTGAAGATATTGAGGGGAAAAGATTGGATTGATTTAGCAGCGATAGGTATATCTCATTATCTTTTTTAAAACAGGGAAATGCCTATTAATCAACGTTGGTTATAATTTGATTTAGGCACATTTCAATATCTGAATATAAATATACAAATCCTTGATTTATAAGATTTTCAGGATAAACAATTGGGTTTTTTAGGAGTAGGGTAGACCTTTCACCAAGTAATAATTGTAAAATTACTGAGGGAACAGCAAAAATGGCAGGTCTTTTAACTGCTTTTGCTAAGGCTTTGGTAAATTCTTCATTAGTAATATGTTGCGGCGAAACCAGGTTGTATATGCCTTTTGCTTTTTCATTTCGAATACTCCAAAGTATTCCCCTGACTGCATCATTAATATCAATGAACGGGAAAGGTTGTTTTCCGGAGCCTAGTTTTCCTCCAAGACCTAATTTAAAAACTGGTAATAAATTTTGGATTGTTTTAGAGTCTTTTCCCAATACAAGTCCAATTCTGAAAATAACTTTTCTTACATCAGGCGAAAGGTCTGACGTTGCATTTTCCCAGTTCAAAACAATATTTGAGACAAAACTATCATCCAATGAATAAATTGATTCAGTATGTATTAATCCTGGTTTATAAATACCTATAGCAGAGGCCGATATTAATAATTTTGGACGTTTTTCGTATACAAGTTGGTTTATTGCTTTAACTATGTTCTTAGTTGATTGAACGCGGCTTTCTAAAATTTCTTCTTTGTGTTTTTTGGTCCATCGCCTGAAAATAGGTGCTCCGGCCAAATTAATAACCACGTCAGTTCCATCAATAATCGAAACGAGGGTTGTAACATCTCTCAGGTGCTCTCTTTGTATGCGAATAATCGTATAGTTACTATGCGCCAGCATCTCAATTAGTTTGCTCGCAATATATCCACCAGATCCACTAATCGCAACCTTCATTTTTGGTAGAATGTTTATCTGTTTGCAATGATATAAACGTGACTAATTGAACTTTAGTTTAACTTTTATGAAATTTTACCCTGAATAGATTGTTTTTAATCTACTTTTGCGGTCAAAATCTGTCTAGCCAGCCATTAAACCTGTAAAAATAAAATTTCGAATCTAATATGTAGGAGTCTAACGCAGGCAGATTTGATAAAATTGGAAATTTTAGACTAAGTTTGTTCTAATTCCCTTTGAATTATATCAACACTGAAATGGCAAAGAAAACACCAATATCATCATCTAAAATAAAATCATCAGCGCGAAAATCGGGTAGCTCTAAGAGGAGCCTTGGACGTAAAATCTTCATTTTCTCATTGAAAGCAGGTGTGGCATTATTACTACTTGGATTCCTTTTGTTTTTGGTAGTTTATGTTGGATTCACTGGTCCTGTGCCTTCGAGTGCTGAGCTTCAAAATATAAAAAATCCCGTTTCGACAGAAGTATATGCCAACGATGGTCGTTTGCTGGGTCGTTATTATATCGAAAACCGTACGAATGTGAGTTTTGATAAAATTTCGCCTAATGTAATTAACGCACTCATTGCTACCGAGGATTCGAGATTTTATAAACATAGGGGAATTGACGAAATTGCATTACTGCGCGTTTTCCTGAAATCACTTCTTTTGCAAGACCGTAGTGCAGGTGGTGGAAGTACATTAAGTCAGCAAATTGCCAAAAATCTTTATCCGCGTAAATCTTTTGGCCCATTGACAATGCCAATTAATAAACTGCGTGAATCGATTATTGCTTATCGTTTAGAAAAGCTTTACACTAAAGAAGAAATTTTAACGCTTTATTTGAATACTGTTCCTTTTGCTGAAAATACTTTTGGGATTGGTGTTGCTTCTGAACGTTTTTTCAGTAAACCACCATCAAAACTAAAAATACCGGAAGCAGCAACTTTGATTGGAATGCTTAAAGCCAATAATAGCTATAATCCGCGTAAAAACCCTGAGCGGTCGTTGGAACGTCGTAATGTGGTGATCGATCAAATGGCAAAGTATGATTATATTACTGATGCCGAAGCAAAGACATATAAGGCTGAACCACTAAATCTTACCTACAATCTTATTACTTATACCGAAGGACCTGCGCCTTATTTGATTGAAAAACTTAGGCCTTTTCTTCAGGATTGGTGCGACAATCATCAAAAAGATGATAATAAGCCATATAATTTATTCACCGATGGCTTAAAAATCAGAACAACAATTGATTTTGATATGCAAATAGCTGCTGAGAATGCAGTTGCCGACCAGATGAAAAATCTTCAGGCTACTTTTGAAGGCATCTGGGGAAAGAAAAATCCCTGGGGTAACGATCAGTCGGTAATTTACAGGGCAATGAAACGTTCTGACCGGTATCGTTCTATGAAAAAGGCCGGAATACCTGAAGATCAGATTAAAGAAGTATTTAATCAACCTATTTCCACCACATTGTTTACCTGGGATGGTAAAAAACAGGCTGATATTTCGCCACTGGATTCAATAAAATATTACCTGAGAATTCTGAATACAGGGTTTATGGCCATTGATCCGTATTCAGGAGAATTAAAGGCGTACATTGGAGGAAATGATTTTCGTTATTTTAAATACGATCATACAACAGCCAAACGTCAGGTTGGATCAACGTTTAAACCCATAGTTTACTTGGGAGCCCTCGAAGCAGGAGTTTCTCCAGATACTTATTTTGCCAATGAACGAAAAGTTTATGTTGAATATGATAATTGGTCACCTGAAAATTCGCATGATGAATATACAGGTTACTATTCGATGGAAGGTGCTTTATCAAAATCAATAAATACAATTGCTGTAGAGGTTTTAATGAAAGCTGGAATCTCGAATGTAGTTGATTTAGCAAAAAAGATGGGAATTGACTCGGATTTGCCGCCTTATCCGTCGTTAGCCCTTGGTACAGCTTCTGTTTCACTTCAGGAAATGGTTTGTGCATATTCCACTCTGGTAAACGGAGGACGAAGAATTTCTCCATATTACTTGAAATCAATAGAATCGAATATCGGAAAATCACTCGAAAAGTTTTCGAATGTGCAATCGCAAGATACAATTGCTTCTCCTGAAAATTGCCATATAATTACCCAGATGCTCAAATCAGTTGTCAATGAAGGAACAGGTAATGCTATTCGCACTGCTTGGGGAATTGATTCTGAATTTGCCGGGAAAACAGGCACCACACAAGATCAGGCTGATGGCTGGTTTATTGGTATGACACCAACTTTAGTGGCAGGCGCCTGGGTTGGAGGAGAAGATCCATCAATTCATTTCAGATCATTGGGTGAAGGAGCCGGGGGGCGAACAGCCTTGCCTATCGTTGGCGAATTTTACAACCAGATTTTACGGAAAGCTAAATATCAGAATATGAGAAACAGTAGTTTTCAGTCTCCATCTGATGAAAATATGGCATTGATGAATATTCCTCCTTATCGCGATGTTCTTGAAGTTCCCTCCAAAGGGTTCTTCCGTAATTTATTCGGAAAAGGAGAGAACCTTCGAAAATCAGCAAATAAAGATGAAAATAAGGAGGAATCAACTCAAACTGAGGATGCAAAAGCAAAACAAGCACAGGAGAAAAAACCATTCTGGCAAACAATGAAAGAAATCTTTAAAAAGAAAAGTCAATAAAAAGTATGAATAAACGGATTGAAATTATATTAGCAAAAACATCGGAGAAAAATTTAATATATATACTTAGTTTATTAGTGGGTATTGTTAGTGGAATAGCCGCTTTTATGCTAAAAAACTTTATTCATTATGTCAGTCATTTTTTGACCAAGCACTTTGAAACTTCAACCGGAAGCTACTTTTATCTTGCTTACCCGATGATTGGTATTTTAATTACCGTATTGATAATAAAGTACCTCATTAGGGATGATTTAAGCCATGGTGTGTCTAAAATTTTGGCTGTCTTGTCAAAAAAAGGCAGCCTGATAAAAGCACATAATATGTTCTCATCAATTATTACCAGTGGATTTACTATTGGATTTGGTGGTTCGGTAGGGGCAGAAGCACCTATTGTTTATACAGGAGCAGCAATAGGTTCAAACATATCTTCGCTTTTTAAATTGAACCAGAGCCAGGTTCGTTTGCTCATTGGTTGTGGGGCAACCGGAGCAATTGCTGGTATTTTTAAGGCACCAATTGCTGGGATCATGTTTACTTTGGAAGTACTGATGCTTGATTTGACTATGGCATCACTGATACCTCTTTTAATTTCAGGGATTTCTGCAGCTACACTTGCTTATTTCTTCATGGGCAAAGAAGTTATGTTTAATTTTTCACTCGATAATCAGTTTAATTACGATAATCTTCCTTACTATATTATATTGGGTATCTTTTGTGGTTTAATTTCTTTTTATTTTACTCGAACGGGAATGTTTGTGGAAAGTTTTGTAAAAAGGATAAAAAACAGTTATCTAAAACTTGTTTTAGGCGGATTAACTTTAGGAGTTTTAATTTTTTTATTTCCATCACTTTGGGGTGAAGGGTACGAATCAATCAATAAAATTTTCAATGAACAAGGTTCAGATTTACTAAATAATTCTTTGTTTTTTGACTGGAAATCAGATAATTATATTTTATTGATTATCCTCATGTTCATTTTGATTTTCAAAGTATTTGCAATGTCTATTACAACCGCAAGTGGTGGTGTAGGTGGAATTTTTGCTCCGACATTATTCATGGGCGCCGTTGGGGGATATATATTGTCGCTTTCGCTTAATACTTTTTTGGGATTACACTTGCCTCATGCTAATTTTGCTTTGGCTGGTATGGGAGCCCTTATGGCTGGAGTAATGCATGCGCCATTATTAGGAATTTTTCTTATTGCGGAAATAACCGGGGGATATCAATTGCTCGTTCCGTTGCTTATTTCAGCAACTGTTGCTTATGTAACAGTAACCCGTTTTGAGCCACATTCTATTTATACAAAACGTTTAGCTGAGTCGGGCGAGCTTGTTACTCATCATAAAGACAAAGCTGCGATGCACTTTATGAATGCTAAAGAGTTGATAGAAACTGATTTTGAAGTATTAACGCCAGATTTGACCCTTGGAGAACTCACTTTTTATATTGCACGCTCGAAACGCGATTTATTTCCTGTTGTTGATGCCGATGGAATGCTTATAGGCATGATTAAAATGAACGATATTCGAAACCTGATGTTTGATCAGGGTTTATATGATAAAATTACAGTTCGCGAATTAATGTACATGCCAGAATTCTTTATTTCACCTGATGATCCGATGGAAGTTGTCGTTGAAAAGTTTAAATCGTGCGGACGATATAACCTGGCTGTTTTAGACGATGGCAAATACATTGGATTTATTTCCCGAGCAAGGGTATTCTCTGTTTATCGTGATACAATGGCCGATTTATCGACAGAATAAAGTCTATCTTGTAATTCTGAAATAATAAAGATAAACAGTACCAAATATTGTTGTGAAAATGGCATTTGTTGTCGAAAAAGCTTGTGAACCAAGCCATAAAACCGGGATAAATAAAATTAATGCTTGAGCTGACAGATAAAGATAAAGCCCACTTCTACGCAACCTGTATAATTTTATAGCTCCCACAAACGAGATACAAAATGCTGAACCAAGAAAGGCGAAATAGGTAGGGCTTAGTTTCTCTGTTGCTGTGATATTGGTTATCGAGGTAATCTTTTCAGTAATAAACCTGAAAAAAAAAGAAGATATAAACATGCTAATAAAACCTATAGCGCTGCCTATTATGCTGAAAATACAAGCTGATTCAAAAAACAAAGGTTTATTTTGCATTTTACTAAAACTTTAATTGTTCAAAAATACCTGTTTTTTTAAATAACTTCATTTTTAAGCCAACCTGTTTTTATTATACCTTTACGCCCTCAATTTTAACCAATACATTTACCGCAATGGAAAGAGATATCAAAGTATTTGAGATCATTGAAAAAGAACGTCAACGTCAGCTAAGCGGAATTGAATTGATTGCTTCAGAAAACTTTGTAAGTGATCAGGTTCTGGAAGCTATGGGATCAGTAATGACCAACAAATATGCTGAAGGGTATCCAGGCAACCGTTATTATGGAGGTTGTCAGTATGTGGATATGACTGAGCAACTGGCTATCGACCGTATAAAAGAAGTTTTTGGTGCTGTTTATGCCAATGTTCAGCCTCATTCAGGAGCTCAGGCCAACGCGGCAGTTTTATCGGTAATTCTTAATCCTGGTGACTGTTTTTTGGGACTGGACCTGGCTCATGGTGGTCACTTGTCTCATGGTTCACCAGTTAATTCATCAGGTGTTTTATACCACCCAATTGCTTACCATGTGAAAGAGGATACAGGTCGTGTTGATTATGATGAAATGGAAGTTTTGGCGTTAGAACACAAGCCTAAACTGATTATTGGCGGAGCTTCGGCTTATTCGCGTGAATGGGATTATGCCCGTATGCGGGCAATTGCCGATAAAATTGGTGCCATGTTAATGATTGACATGGCTCATCCTGCTGGTTTAATTGCTGCTGGTCTACTCGAAAATCCGGTAAAATATGCTCACATTGTAACATCAACAACTCATAAAACATTACGGGGCCCACGTGGAGGTATTATTTTGATGGGTGAAGATTTTGAAAATCCTTTTGGTTTCAAGACACCCAAAGGAGTAACTAAAATGATGTCGCAGGTTTTGGATTTTGCTGTTTTCCCAGGTCAGCAAGGAGGTCCGCTTGAACATGTGATTGCCTCAAAAGCTGTAGCTTTCGGCGAAGCCTTAGATCCTTCTTATAAAGTTTATCAAGCCCAGGTAAAGAAAAATGCTACTGTTATGGCTGAAGCTTTTATTGCTAAAGGATATAAAGTAATTTCAGGCGGAACCGACAACCATTCGATGTTGATCGACCTGCGTACCAAATTCCCTGAAGTAACTGGAAAACAAGCTGAAAATGCTCTTGTTCGTGCTGATATCACTATTAATAAGAATATGGTTCCGTTTGATAGCCGTTCTCCTTTTACAACTTCGGGACTTCGGGTTGGAACACCTGCTATTACAACTCGTGGTGTTAAAGAAGATTTGATGCCAGTGATTGTTGATTTGATTGACGAAGTAATAAGCAATATTGATAATGAAGAAGTTATCACTTCTGTTCGTAAACGTGTGAATGCTCTAATGAAAGATTTACCATTATTTGCCTGGTAATATATTTGATTGTTGCTGAACAACATCAAGAAAATAAAAAATCCGGAAGATGATCTTTTGACCTTCTTTCGGATTTTTTATTTTTTCAGAAAGTCTTTATTTGTTTTGCTGAGATTGATTTTTCCGAGCTTCTTCTTGCTTCAATTGCTCTTCTCTTTTTGCTTTTCTTTCAGGATGAAGTTGATCGAGGAAAGCAGATGCAACTTCAAATACAGGTGGTTCCCAGGTGGTATTTCCTACATTCGAAGCAATAGCAACAACAAGTTTGTCATCCGGATAAATAAGTATGATTGATGTACCTCCTGCAACCATTCCTTTCTGCCCCCAAAATGTACGGCCCTCCATATCTTTATTTACCAAAATACCAAAAGCAAAAGGCGAATTTTGTCCTGAAGCTAAAGTGTATGGCTTAGTAATTCGGTCAAGTGTTTCTTTCTTCAGAAAACCGGGATAGAGTAACGCATTACCTATTTTAACCAAATCCAGAACTGTACTTAAATATCCGGCAGAAGCTTCTTTCCCCCGTAAGTCAATCTGCCCGGCAACAATAGGCTGGGCAACAAAGTCGTAGTTGTATTGGCTACTTTTTTTGTCAAATATAATGTAAGGATTATCCGCTACAGTTCCGGTAAGTTTAAGGTTATCGGTAAGTGTTTTTTTAACCACCTTCAAAAAAGGAGTATTTACAGACTTTTGAATGAGATAACCTAATAAATCGATTCCAAGTTCGGTATGTAACACATTTACACCTGGGTCATAAAGTAAGTTGTCATTAATAAAAGTTGGAATTAATGTGTCATAGGTTATTTCCTTACCCTTGCCCGCTTCAGCATGTTGTTCGCGTATGCCAGAGGAATGTACTCCCAACTGATATAGTGTATAATTGGCAGGTTTTGTTGCTAAACCAGGATATAATTCTCCAACTGGTTTATCAAGGTTAAGTTTTCCTTCTTCTGAAAGTTTTGCAGCAGTAAGTGTGGTAATAAGTTCTGATATCTGACCTATTCTATAAAGATGTGAGGGCGATGATTTTGTTTTTAGCTCAAGATTTGAATAGCCAAAACCATCAGCAAATACTACTTTATTGTCAACCGAAACAGCAACCGATAAACCAGGTATATAATTGAGCGTACAGAATAAACCTACTTTCTTATATGTCTCAATTATACTTTGCTTGTATTTTGTATCACGCACAACCGATTCATCAACGGGTTTTTGCTTACACGAAAACAGAATTACCCCAATAATGCTAAGAATAAACAGGTGGTAAAAAATTTTTTGCGTCTTCATTAGTATTGTTTGTTTAAGTATTAGAATTTAAGTGTGCCGAAATTAAAAAAAACCTGATTTGCTTGAATTATAAAATTCAAATTATTGAGTTAATAAGATGTTAAAATAAACCAATGTTCTTTTAAACTTTTTAATTGCTTAGGGGTTTGCTAAAATGAAATCTTAAGCAAATAGGAGTAATTATCAGAACCATTTGTTGTAGCATTTAAAAGTACTTATTCATTTACCAGTAAGCTGGCACTTTACCACTCTTTTATATAAGAGTGATGAAATATAAGTTGACTTTGGCATAAGCGCAGGCGAGCAATGTTCGGGTTGAATGAGTATTAAAACATGTAATTTGGTTTTTTCATTCTACTTATTTAAGTGGTTATATCAATAATATTTACAGTATAGATTCAAAGATATTTAATATATTTAGCAATAAACATTAAAGTTGTTGATTGAGATTTTCTTATAATAATATTGCCTCTTTAATCTGAAGCTTATGAAAACCGAGCAAAGTATCTTTTCTGAATTAACAGGTTGGGTGAAAAAGACAGATAACGAGTTGAAAAATAGGGCCCAGCTTGTTTTTCTGTTTGGCAACAAGGACCTGTTAAAGATCGAAAAAAACATTAGTTATATCAAAGAATCCTATCCGAATGCGCAAGTAGTTGGATGTTCCACTTCGGGTGAGATTTATCACGATGAAGTTTACGATTCCAGCATCATAAGTACTGCGGTTTATTTTGAACGAACAACAATTGAGGTTGCCGGAGAAGCAATCATCTCAATGGGTGATAGTTATGAAGTAGGACAAAAACTTGCATCGGTGCTTGATAAGGATAATTTAGTTCATATAATGGTTTTGTCTGAAGGTCTCAATATCAATGGTAGCGATCTCACCGATGGATTTAATGACCAACTTAAGAATCGTGTTTCGGTAACTGGCGGGCTGGCAGGCGATCAGAGTAATTTCAGCGAAACGGTTATTGTACACAACCAGGCTGCGCAAAAGGATATGGTAATTGCCATTGGTTTTTATGGGCAGAATCTTCAGGTGGGTTATGGATCAATGGGAGGATGGGATTCATTTGGTGTTGACCGTGAGGTGACCAAGTCTAATGCAAATATTCTTTATGAGCTGGATGGTCAGCCTGCTCTGGAACTTTATAAACGCTACCTTGGTGCACATGCTGCAAATCTTCCGGCTTCAGCACTATTATTCCCATTGAATCTTAGACTTCAGGATTCTGGTATCTCGTTGGTACGTACGGTTTTATCTGTAAACGAAGAAGATGGAAGTATGGTTTTTGCCGGGGACATTCCGCAGGGAGAATATGTACGGCTTATGAAAGCAAATTTCGACAGGTTGGTAGACGGTGCAACTGGCGCAGCCGAGATGTCGCGTATCAGCTTGAAAAATTCAAAGGCCGATTTGGCTATTCTGATAAGTTGTGTTGGCCGAAAATTAGTATTGAAGCAACGTGTTGAAGAAGAACTGGAAACCATTCGTGAGGTTATTGGCGAACAGGTTACCATTACCGGTTTTTACTCTTATGGTGAAATTTGCCCATCGCAACCTTTTGATCAACGATGTGAGTTGCACAATCAGACCATGACAATTACTTTATTTAAGGAAATATAAAATGCCGAATCATGGAGAATAAATTCACCAAGTTGCTGAACCGCCAACTCAAGAAACACTATGGCTCGTTGGAGAATGTTCCAGAAGAATTTTGGAATTTTATAAACGATGTAAACAGAACTTATGAAGGATATGATGATGATATTTTATTATTACAGAATTCTATTGAGATAAGTTCACTTGAACTCAGAAATGCCTTTCAAAGACTAAAACAAGATGCTGAAAATCAGAATGAAGTTTTAAGTAAAATCAGGGAAGCAATAAATGCATTGAATTCGTCTGAACTTGTGTCGGGTGAATATTCTGATACTTTTTCGGATAGTCATGATATGTCAGAATACCTAATCAGGTTAATTGATGAACGGAAACGAGCGGAAGAAGTTATTTTAAGATTATCTCTTGCTGTTGAACAAAATCCTGCATCGATCGTAATTACTGATTTAAAAGGAAAAATTGAATATGTTAATAAAAAATTTTGTGATCTGACCGGTTATTCAAAAGATGAGGTCATTGGGAAGAATCCGAGAATTTTAAAGTCGGGCTATACTTCGTCAGAGACCTATAAAGAACTTTGGAAAACAATTAGATCAGGAGGCGAATGGAAAGGTGAATTTCATAACAAAAAGAAAAGCGGAGAACTATATTGGGAATATGCTACAATTACGGCAGTAAAAAACCAGCATGGGCAAATAATTAATTTTCTGGCAATTAAAGAGGATATTAGCGAACGTAAATTATCGCAAGAGATTTTGCAGAACGAACGGACACTTTTTCGAACAATTATCGATTTGATACCAGACGCTGTTTATGTGAAAGATAGGCTTGGCCGGAAAATTATTTCAAATCCAAAAGATGTTTTGTTTTCAGGTAAAGAATCAGAAAGTGAAGTAATTAATAAAACTGATTTACAATTATTTGGAGTAGAACAATCTCAAAAATCGATTGAAGAGGATGAGTTTGTTATTCATACAGGAAACTCAATAATTGATAAGGAAGGTGAACTCTTCGACAAATCTGGGAATCTAAGATCTTTACTGATTTCGAAAGTGCCACTTTTTGATGTGGCAGGACAAATTACTGGATTGGTTGGAGTTACGCACGATATTACCGAAAGAAAACAAGCCGAAATGCAGCTGCAAGCTGCGCATAAATCATTATCTGATGTATTGAATGCTGCGATACATTCTTCTATTATTGCAACTGATGTTAATGGTATTATTACTGTTTTTAGCAAGGGATCTGAATATATGCTAGGTTATAAAGCTGAAGAAATGACTGGCAAAACCACCCCGGCAATTATTCATGATTACGATGAAGTTGAAAAAAGAAGTCAGGAATTAACGGACCTATTTGGACGGATAATTCATGGGTTTGAGACTTTTGTAGCCAAAGCCAGAGTTCAGGACCATGAAGAACGTACCTGGAAATATATCAGGAAAGATGGTTCAACCTTATATGTAAACCTGATTGTTACGGCCATTAGAGACATGAACAATCAGATAACCGGATTTTTAGGTATAGCCAATGATATTACTGATAAAAAAGAAGCTGAAGAAGAGCTCAAACGAGTTTCGACACGGTTGGCTATGGCAACCTTTGTGGGAGGTATTGGTGTTTGGGAAATGGATTTGCTTACCAATGAGTTGTATGCTGATGAGCAATTGTTTAAATTATTTGGGGAAGAGAAAAAATCGCCGGATGATAGTAATGAAGCTTGGTTAAAAAATCTGTATAAAGACGATATTGAGCGAATTACTGAAGAAATTGCTTTGGCCGTGAAAGGAGAAAAACAACTGAATACCGAATTTAGGGTTGTTTGGCCAGATGGAACAATTCATTCTATTCGTTCAATCGCCATAGTTCAACGCAACAAGGAAAATATACCAGTTGGGATGGTTGGGATTGATTGGGATATTACTGAACAAAAGCAGAATGAAGCAATCTTATTGAGAGCCAGGCAGGAAGCTGAATATGCCAACAAATCAAAAAGTGTTTTTCTGGCAAATATGTCGCATGAGATACGAACGCCATTAAATGCGATAATTGGATTTTCTCAATTAATGAATCGAGACAAGAGTTTGACTTCGTTGCAAAAAGAGTACAGTATCTCGATTATCAGGGCAGGAGAACATTTATTATCGTTGATAAATGATATTCTTGAATTATCGAAAATGGAAGCTGGCCGGTTAGAACTGAATAACAAGAATGTTGATATTTATGCCTTATTTGCTGATATTCAAATGCTGTTTAAAGAACCGGCAAAGACAAAACATTTGCAATTTATTTTTGAAGCATCGCCCGATATTCCTCAACATATTTGTATTGATGATAATAAATTGAGAAGAATCTTCATAAACCTGATAAGCAATGCCATTAAATTTACCGATGATGGAGGTATTGCTGTTCGGATTCGAGTAAATAAAGTTGGGCTGGACAAAACTCAATTATTCGTTGAAATTCAGGATTCGGGACAGGGTATAGCTGAAAATGAGATAGGTAAGCTTTTTAAATCTTTCGTTCAAACGAGCTCCGGTACAAAAACAAACAGTGGTACTGGTTTGGGATTGGCCTTGAGTCGCGAATTGGCTATTCTTATGGGTGGAGATATTTCGGTGAAAAGCGAAGTAGGAAAGGGATCCGTATTTTCATTTTTTGTCGATTTTAAGGAAGGCGATAAAATGACATCAACCGAAATAATTCAGAATAAGGTTATTGGTTTTAAAAAGACTAATGGCGACATAAATATACTTGTTGCCGATGATGTTGATAAGAACAGGAACGTGATTGTGACATTGTTAAATCTGGTTGGATTTAAAACGATTGAAGCAGTCAATGGCAAAGATGCAATTACCAAGTTTGAAAAATATAATCTGCATTTAATTCTAATGGATATGAGAATGCCGGAAATGACCGGTTATGAAGCCAGCCAATTTATAAAATCGACCGCCAAAGGAAAGAATATACCAATAATTGCCTTAACAGCCAGTTCTTTTGAAGATGAACGAAGAAATATAGATGCACTCGGTATTCAGGGATATATACGTAAACCTTTTCGGGAAAATGAATTGTTTAATGCGATTGGAAATGTGCTGGGAATCAGATATATTTACGATAATGAAAGTATAGAATCTACAATTGAAGATCCTCTTTTGGAGGAGCAAGTTGTTGAGAAATTGAAAAGATTGACAGCTGATATGATTCGGGAAATGAATGATTCAATTGAAGTTGCTGATTTTGAACGGCTTATTGCTTTGATCGAAAAAATTAGGTTGGAAGATAAAGAATTGTCTGTGCACCTTTTGTTATTCGCTAATAATTACGATTATAACTATTTTAATACTCTTTTATCCCAAATCAGATGAACTATGAATCTGAAATATACTATTAATCAAAAAACGTCGAATATCCTCATCGTTGATGATGTTCCAAATAATCTGAAAATTTTAGGCGAAATATTAAAGGAAGAAGGATATAAAATTCGCCCGGTATTAAATGGTGAATTAGCCATTCAGGTTGCTGAAAAGGAAAAACCGGATATAATTCTTTTGGATATTATGATGCCTGGCATTGATGGTTTTGAGGTATGCAGGAGGTTGAAAGAAAGTCCCCAGCTTAACGATATTCCTGTAATTTTTATAAGTGCATTAAATGATAGCAAAAATTTGGTACGAGCATTTGATGCCGGAGGAGTTGATTATATAACAAAACCATTTCAGGCAGCCGAAGTTATTGCCAGGGTTTCAACACATTTAAAAATTTGCAGACAAAACAATGAATTGAGGGAACTTAATGCTACCAAAGATAAATTTTTCTCAATAATTGCGCATGATTTACGAGGTCCTATTGGTAATATGTTATCAATATCTGAGATGATTGCTGAGAAGGGGAGTGTTGATGAAGAAACACTATATGTATTCCTTGGACTGCAAAAAGAATTATCTAAAGAAACATCGCAACTTTTGGAAAACCTTTTGGTATGGGCTCGTTCAAACACAAACCGGATTGAATTTAACCCAGTAGAACTTAATGTAGATCAATTGATTAATGATTTGTTGTATTCGGCCAAAACACAGGCGGCAAAAAAGGAAATAAATCTTACATACGATACATCGCCGGATAAGCTATTAATGTATGCCGACGAAAATATGGTACAGCTAATAATTCGGAATTTTATATCGAATGCTATAAAATATACTCATCGGAGAGGGGAGATAACCATCTCAGCGCATTATGGAGAAAATAATTCAATGATTATCTCGGTTAAAGATTCAGGTATTGGTATATCACCCGATTTACTTAAAAACTTGTTCCGGATAGATGTGAGTACAAAACGCTCAGGAACTGAAGGTGAATCGACCAATGGACTTGGACTATTACTTTGCAAAGAGTTTGTTGAAAAGCATAATGGTTGTATCTGGGTTGAAAGTGAAGAAAACAAAGGAGCAACTTTTAGCTTTTTAATTCCTGGTCACTAATATGATCACTTTTTGATATATCAAATGTAACTTCGTTGTGTTAATACTTTAAATATTGGTAAAATACAAATTTTAGTATTCAATATTAAATTTTAGGATTGTTCCATTTTGTCCGTTTTTTACAATTCTTAATCAATTAAACTAATTATTTTTATTCTACGATTTAAAATGGAATAGATTTGAATGCCTATTAATCTCACATCTTCATGTTGTGAACCAGATGAATCATCAGCTTTCCTGGTCCGACGGTTTTTATTTTTGGAATCGAAATCAAAAACAGGAAGTTATAGCGATAAACATATTCCTGAAGGTTCGTGTACCTTGATGTTCAATTTTAAAGGTGAGGTCGATATGAGTATAAACAACTCATTTTCACAAGAACTTCCACCGTACTTTTTAACTCTTCCCTTTCTTGGGCCGGTTTCGATCAAAGCAACACTTCCTATCGATTCCTTTGGCGTTGCATGTAAAACAAGTGTATTCTCCCGCTTATTTAATATTTCATTGAATACATGCCGAATACCATCTTATAGAAGGATCGATGATGTAATTCCTGTTGATTTGTATGAAGAACTCAAAAATGCGGAAGGATTTATAGCACGGGTTCAAATTTTCCAGAAATATTTAAATGACTTAACTAAAGGCGAAGAATATATACCCGACAATATTGATATTGCTTATGAGCGTATTTATGAATCGAATGGACTGATCCACATCAGTGATTTAATCAATGATGTGAATTTAAACAGCCGATCGTTTCGCCGGAATTTTTACTGCCGGATTGGAGTTTCCGCCAAATCGCTATGCCGCATTGTCCGGGCCAACCAGGTTTTAAATGCTTTGAAAGAAGCGAACGAAATTGACTTCCAGAATATCGTATTTACAGGCAAATATTTCGATCAGCCACACTTTGTAAACGACTTCCGTAAATTTATAGGTGAGTCACCCGGCACTTTTTTTCATCGCGATCTTCGTTTAGTGAAATTATTTTCTGGTATCCAATAAGACTGCAATCAAGACTTTACAAAGCCATTGTCCGTTTTTTACAATGTTTTGATAAACAGAGGAAGTAAATTTGATTATTAAACTCAAAAACTTGTTTTATGAAAGCTGTTAAAATCATATTTACCTTGTGGATACTGGCTGCTGCTACGATTGCCTATGGACAGTTTAATATCAAAGACAAACTCAAAGATAAATCGGCAAACCGTGCCGAAACACGTGTTGACGAAGGAATTGACAAAGGAATTGACAAAATTGAAGAAGGTGTAGGAAAGCTCTTCAAAAAGAAAAAAGCGAATGCTGAAGAAAACAATGAAGAAGAGCAAAACAGTGCTAAAGACGAATCAGAAAAGGGAAACGACTCTACCGATTTAACTGATGATATGTCTGCCCAAGATTCACAAATGTTCAAAAGCTTTACAAAATATGACTTTGTTCCAGGTGATAAAATTCTTTATTTCGAAGATTTCTCTCAGGATGCCATTGGCGATTTTCCTACTCTTTGGACGACCAATGGTGGTGGAGAAGTGAAAACCACCAATATTGCTCCCGGGCACTGGTTTCACATGAATAAGGAAGATGCCGTTTATTGCTATACAAAACAAATTGTTTTTCCTCAAAATTTTATTATGGAATTTGATGTTATTCCCGATGTGGAAGACGATTCCCATTTCGGTTATTCATTGGGCTTTTATGAAGATCCGGATAATGTGGAATTAACTGATGATATCTATCCGGGTAAAAAAGGATTGGGGATTACATTTGAAGAAGGAGCGTGGTTGACAAAGGGTTACGATAACAGCCTTGATGTAGGAGGTTGGCTTGAAGGTCAATCATCTACAAATCCGGTAGTCATGAAAAAAGTCAACCATGTAATTGTTTGGGTGCAAAACCGCAGGCTTCGTATTTATCATCTGGGAGCTAAAGTGTTGGATATGCCGACGAATATTCATGCCGGAACGAAATTTAACCGTCTTCGTTTTAGCGGATGGAGCAACCATGGGGCTCCTTATGTAACCAACCTGAAAGTTACTACCGCTGCGCCTGATACCCGAAGCAAACTGATTACCGAAGGGAAATTGGTCAGCTACGGTATATATTTCGATGTGAATAAAGATGTGGTAAAACCCGAATCGTTTGGAACTCTTAACGATATTGCAAAAACGCTGAAAGAAAACCCTACAGTACGAATCAAAATTGTGGGTCATACCGATGCCGATGGCGCCGATGCTGCCAATCTCGATCTTTCGAAACGTCGTGGAGCTTCGGTAAGGAATGAGTTGGTAAAAACGTTTGGCATTGAGGCTTCACGCATAGAATCTGATGGTATGGGCGAAACAAAACCTATTGCTCCAAATGATACTCCTGCAAACAAGGCATTGAACCGTCGGGTTGAGTTTATAAAAATCTAAAACGCAATGTGATGAAATAGCCATCTTGCTTAAGGCTAGACAAATTCGCTTCAATTCGCAAGCTCAATTCCATTTCGTTGAGATACTCTCGAAAGAAAAAATGCTAATAAGCAGATGGATTGTTTGACTATAATAAAATATTAATACGCTGATTTTAAGGTGTTAAATAAAAATTTATACACATGAAAAGTATTTTATCTACGACTATACTTGCCTTTACTTTTGCCTTACATCTGTCAATAAAAGCCCAAACTACTCCAGAGGCATTGTTGAGTCAACTTCCACCAATTCCAAAAGTTGAATGCACTGCCGACACTTCGGAGATAAACCGTTTTACGGACAAAATATATCAAGTGAAATCCGATTTGAAAGAAGTTGTTGACCGTATTCAGGCCAAAACTCAGTCAAATATTGAGAAAAATAAAATCATATCCACCCAAATCAAACAATCAGGTTTAAGTAAAAGTGATTTACAGAAACTTCAGGAATCTGATGGTAGCGAAGAACTTGGTCGTAAAGTTGCCGATAAAATTGTTAGTGAGCAATATGGGGTTTCGCTGCAAGATTTTGAAAAAGTCGGAGAAATGAGTGATGCTGATCAGGAGAAATGGGCTGAAAATTATGCCAACAACATGATGCAAAAAGCAAAACAAAATCCCCAGGCAACGATAAAAAAACAAGATAAAAGCGCCAGATTATTTGAATTGGCCAAAGAACAAAAAACTATTGGTGAGCGGATTACATCCAAAATGGCAAGGATAACCCGGATATTTAAAGATGCAGAAGAACAAGATACCATTGAAACACGCATATTGAATGGGAAACTTCGTCCTTTAGAAAAACAACTTTGTTCAGGAATATGCACCGATGCTGAAATTGCGAGGTCACATGCCGCCGAAAAACAAATTTATGACCTGAGACTCCGGTATTGCGAAAAAATGTCTTCATTACAAACCAACGCTATTGCTCAATATCTTACCACTCTAAAATTACTTTTCCCCGATTACAGAGAACTTACGAAAGTACAGGATGAAATTTCTCGACTACAATTGGGCGTAATAAATCCTGAAGACCTGAGTTCTTATAGTGCGGTTGAAGAATATGCCAATATACTACTGGATGCTTATAAATATTGGGTTGGTAAGTTTCGACAATAAAAAATGTTTAAAATGAAGTTGATTTACGGTTGCATACTTATTTTGTCATTTTCAATGATAAACTGGTTGGCTGAAGCTCAAAGCAATTACGAACCCATTCATAGCCCATCCGGCCATGATTATATCATCAAAGGAGAGCTTGAACTGAAGCTTACAAATTCGATCGATTTTAAAAATGGGACTAAGGAGGAAGGTATATATACTATAAAATCTCCGGTATTTTTGGCATTCAACCTGAACGACCTGAAATTCTTCAAAGCACTGCCAAACGAATTTGTCGGCTATGTTGAAGACCAATACATTCCTTCTTCGGGGTGGTTTGTTACTGGGAGTTTGATGGATATAGGTAGCAACTACGGGGAAACCGAAAACTGGATGTGGGTTGACGAACACGTGAAATGGTGGGAAGATGGAACATTGACAGAGATAAAGGCTCGCGGAGAAATAGATTCTGAAATTAAAGTGGTTTTTTCCATTCCCGATTATCCCGAAAAATACAAGGCAGGACTTGACAAGCTTCAATTTAGAATTGCAATGAAAATATCTGGCTCTGATACCCAGCGAAATGTTACGGTGGAATACGACAGTAGAAAACAACAGAAAAGCCATCCGGCTGTGATGGACGAAGCATCTTTGAAGGAATTGGAAAAGGCAGATCCGTCAGCAGTTACCGGGATAAAGGAAGGGCTCAAACTAATGCAAGAATCTTCCGGTTCGCATCCGTCCGGTCTTTATGTAAATGTAGGTTGCGGGTTGTTTTATGGAGCGGATTTGACGGTTGCCGAAATGGCAAATAATTTGGTAGAAGTAGATGCCCTTAATAAAGAAAAACTGGCATTTGAACATCAATTCGAGCAAAAGTATTTCAAAGATTTGCCCCGTATCAACGTAATGAAGTTAGTAAATTTTCTGCTGAAACCTTCTGGCAATTACGAAACACCGATTGTAGGTTCGATCTCATCCGATTCTGAATATGGCTCCGAAAAAACAACCTACAATGGTACTTTAAAGTTCTTTGGCAACCAGGTAAAAAAAGACAATTAAAACTTATGCGAAAAGTTTTTCATAAAACGGGTTTGTTTGCAGTATTTATGTGTTTGTTTCTCTCAAACACATTTGGAAAAGACTGTGAACGGATTGTTTATGTTTACGATATTGCCGTTTGTGTAGCCAATCCCGATTCTCAATTATACAAAGTCAGTACTGGGTGTGTGCATCAGCTACTTTTGAATTCCAAATCTTCAAATGAGTATTTCTCGCTCGATTTTCAACCGATGCGGATTCTTCAATCTCCAACTTCGCAGGTATTACTTGGGCCTGATTGTTCAGGCGGTGATTATATGATTTACGGCGAATTGAAACAGACAGAAACAGGAAGATATTCTGTAACGGTTTATCTGATAACTTCAGGCACGCGACGCCTTGTGGCAAAAGGGAGTACTTCGTTTGAATCTCCGTCGGAAGCCGAAAATGCCGGAATGACGGCGGCTCTGTCAATTGGTTTTAATGGAGCGATGTCCCGTCCGATGATTGACGTAATCACAGAATTTGAGAAAAAGGTAAAAAAAGAAGATGACCGAAAAGCTATCTGTCCGGAACTGGTTTTCCTAAACAAAAAGCCAGTCATTGAATCAAAAGCCGGCGATGAAGTGCTTGTAATGTTCCAGGTTAAGGATATGGACGATAAGCCTGTACGTGACGCCAAAGTTTCGGTTCGCAACGAAGAAGGCTCCTTCGACGAACAGGACAAGAAAACAGATTCATACGGCATTGTTAAATTCACACATAAAACACCTGAAAAAGGTGGGGATTATTATGTGAGTGTTTTTGCTGAAACCACAACCCCAAGTGAAAAAGAAAAGACAATTTATATTCCGTCGATAAATGTGAAGGCAAAGAAAGACATCACTCAATTGATTGGAGAAATTGAAATTACTGCATCAACAAAAACAGGTAATCCGACTCTTTCAAATCCCGAAACTTCTAAATCCGAATCACAAATATTTACAGTTTCATCTCTCGATTTGACTATTATTCCTGAAAGAATTAGATCCATAAATGAAAGCCATAATGTATTGAGAACGGCACTTTCTGAAACTGACCGTTTTGAAATTTTGTCAGGCAAAACAATGACAGACAAAACAGGAGAACCTACTGTTATCAGGTCAGAAGCGACTTACAGTCAGTACGATTTATGTGAAGAAAAGCTTGAACTAAGCCGTTCTGGAAAAATCAAAGGGTATAGCAATGGTATTGATATCAATGTTGGAATTGCTCTTGAACGCGGTTTAGAAACTGGAAATGTAACAATCAGTAGTTTAAGTCCCCGGTATTGTTTATTGGTTGGTTTGGGTTCAAATACACGACAACTATTTCAGACTGCTAAATATAAAACTACGGGAGAAGACTCCGGCCAGAAACGTGATTATCCATGCGCTGATCTGACTTCATTTTCAGAATCTATTGACCCGAAATCAATGCTTCCGTTTGAAGGGATATCTTCAACAATCAGGAGTAACGATACGGAAAATAATGAGTTTATTTTCCCGATGTCAATAACTAATTCAAAAGAACTTGAACAATATTTGCTTAACCCTCAAGGTGTTTTCACAATTGTAGCAGACGGAAGTTATCGGAAGAAGGACTATGAAGAAAAAGAAGTCAGGATAAATGCAAAACTCATGATATGGCCAAAAGAGTAGAAGTCGCAATCCATTTTATAAAAAGCTATAAGAATAAGATCGTTTTTTGTCTGTTTTTCAGTTTGCTTATTCTGTCAAAGCATTCCTTCTCTCAACAACGATCACCTTTTTCTGATAAGAGAGTTGTGGTTGGAGAACGTGTATTTTTGCCCTACACAAAAGGAGATATTATTAAGAAGATAAATGGGCCTCAAAAGCTTGTATTTGACAAGATATGTTCAATAATTACTTCGTGGGATTCGATTGCTCCACCGCAGGGAATGAAAGTATTTTGTTCTGGCTTTGATAATTCGCTCGAAATTTATTTTTTACCCTATCTGTTTGAAGATGACACCCGATTTGCATCTGAAGGTGGGCCTACAGTTAATTTTTACGTAAATGCCCCACTTCAAATGTTTGGATCGCCCATTGTCTCCGATATTTTTCTTTGTCCACAAAAGACAGCCTATTTTTATGGATTTCCAATTTATCGTACTGATCATCAGGAAGTAACAATAGTTTGTAAAAAAAAGCTCCCGCTCTTTATCCCTGTTTCTCAGGAAGAATTTCTGAAAGCGCTTATTGCAAAAGAAGAAAAGAATGCACTAAAAGGCCTCGGTTCTGATTACCAAACAACGATCATGGAAATGGAGCAGGCTTACCAAAAAATGCTTAAGATGGATAAAGAAGCTGCTAAAGATTTCAAACAACAAATGGACGAATTCAGGGCTGAGTCTGTTAAAAATGGAGAAGGATCGAACATAATTGATATTGTTGCATCTCTAAAAAAAAACTCTTTGATTTAACTTCTGAAGAAAGAAAACAACAAGCCTATTATATGGGATCGTGGGCAATCGAAGAGTATCACAATGTTTCAGGATTAGTTCCGTATTCAAATAAGGAAAATGGAGAAGCACTGGTAAAAGCAAATCCTGAATTAATCAACAATTCTTCAAAAGATAAAATTCAACTTCTTATTATTGCTTGGTCGCTTGGAGGGAGTTCCCAGAATATAGATAAACCGAGGTTTTATAATGAAGGAAGTAAAGGGTTCCGAATTGCATACAATAAAATGGCCGAGTTGTATCGTCAAAAGAAAATTTGGGAACAGGTATTCCAAATGGTAGACTGACGATTATTTGCCGATACAGAAAATGCAACTTGCATTATATCAATATTTTAATATATAATGCGATACAAATTTTGATTTACTTTCTGTTTATTTTCTACTGATTATCAGTATTTTAAGAAACGTTAGTTTTGTATCGCCAAGTTGATAAAGAGTTTCACCGATCTCGATATACTTACTCCGAAAGAATAATCCATTTACCCACTTTAGTCGAGTCTTTGTGTTTAATGATACCTTCTTTAGTCATTTTTTGAATATGATATTTAATCCCATCGATGCTAATCCCGATTAGTTTTGCCAATTCTTTTTGAGTTGTTTCCGGTTTATCTTTCAACGCCTTTATAATTATTTTCTGGGTAGTATAGACTTCTTCTTGGGTAGTTTCTTGGGTAGTATTCTCCTTTTCTTGGGTAGTTTCTGGATGTTTTGGGGTAGCATTTGTTCCAAATCCAGCCTCAAAATATTTTTCCGAAACTCGTTCAGTTACCCTAAAAGCTGTAATCAACGAAAAATCGAAAAAGGCTTCTCCGTTTCCGTTTTCTGTCAATTCTTTTTGTACTCTATATACTCCACGGCTAAAGCGATTGACATATCCTAAGACTTTCATGGCTTCAGCAATAAAAGGATTACGGTAATCGCTCACATTCGGAAAATTGGCCGGACTAACTTTTCCATACAATCCTTCAGGATTCTGTACCTCAATTCGGTCATCGTACTCATAAAACAGCACCGGAGCATTGGTTTCGTAATCGCGATGCATGATAGAATTCATCAGTAACTCGCGGGTCGCCCAGTATGGATAACTGTAAACGGTTTCTTCCCTTAAAACACTTACCGGGATAGGTCGTTTCTGCGAGATACTTGTTTCAATAAATATGTCGATTTTTGCCAATCCTTTGCAGAGATTTCCACTGAATTTATGCTCATTAATAATGTCTCCAGCTCTGTCTTTACCTTTAAACCGAACATATTGGACATATGAACCATGCAAATACCTTTCGGGATTTACTCCGAAAAGGATAATAGCGCCATTGGTCGGACAATTGTATCGCAGATCATAAAGTCCAAGTGATGCGAGTTGCTCTTCAATAGGGCGTTTATCTTCCGCAAGAATATCTTTGGCCACTGCTTTGGGTAAAAATTCCTTCTTTATGAGCGGTATATCCAAATCGGAGAGGGTAGTGACTAAACATGGCATCGCATCAAAGGTGTGAACATTAGAAAGACGCCTTTCCGTCAATATTTTTTCCTCAGCTTCTGAAGCAATACTTTTTCGCGGACCAACACGCACCCAAACGCGACCTTTGTAACGTACTGGTGGAAACTCCGATGGTTGTACCTCAGCAACCAGGACATCGCCATTTTCAAAACTAAATTTGTTTACTGTCATCACCGGTTGGGGCAGAATGTTGCCGTCAGTTCTGATATTAATGATTTGTAGCAACAATTTATCATCAACTTTTAAGCCAGAGAATTTCCCATTATCATGAACACCAAGAACAGATAACCGTTTTCTCCGCTCCCAGGAAGGTCGTTTGAAAATGCACAAATAGCCTGACAGAATTTATCAGTATTGTCGGTCGAGTCAGTTCATTAACTGAGATAATTCTCAGTTAATGAGAGTATTGCTATGAGTTTTTCTTTTGCGATCATCAGTTTATTTTAGATACAAATTTAGTTCAAACTTATCACCTTTTTGTAAGCTAAATTAATCGATCCATGCTTATAAGTATGATGCTGAATATATTTTACCCGTACCTACAAGGTTATTTGCTTTTTGGGTTGTCGCTGGTAAGCAAGTAGAAGTAATATAACCCGTTGTGTGAATTAAATATAGAAAGCAAAAAGCTGCCTTGGAAATTAAAAGATTGGCTTAATTATTCGATTCAATTCCAAGACAGCCATAATTTTATTTATTAACTGATTTTATGCCGATTTTACTTTACCCCAGTAATATCTGTTTCTTGCTGAGGAATTGGATAATAATATTGATCACGGTTTGTAAAGTTAGATTGTGAACCATAATGAGCAAGGAAAGGCTTCATTAAGTCCAGTGCCTTGTCAGTTCTTACTAAATCGAACCAACGCTGGTTTTCAAAACAAAATTCTTTTCTGCGTTCTCTGAGAAGTATTTCCACAAACTTATCTTCAGTATCAACGTCAGCAGCTTTGAGATCAGTTAGTCCAGCACGTTTCCTCACTCGATTCAGTATCGTCAATGTTTCATCTTTTCCATTTTGGTGATACTGAGCTTCAGCATAAAGCATATAAACATCGGTATATCTCAGCAGAATCCAGTCAATGTCCCAGTCACTGTTAGCTGCAAGTGTTCCGCTTCTGTATTTTCGGCAAAATGGTTGATTTTTGATGGTGTCGAGCGAAGTATTGATGTATTTTGTCTGAATGGAATAAGTGTACCTTTTATCTCCAGGTTCATCAAAAAGACTTCCAAGAATATAATCATCCAGGAACACTCTCATAGGACTACCACCATATTGAAGCATTAGTGAATCAGTTCCGGCTTTGATGTCATTTGGCGTATTCCGGGAGGGAAAAGGATTTCCTTCTCCTTCAGAACCTGATTTGCATCCGATGGAAAACACTGCCTGGTCATGATTTTCATAACTGATGTCAAAAATATCGCGATAGTTGGCAAGGAAACCCGAATCCCCTATTCCATCGAGAGTGGCTTTTAGTTCTGTACTAGCCAGGTTCCATTCATTCTTTTTGAGTGGATAGCCACACCTGAAAACATATACTTTACCGAGAAATCCTCTTGCTGCTAAAGCAGTCGCTCTATCAGGATTGGCTGATGGTTTTACGTCAGGCAGTAATTCGGTGGCCTGCTTTAAATCGGATACGATAAAATCGTATATTTTTTCAGTACTTGATTTTTGAAGTGAATATCCTTCATCTATGCTAAGAGTCTTATCGACAAGTGGTATTGATCCGAAATAACGCACAAGATCAAAGTAAAACAATGCACGTAAGAAACGGGCTTCCCCTTCATATTGCTTTTTCTGGTCACTTGTAAGGGTTGTATTTTCGTTCAATGATTCCAGGACATAATTACATCTGGCAACGTATTTATAAAGGTTAGCCCATGCTGTGTTCAATATAGGTAGTTCGGCATTTTCTGTGAAACGACAAATTAAACCGTCATCATAATCTACTTGTTGCCATGCATTGTCGCTTCTTGATTCTGACATCATGTAAGAAAAGTTTTGCTTGAGCATGGCATTTTGAATTCCGTCATAACACCCCATAATTGCTTGATAGAACTGTGAGGGCGTTTTATAAAACCCTTCTATATTTTTATTCGATTCCGGCGAAAGATCCAACTTGTCGTTACAGGAAAATAGAACCAGGGCAATCAGTAGATATGTTAAATTTTTCATTTTTTTAGAATTTTACGTTAATCCCCAATTTAAATGTTTGTGCCAGCGGATATCCTGAATCATAGTCGATTCCAGGAGTGATACTGCTGTTGCTGAAAGTGGCAGTTTGCGACATGTGATTGTAGTGATCGTGCATGAAAACATTGTCAATTCCTGCGTAAATTTTGAGACTGCTGATATTTTTAATTTTTGAAATCACTTCCTTGGGAAGGGTATACCCTAGGTTAATGGTTCGTACTCTCCAAAAAGCAGCATTTTCCAACCACCAATCCGATGGTGTAGTCAGGTTCTCTGTGGTTACGGCGCGCGGTACCTTTCCGTTACCTGGATTATTTTCCGATCTCCATCTGTTTCTCCAGTAGCCTCTCACATTTCCTCGTGACTGGGTAGTCTCTTTCTTTCCGAGGTTTAGCAGTTTATTTCCCCATTGACCGTCCATAAAAACAGAAAGATCAAAACCTTTATAGCTGAATGTATTGGTAAGTCCCCAGTAGAAATCAGGATTGTTGTGTCCGACAATCGTTTTGTCTTCGGTTGTTATCTCTTTATCACCAGTCATATCCTTGTATTTTAGGTCGCCAGGCTGAGGCTTGGGACTCACATAAGCCATCGCTTTATTTTGGTTCACATCTTCTTGATTTTTGAATAATCCATCGGTTTTAAACATATAATATGATCCGATAGGATCACCAATGCGGGTAATGGTTACAGGAAAATCGGATGAATATCCAATAATCGGGCTGCCATCGGGACCCAGTTCTTTCACTTCGTTTATGTTATGGGCAATGTTAAAAGAAGTGGTCCATTTGAATTTTCCGACCAGATTTTTAGTCAAAAGTTCAATTTCGTAACCACGATTTTGTATTTTGCCTATGTTTTGCAAGGCGGTGCTGAATCCGGTGACTTGCGGAATAGGTACCTGAAGCAGTAGATCTCTGGTATTCGCGATATAATAATCTATAGTTAGATTAAGTCTATTTTTTAGGAATCCTAAGTCTAATCCCACATCTGTAGTGGAAGTTTTTTCCCATCCCAGATTTGAATTGCTGAAAGTGGAAGGGCTGTAACCCCCAACAGCACTACTGCCAATCACATACTTTGTTAGTTCCATTAATCCGATAGAGGAGTAATTCCCAATGTTGTTATTCCCGACGGTTCCGTAACTTGCCCTTAGTTTTAGGTTGCTGATGATGTTTTTGTAGGTATTCATAAATGGTTCTTCAGTAATAATCCAACCTGCCGATGCAGATGGAAAGACTCCCCAACGATTGTCTTTTCCGAAGCGGGAACAGCCATCACGTCTGATGCTCGCCGAGAAGATGTATTTGTTCTGGTAAGATACATTGGCCCTTGCCAAGTAAGACATCAGATTCCATTTTTCAGCGGTTGATGTTCCGCTGCTTAAGACTGTTCCTGCATTTAACGTTGTAATATCATCGTCGGGGAATCCGGTTTTTTGTAAATATGAATACTCGTAGGTTTGTTCTTGGTATGTGTATCCCCCTAATAGATTCAGCGTCCATTTATCGAAATTCAAATTGTAAGTTAATGTATTCTCACTTAAATAATTTTGAGTAAGATCGTTGGCTACATTGCCATAACTGCCGGCACCTCGGTTTACATTATTGGTTTTATAATACTGATTTTTGTCGGAAGTTATATCAGTACCCAAAGAAGCCTTGAATATCAGGTTTTTAACCGGAGTAATTTCGGCATAGAAATTTGACATAAGGTGGTTGCTTTTGGTCTGGTTCAAGACTTCTTTAGCCAGATGAATAGGGTTCAGATAAAAATTGGCATGATAATAGTAATAACCGCCTTCAACAGTTTGCTGGTCGAGTCCCACAATCGGTGCCATGAGTATTGAACGGCTGATTGGGCCGGAGCTGCTATCCGTATTCGGGTCGTTTCTTTTTGAGTTGGATGCAGATAAGTTTAGTCCAACGGTCAGCCAATTTTTTAATTGGGATTCGACATTGGCTCTGATCGAATAGCGTTTGTAATCGCTGTTAATGATGATACCTTGTTGGTCAATGTAATTGCTCGAAATGTAATATTTGGATGCATCGGTTCCTCCAGAGGCAGAAAGAGTATAACTCTGCATGGGCGCAACACGGTCAATGAGCAACTGCCAGTCATTGTTGGGAAAAGAAGTTGGATCAGTTCTCCATAGCGGATCAATGGCATATTTATATGCATGTCTTTTATTTTCAGGAACTGAGAGGTCCCCGCCACTATATATGTAGCTGTTGGTTCTTTCTTCTATAGCATAATCAATGTAATCTTCCCTGTTCATTACATCTACTTTACTGAAACGTTTCTGTATTCCATAATAAGAATCGAATTCAATAATACATTTTCCTGATTTTCCGCTTTTGGTTGTAATAAGAATAACTCCGTTGGATCCCCTAGAACCGTATATTGCGGCAGAAGCAGCATCTTTTAATACTTCTATTGTTGCAATGTCGCTGGGATTTATACTGCTTAAATCGCCGGGAATGGGATAACCATCAACAACATAGAGCGGACTGCTTGAGTAGTTGATTGAACTAGCTCCTCTTATTTGTACACTCAGTGATCGGCCGGGACTTCCTGAAACTTCCTGAACTTGTACACCGGCTATTTTTCCTTGAATTGCTTGGTCTATACGAACAACCGCTCGTTCGGAAATATCTTCGGACGATACTTTGGCTATGGAACTGGAAATCTGGCTGCTTTTTAATTTTCCATAGCCAATGGAAACTACTTCGTCGATATTTACAATCGATTCTTCAAGCACAACATTAATGATTTCACTGGTAACCACGATTTCTTTGGTGTTAAACCCGATAAAAGAAAATGATAACGTAGAACCCTTCGGAACATCAATGCTGAATTTTCCGTTGGCATCAGTCACTGTTCCGTTTGTTGTCTTGTTTTTTTGAAAAACAGTAACCCCGGGCAATGGAATTCCGGTGGCCTCTGTTACAATACCAGCAACCGTCACTTGTTCTGAGTCGGCAACCGTTTGAGAAGCACTGACGTAGTTGTTTTTTGTCAGAAAAAACAGAAAAATCAAACAGAAAATTGACATTGTGGAATGCCCTTTTTCTAAGCCTTCTTTACGAAAGTTTGTTTTTTTCATAGTTTTGTAGTGTTAAATTTAATTTTTAATTGTTGCCTATAGTACTAGGCGATATCAGATTGAGAAGGGAAGCTTGCACACTTCCCTTCTTTTCTGTGCTTTGATTTTTATTTATTGTTTGACCGACCAGACTTACAAATCGCCTAATGGAACTTTTGCAATATAAATAGATGCTTTTCCTTCATGGGAAGAATAATATGAAACGAGTAACTGCTTTTTTTCAAGAACCAACCCAGGGTAGCTGTTATCTTTCCCCGAAGGGAGATGTATCGCTTCTTTAAAATTACCATCTTTTGTTCCAACGTATAGACAGGTATAAACTTCTGAACCATATCTTCGTGCACCAACAACAATTTTTTTGTTTGTTAAGAAGATAAAATTTGGCCCCCCCAGGCAGAAATCCAGTTTCTTGAAAATCCATTGTGAATATGGAGCTTCACTGTGGGCCCAAATTCCCATTTTATCATCCAGTTCTCTCCGGATAAGTACATACATTATACCTTTTTTATCAAATCTGATCGTTGATTCATTCGGGAATCCGTCAACGTTCAATTTCGAAATCTTATCGAATTTTTTACCGTCAGTGGTTTTTACCAGGTATATGGTAGCTGGGCCTTTCAATTCCAAAGGACTAACTTGATAATCAATTGCATAACCAATTCCATTGTGCCATGTTACTCTCCAAATCCAATCTCCCCATGAACTAATTTCTGGATCAATAGTTACTTTTTCTGGGGGTAAAAAATTTTTCCCTGACTTATCAGAAAAAGAAACCTGAGGCTCACGTCCCAGCAATTTATCTTCTTGGTAAATGGATCCTCCAATAATGACCATGATTCTTCCGTCGGGAGTAACCGAAAGCTTTGGATCGCGCAGATCAATCCCCTGTTTTTTAAGAAGGGCAACACTTTCCCAATTTTCAGCATCTTTAGATTTTAGTATCCGAATTACCCCATTACTCCCAGTAAAATGTACTGAACCTTCACGAAATGAGCAGTAATAATATCCATTAAATTTGATCAGATCGGTAAAAGCATTGTGTTCTGCCGAATCCCATATTTTTTTTATCTTAATATCTTTAGGAATATTTTTTTGAGAGGCTTGTGTCTGAAATACTATAATATATAGAAATAGAAAAATTAATGTTTTAACTTGCCATTTTTTCATTGTTGCTTGTTTTTAAGTTTAGTAAATAAATATCGAAATACTATTGGTTAAATTTTACTTTGGAATATTAAAAAAAGCTTATCCTCAAATCAAAAAACATCAGTCAATATCAATAAATCAATGTGGTATCAAGTTTTATCCATTTTCATAAAAGACCTTTCTGTTATACTCAAAATACAGGCAGAACCAATTCCCGAGATAAATGCTACCGGCATTATCCATAATACTTTAAGCCCGAATATTTCAAAAAAGGCTATGGCAATAGCCACAAGTGCACTTACAATTCCTCCAGTTACTGTGGCAAACTGAGTTGCAAAAGGTATAAATAAGGCCATAAAAAAGAGTACAAAAAGAGGGGCAACAAAAAGATTTACCACTTTTATAACCACCTCAAGAAGATTTCCGTGAACATAACCCACCAAAAAACATAAAAACGTTACAATTCCCCCAATAATTATGGATATGGTTCGAGCCTGTTTGAGAAAATTTATATTTTTTTTCGGAGGGTAAAACCTGTTTATAATATCTTCAGAAATGACGGAGGAAGAAGAATTCAATCCAGAAGAGAGACTCGACATCGCTGCCGAAATCAATCCTGCTGCAACAAGCCCTGTAATTCCGGCGGGCAATCCAATTACCATAAACCAGGGGAAAAGCGAATCTGCATAGCTGAAAATGGTTTCTCCTTCCGGTAATTCATACGGTCTCTTTGTGAAGTATGCCAGCAATGCCAACCCAACAATGGCTAGTAAAGACTGTACAAGAAAATTTGTAATAACAGAAATACGAAATGTTTTACGGGCTGCTTTAACATCTTTTGTTGCCAGATAGCGTTGTATGGCCATTTGATCGGAGCCGGCTGTACAAATGTACCACACAAATACCATCAGAATGGCGTTGCTCACGGTCATCCGTTTTCCTGCATCTATGCCCCAGGTAATTGGCTCCCAATGTGATGGTGTTTTTGCCGGGAAAATTGCCTGAAACGAACCTAAATTAACAGCAATAACAAGTAAGGTCAATAATGCTCCCAAAATAAGTATAACAGTTTGTAATGAATCGGTAATAACAACTGCTTTCAATCCTCCCATAGAAGTGTAAATTACAGTAATTATGGACATAATAAGACAAATCAGAGGAACATAACTTTTATCTATTCCGAAAATGGAGATAATAGCGGTATTGACTGTTGCATAGATTATGGTTGCCATCCACAAAAGCCTCAGAGACAAGAAGAAAAATGACCCCAAAACCCTTACTCCTGGTCCGATTTTAATCTCAAGGATTTCATAAGCACTGGTTACTTTTAAGGACATAAGTTTAGGAATTATAAACCAGCCGACTATATAATATACAAGAGGGAAAGAGATAAGACTTGTAAAAATCACAGGTCCGTATTTCACCATTTCCCCAGGGTATGACAAATAACTTAATGTACTCAATATGGTAGCGAACAGAGAAAGTCCGACAAGCACAGGGTTCATTGATCGTCCTCCAAGATGATAATCTTCAGCATTTTTGTTTTTCCCTGAATAGAAAAAACCTACTCCTAACATTAATGCTGCGTAGGCGGCCAATATCAGCCAGTCAAGAATAGTCATTTTACCACCCACCCGTTGGTTAATGCGCAAAATAGCGTAAGCCGAAGTTGCACGTATTTCGTTTGCCTCAACTACTGAGAAACCGCCATGTGTTGATAAATCTTTAGCTTCAAGTATCATCTTTAAGTCAGGAAGATCGCTTGGCTTTCCTTTTTTTGCCAAGGCCAATTCCGCTTCAACCCTGGCGTATTTTTGGGGAGATGCAAGGAACGTAAGTAATTCGGCCTTTACAGCGACATTTGTTGAATCATTAGTGGGAAATAGGTAAGCGGCTTTTAGCAGATATACCTTCGCCTGAGAATTTTTTGGCTCGGCTAATGCTCTTTCAGAAAGTGGTTTTCTGTAGCCAACATCTAAATCGGGGCAAAAACCTAAGGCATATGCACCTATCTTTCGAAATGTTTCAGAAGTGGAAGAAATCATGGATAGGAGAGAGCCATAATCAATATTTTGGTTTATCTTGGAAACAGCACTTCCCCAGGTAACAAAGGCCCGCATTAATGTATCGGTACTTTTCAAGTCAGAAGCTACGATATTTGGATAAATTTCTTGCAGGTTCACGCTGAGTTTTGCTAAACTTTCAGCTGCATGTAAACGGTCTGGCTGCAAAGTATCGGCATATACACTCTCAATTTTGTTAATCCATCTTTTTTGCTCGTTATCGGTTCTGGCCTCACTAGCTAATACACGCCATATGCCAATTCGATATTGAGGTGTATCGTTAAAAGACTCAAGTTCTTTAGAAAATTCTTCCTTTATGCCTGTTGAATAACCTAACGATAGAAGTTCATCCGCTGCGTGTACTTTTTCCCATCGTGTGCTGTTCTTAAGCGATTGGATAAGGAAATCTTGAGCTTGATCCGTCAAGACTTCCCTGTCATTTTTAACTGTACATGAACTGACAATAAAGATTAAAAGTATTATTGTTACGATTCTACCCATTGGTCAATTAGTTTGAAATATCCAATTTTCTCAAGATCTTTTCTGAGTTTTTCTTCTTGCTCCTCACATAAGGTTGAAAGTGGCAGACGGCAAGGGCCACAGTCGATTCCATTCATTTTCATCATGGCTTTACCTCCTGATATAGCACTTCCTGTAGAAAGCATAACAGCGATAACCTCGTTGGCTTTTTTCTGAATTTCGAGTGCTTGTTCAAGTTGTTTTTTTCTGAATTTTTCAATTATTGAATTAAAAACCGGAGCCATAAAATTGTAGGTGGTGCCAATTGCTGCCTTAGCTCCCAACGTTAGTCCAGCCAAGAGAGCTTCATCCTGACCATGTAAAATATCGAATTTCCCGTTTTCCAAACTCATACATTCCAGCATCTCCATTAATGTGGGGCTGGTATATTTAATCCCTGCAAGATTGGGAATTTTGTTCCCGGCTTCTACAAGAAATTCGCTCATTTTAACATAAACTCCTGATGTCCCAGGAATGTGATAATAGTAAAACGGAATTTCGCGGGCAGCAGAAGCAATTTCAGCGCAAAAAGCGGTGAGTAGCTTAGCATCATGTGGTTGGAAACAACATGGGCCCATACATCCTATTGCATCAGCTCCAATAGACGCAGCATGTGAGGCTAGCTCACGAGCAATCGTTGCGCTGGTACTTCCTACATGAATTATAATACGAAACTGGTTTTCAGAAAATGGCATCCACGCTTCTGCTACTGCTTTCCGTTCCTCTGTTCCCATCAGTAACCCTTCTCCTGAGGAACCGCACACAAAAACACCCTTAACACCATCCCTCTTCAGTCGTTGTGCATATTCTGGGATTATACTCAGATTCAGCTTTCCATTGGGGAAAAACGGGGTAAAAGCTGCAGCAATCAACCCTTCCATGTGATCAAATTTCATTTTTTTATTTTTGACATTAATAAATAATTCTGTTTTGTTTAACATACTCTGAATAAGCCTTTAGGTGATTATAAATTGCTTGTCGGTATCCATCCACATCTCTGTTTTTTAAAAAAGGAATTAAATCTTCGTGTTTTATAAGCTTCCCTTTATTTTTCTCGTTTATAGGTTTGAAATTTTCGTGTTTTTCATTAACATAAACAAAAAGAGGTAAAATCATTTCAAGCAAATCAATAATAGCCTGGTTTTTTGTGATGTGGTAAAGTTTAGAGTGAAACTCAATTTCATTTTCCACTTTTAGTTTCATTTCATCTTGGTATATGTGTTTTGAAACGATAGATTCTATTTCCATAATATCTTCATCTGTAATATTATGAATAATCAGTTCAGTAATCCCCGATTCAATGGAAACCCGTAAATCAAGAAGATTGAGAAGACTTTGCTTGCTCAGTAAATACGGATTTACAACTTTTGAAAAATTCTTCATCACATCAGGTTCTCTCACTACCATACCTTTGTGTTTCCTGCTTTCTATAATACCAAGCATTCTTAACCGACTTAAAGCTTCACGTACCACATTCCTTCCAACATTGAAGTTTTCTGCCAGAATAAATTCAGAAGGTATCTCAGTTCCCGATGTTAATTTGTTCTTTACAATATAACTAAGAATCTGTTCTTCAACCTGATCCACCAGCGTAAGTGATTTTATCGCAACTTTATTAAATTCCATAGTTATGTGTGATATGTGTGTTATGTCCTACAAATATAGATTTATCTATTTTAACTCCCAAATTTTATGAGAGAAAATTGGTGATTTTATGGAAAATCCTTTCTAAAATGGTTTTTCATCACAATTTGACCATCTCCCGTGCTCTCTATTTCCTGAATAGTAGCATAGCTGATTCCTGTCATTTTATATTGCTTTCCTGCTTCTTCATCAAATCATTTATAGCCTCTTCTCTTTTTTTTCTTTGTAAGCTTTCGAATTGTAGGCATGAGAACAATAACGTGTAGTCAGTTTTTGTGCAATAAATAAATTGCTACACCATTCGCACCTCTTTTGGATTCCAGTATCACTGTTCATAAACTTTCCCAATTTTGTTTCATGACGTTTCACCATGTTTCATAGTGTTCCAATCATATACTATCTATGACTTAATAGTTACACGTATAAGATTTTTTTGAAACGCAATACAAATACGGTACAAAATATGTATTAAAATGGCTTAATATCAATTATTAAGAAGCATAATTAAAAAACAAAAGTCGCTATTTTATAGCGACTTAGTGATAAATAATTGTACTTGTAAGTTATTGATTATTAATCATTGTTGACCGACTAAATTTTAGAATCGACGTTTTTGTTTATTAACTATCTGA
>CALGIG010000091.1 GCA_937915865.1 uncultured Prolixibacteraceae bacterium | reverse complement strand
TATTTCCCCTGAGGCTGCTTTACTGTTAGGCTGTGTATCGTGATTTATATCAGATACTTTAGCTGCTTTTTCAGCAATATCATTTGCGCGATTGTTTTTGTCAGTGGATCCAATATATGATTCAGCGATCTTAACATTTTGATCAGGATATAGACCGGGTGTATGTCCGGTTGTTGTTGAAGTTGTTCCGGAAGCTTGTTCCTGAATAGGAATGGTTTCTGTCTGAGATGATTCCTGGTTGCTTTTACTCAGGATAAACCACAGGATAAAAGCTCCGGCTATGATTGCAGCGGCAGTTACTGCTTTTACCAGGCGTCCGGGTATCAGCGGTGCTTCAGGTGCCGGCCGGACAGATGGCAGATTTGCATCAATCCGCTCCCATAGGTCTGGAGGAGGAGCCTGGTTTAATTTGCCCAGTCCTTCCCTGAAAAGTTCATCAATCTTGTTCCGTTTGTCTTTCATGACTTCACGCTTATCTTATTCATGGCCAGTTCGGCTTCAACCATTAATCTCAGCCTCTTCCGTGCTTTCATCAGTTGCGTTTTGGAGGTGTTTTCACTGATTTCAAGCAGTTCGGCAATTTGGTGGTGCGACAGGTTTTCAAACACATACATATTGAAAACCATGCGGTAACCATCGGGCAACGATTGTATCATTTGCAGCAGTTTCTCCCGGGGAATAAAAGTCATATCTGATGCATCTGACGCTTCAGCAGCTTCGGCATCAGGCAGACCGGCCTCTGTGTTTACAAAGAACTGCTTCAGGTAATCGCGCCGGAAATTGATGGCTAAGTTAACAACCAGCCGCCTGAGCCATCCTTCAAAAGAACCTTTAAAGCCAAAGGAGTCAAGGCGGCTGAATATTTTAATAAAAGCATCCTGCAAAAGGTCTTCTGCTTCGGCACGGTTTCGGGCATAACGCAGGCAAATGCCGAACAGTACCCCCGAAAACCGTTGGTACAACTCATATTGCGCCTGCTTATTGCCTGATAAACAGTCTTTTATTAATTTATCATCGCTCCGCATTCATTCCCTTATGAATATGCAGACACAAAAATAGGGCATGGGTTGCCTGATGGTGTAAAAAACCGGAATAAATTGTTGTGATATGTAACAATATTCTAATTATATTTGTCTTCTTAATTTGAAAGCAGATGCTAAGTAAAAATATAATACGCAATATATATATATATATGAATTTCTGGAAGACAGGTTCAAGCCTCCTTAACTATTCCTTTTCCAGAAGAAATTAGTTATTCATTTATCAACAAAAAATTTCTATCATGAAAAAACTACATTATTTCCTTACGCTGTTCTTATTATGTTCCTTTGCAATTTTTTCCTGCCAGAAAGATAAAGCAGAAATCAAAGACGAATCAATAAAAAATGATGCAACGAAAATAACCAAACAGTTGCAAGTGTTTAAGCTAAACCTTCAATCAAAAAGTGGTGAAACCATGGCTGTCGACAGCGCTGAATGGTATCTCGAAGGCTTGTTGAACCTTGAACTGGCTAACAACACACACGAGTTTGGCGACGTTGACTTCTTTCACGATACGATCGCAGTACCCATAAGCGACGGGCAAATCAGCCTCGATGAACTCAACAAGCTTTATATGAGCATTGATGCCTGGGCTGAAATCCTGCAACAACAAAGCGGCAACGAAGATTATACGTTCGATATTGTTGACCTGAACCTTGAAACCACAGGCCTCAAAAGTGGAACACAAAATCTTGTGGTTTCGCTTTCAGGCGGTGTGCTCGGAACCGGATTGAACTATATTCCTTTTGGGCCAACTGATTATTGGTATTGGGGCTCTTGGATGGGTAAATGCGGTGAGTTTTGGGAAAATATTCATGCTGATGCTGCAACCGAATTACAACGGAAATTCAGAAATCCGATTGCATTACCTGGTGCAGGTTATTATACTTCTATTGATATAATTGATGTTATACCAGGCTTTGATTCTGAATTTTACGATCCAAACAATGCACCGTATGATGGATATATGCTTTACCGTGAGAGTGTGGAATATATTAATTTTGATCGGTGTCTGTCACCTTCTGATCTGAATTACTTTCTGAGTAAATTTGATTTTATTAAAAATACGAAACAACCTTCTGGTAAACAATATAAAACAGTTTATGCTAATTATTTGCTTATCTACAATTTAGGTGAGTGGATTCAGACTCACAAATATTCCCTTTATTATGGGATAAAAATCGAATTTGAAGATTAATTTTTTGTGTAATTCATCAGTGCAATAGAACTTGTCTATTGCACTGATTTAAATATTTCAAGATGAGAAGGCTAATTGTTTTATTTATTGTAATGACATTTTCCCATGGATTTGCAAGGGCTCAATCTACTTTTTTTAGAATTTATAAAAGCCAGGAGTACAACACCATGTATTCAGTTTCCGAAACCACAGATCATAATTTCATTCTTTGTGGATTTAAAGAAACTTTCCAGGGAAGTTCTTTCTATAATGCCCAGTTGTTAAAGATAGGTGGTCAGGGAAATATTTTACAGGAAAGAGTATTGGAAAGCGACTCAATTGTATCAACTTTCGCAACAATTAGAAATACTATATCAGGGGACGACCCTGGCTTTTACCTTACAGGAAGAAAAGATTCTGTAAGCGGTGATGATGTTTTTCACTTGTTAAAGCTTTGGAAGATTGACGAGAACTTAAACTTTGTAAATGAATTTTCATTAAATTTTGCCGATTCATTAGTTAATTTTCCACAGCAATTTATAAATCTAAACGACTCGATAATTTACATTCTCTCCTCATATGTTCGTCCCCCTGCGACTAGAAGGGATTTTTCAATAGTTAAGTTTAATTTATCTGATCTGGCTGTCTGTAGTTATTTTCCTTCCGTGAATGCTCCTAGAATTTTTTCAAACGTTGTATTTGATACCATAAATCAACAGATGAAAATTCTCATTTCTGGCCCATCTCTGAAAGAGAAAGGATTTTTACGAAACCTAACCTTTGATATGAATTTGAATTATATTTCAGAATTTGAACCTGATTTCAACTTTCCGAGCTTGATATATAGAATGGTAAATTATAACAACAACTCTTATATTATTTTAGGAAACAATTCAAAACCATCAGGAGAAATCTGCCTCTCTAATTTAATTTACAACAACAATAATGAACTCATAGATAGTATTTCCTTGTATTGTTCAGCGGATACCCTTACTTATCCGGGAAGCGGTACCGGAATATTGGTTTCAAGTTGTGGTATATGGAGTATAGGTATTTACAATTTTAACCCCAATACATTCTGGCCCCAAGATCCGACCTGGATTCAACTTAGCAAACTGAACAATGATTTTGAACTAACAGATCAGTTTTATTATGGTGGTGACGGAACGTATATCCCATATGATATTATTCCAACGAGTGACGGAGGAATGCTGATAACAGGCGATTATTACAACCCCAATTCTGCTCCTATGGTTTATCAACGGGACCCTTTTGTACTTAAGCTAAACAGCGAAGGCTTAATCGTTAATGTAGATAACCATGAGGAACCAATTGCTCAGGAAGCCCTGGTATTGCCCAATCCGGGAAGGGAATTCCTACAGGTAAAGCTGGCTGTTCAGCATAAGTCGGCACATTTTCAGTTATTCGATTTGGGTGGTCGCCTGGTGCTTGAAACCGATCTTTCGAGAGATATAAAACAAATCGGAACAGCACAACTCGGTTCCGGCGCTTATATCTACCGGATTACTGCATCAAACCGGGTTATAGGCAGTGGGAAGTGGGTGAAGGAATGATTTGAAAACGCGCTTTTTTTTAGGGGTTCAACATGAGAAAATTAAAAGTAGGGACACGACATGTCGTGTCCCTACTTTTATTCCCCGATTCTTTACAAACCATCATTTCTGCTTAACTTTGCAGCAGAAATTCAAGGAAATGAAACGGATTGCCATTTTTGCCTCAGGCAGCGGAAGCAATGCCGAAAATATAGCAGGTTATTTCGAAAACAGTACCATTGCCAGGGTGGAAGCCATCTATTGCAATAACCCGAAAGCCCCAGTTATTCAACGTGCTGCGCGGTTGAACATCCCCCTGGTCCTGTTCGACAGGGAGAAATTTTATGCTGAAGAAACAGTACTGCGCGATCTGCAGTCACGAAAGATCGATCTGATTGTACTGGCCGGATTCCTTTGGCTGGTTCCGGGCAATCTGACCCGCGCCTTTTCAGGGAAAATTGTAAATATTCATCCGGCCCTGCTGCCGAAATTCGGGGGTAAGGGGATGTATGGAATGGCCGTTCATGAAGCGGTAATTGAAGCCGGTGAAAAAGAATCGGGAATCACCATTCATCTGATAGACGAGGTTTACGACCGAGGTAAAATCCTGTTGCAGGTAAAATGCCCGGTGATGCCCGGCGATACACCTGAAGCCCTGGCCGAAAGGGTGCATCAGCTTGAATACGAGTACTATCCGAAAGCGATTGAGCAATTGCTTGGATAGGAGGGACGAGGGACAGCTGAAAGAGGGACGAGGGACGCTGAAGGAGGGACGAGGGACGCCCCTTCGACTTCGCTCAGGGACCGGGGCGAGGGACGGCCCTTCGACTAGTTTCGGCTGCGCTCAGCAACCGCCGCTCAGGGACCGGGACGAGGGACGGGCTTCTCACTGAAAAGAAATATTCTTCAGACAGTGACAAGGAGACCCGGAGACGGGGAGACAAGGCGAAGATATTGCGGATTACCTTCGGTGAAAACTCTTCGTTCGGTTGCGGATTTAAAGATCATTATATTGCAGGGAAAATTCGGGTTGAAAGAATTTCTGATTTGTATAATTCCTTAATCTCAGCCTTTCATTAAGGGACGATGGATGGGCGCCCTGTTTTATGGTACTTCTTCACAAAATGTGACAAGCAGACATGGCGGCACAGGCACATGGAGCAAGCATATGGCGAAAGACGGTAATTCTTCAGTTATGGGCAATGAAAAAAATGCCTAGCCGACATTGTTAACTAATTTCTTCACAATATTAGGGTTATTTTAATAACAAACCGGCAAAGAAATAATACTTAAGTTAACTGACAAATAACAACACAAATTGACAACAATCAAACCTATTATATTGTAACTTTGTAAGGAAATGGCAAAAGCTGACTACATAGTATCGTTAATCAAGTCGCACTACAACAACGAACCTGAAAGGTTTACCACAGTTGCATTGCAGATAGCTGCCCACGAAGCCAAGTTGGGTCATACCACTGTTGCCAACGATATAAAAACAATAATTGACAAGGCTAAAGAAGCCAAACATAAAACAAAAGCATTTAATCCCGACTTACAGGGTTTGATTCAGGAGAATGTTCCAGCCGTCAGGCTATCGGATATGATTGCTACCGAAGATATTAAGTCTAAAATAAACCGCATCATTTCTGAGTTTGTGCAGCGTGATAAATTACGTAAACACGATTTAGAAAATCGCAGAAAAATTCTGCTTTCGGGCCCCCCTGGTACGGGCAAAACCCTCACAGCTTCCATTATTGCCAATGAATTAAACTTGCCTCTTTACACCATTTTAATGGACAAAATGGTAACAAAATTTATGGGCGAAACAAGCGCAAAACTTCGTCAAGTGTTTGATTTGATTTTGCAGCGTCAGGGTGTTTACCTTTTTGATGAATTTGATGCCATCGGTGGTGAACGCAGCAGAGATAATGATGTGGGCGAAATGCGAAGGGTTTTAAATTCGTTTCTTCAATTTATTGAACGCGACAATTCCGACAGTTTGATTATTGCCATTACTAATAACAAAGAACTGTTAGACCAAGCCTTGTTCCGTAGGTTTGACGATGTTATTTTATATCACTTGCCAAGCTTGGAAGAAAAAGAGGAACTGTTAAAAAATAGACTTTCGCAGTTTACAAAGAAAATTAAGTTTAAAGATTTATTACCAAATATAAACGGACTTAGCCACGCTGAAATATCACTTGCCTGTATTGATGCCATTAAAGAAACGGTCTTGAATGAAAAGCAGCAGATGAACAATGATTTAATTTTAAAAGCAATCAAAGACCGTAATGCAGCGTATCACAAATAGCTTTAAGGAATGGCACCATATAAACACATCTTCATACAAGGAAATGTAAGAAGCGAAAAATATAGAGCACCTTCGGCAATGGGAGCAAAACTACGCATACCCGTTCGTGACAGGGCAACTCAAAGTCAAAAGCTTTTAAATCAGTTTGCAGAAATCTGGCAACAAAAGGAACAACTGCAACAACAACGCAGTGCCGAGCAAATCGCCACAAGAGAAGGAACATATATTCAGTTTACAAGTGCGGCAAATCACGACTTGATTACCAAAAGTTTGGAAGACCTTAGAAAAGGTATTCGGTTGCTAAACATCAAAGAAATTCCGGTTGGCGAAAATCAAATGCAGGTAAGAGCAACAGTTTACGTTCCCAATGGAAAGGAAGGACATTTCATTTCCAAAATTCAGAAATACCAACAGGAAGAAACAGCAAAAGAGCAACCTAAAAATGCACCATTAGTCAATAGTATTGAAGACGTAAGCATAGCCTTGTTGGAAGGTTTGTGGACAGATAATCCACAACTTATTCCAACAGAAGTTACCAAATGGTGCGAAGCGTGGCTGAATGTAAACACAAAAGAAAACCTAGAACAGGGCCAAATTGCACAGTTCCTTGCAACGCTTGAAAGAATCGGAATACAATATAAACACAACAGCATCATTTTTCCCGAAAGAGTTGTTTTATTGGTAAATGCAAATCGTGAACATTTAATTGAATTGATGCTGCAAAGCGATTTGTTGGCAGAGTTCCGTGCAGGGCAAGAACCCGCAGGTTTTTGGGTAAATGAAAGCCGAATTGAACAACAAGTTTGGGTTGATGATTTGTTGCAAAGAATACAAATTGTTGAAAGCAACATAAAAGTTTGTTTGTTGGACACAGGCGTAAACAACGGACATCAACTATTACAGCCGCTGATTGATAACAACAATACTCTGACGGTTGATAACGCTTGGGGAACAAACGACCACGCCAACGGTGCAGGACATGGAACATTGATGGCGGGTCTTGCGGGTTACGGGCAAATGGAACAGGTGCTTACTTCTGCTTATGATGTTCCGCTTACGCATAAATTGTGTTCTGTAAAAATTCTTCCCAATAAAGGACAAAACCCACGGGAATTGTGGGGCGATATAACTTCACAAGGAATTTCTATTGCCGAAATCCAAAACCCGAATATGGTTTTAGTTTATTGTATGGCGGTAACATCAAAAGAGGATACAGAGAGAGGCAGACCTTCTTCATGGTCGGGAGCGGTAGATAATTTGACTTATGGCGAAGGCGAAAACCAACGTCTGATAATTGTTTCGGCTGGAAATGTGGCTGATAATGAATTGTGGCAAAATTATCCCGTTTCAAACTTAACAACTTCGGTTCAAAATCCTGCTCAAGCGTGGAATGCTTTGGTAGCAGGAGCATACACAAACAAAATTCGGGTAACTGACCCGAGTTTTCTAAATCATACACCTGTTGCAAACGAAGGAGAACTTTCGCCTTACAGTTCAACTTCATTAGTTTGGGAAAGAAAATGGGCTGTTAAACCAGATGTGGTTTTTGAAGGCGGAAATTTATTAAGAGCACCTGATAACAGAATTTTAGGGCACGAAGATTTGGAATTGTTGTCCACTTCAAGACAATTTAACACAGGACGGCACTTTGATACCATTTGGGCAACAAGTGCTGCGGCAGCACAAGCATCGTGGCTTGCAGCAAAAATTGCTTACGAATATCCAAACGCTTGGGTAGAAACAATAAGAGGTTTAATAGTTCATTCTGCTAATTGGAATGAATCTATGTTTCGCCAATTAAATGTTCGTAAAGACAAAAAAGGAGATTTTTTGAATTTAGTAAGAACTTTCGGTTACGGAGTTCCTGATTTAGATCGTGCATTGTATAGTCAGGAAAGTGCATTGACTTACATTGCTCAGGAAACCATTCAACCGTTTAATTTCAAAATTAAGGAAGGCAAAAAAAATAGTGACGCTGAAACCAACGAAATTCACTTTTTCAATTTACCGTGGGCAAGTGATTTACTGTTGCAATTGGGCGAAATACCCGTAAAATTGAAAGTTACTCTTTCTTATTTCATAGAACCCGGAGCAGGTGAAATCGGTTGGAAAGATAAATATCGCTATCAGTCACACGGTTTGCGTTTTGATGTAAACAACGTAAACGAAAGTGAAGACGATTTTAGAAGGCGTGTAAACATTGCGGCACGAGATGAAAATGAAGAATTTAACGGAAATGCAGGAAGCAACCGCTGGGCAATAGGTACAAACAACCGAAGCACAGGCTCAATACATTCCGATTATTGGGAAGGAACAGCAGCCGCTTTGGCAACTTGCAATCACATTGCGGTATATCCTGTTATTGGTTGGTGGCGTGAACGCAAGCATTTGGGTAAAGTAGAAAATCAAACCCGTTACGCGTTAATCATTTCGCTTGAAACACCTGCACAAGATGTTGAGCTATACACAACCGTTAAAAATATGATTGAAGTGTCAGTCGAAATAAACACCCGATAATGCAAAGCCCATAACAGCACCAACCCAAAAGTGGTGATTCAGTGGTTAAATCAAGCTTTGTGCTTCTATCAAAGCCATTACTTGGTTGACAGTGAAGTGCTTCAAAATCTCCAACTTCGGGTAGCTGTCAACCGATAATTATTAGGCAGGCTGTGTGACTGAAATCAGGGATAGGAAGTAAAAATCAGAGGTCAAGGTCTAGGTTGAGGTTAAGGTTAAAGTCGGGTCATTTGGATGATTATAATGCTAATATTAATCTATATGCCTAAAGATCAACTTTTTAGAAATTAGAAATTAGGAATTAGAAATCAGAAATTCCTTCACCCCGCATTTTTCCCTTCAGCAGTGAATCCTTACATCCTTAATCTGAAACCCACAATTACTTCACTATCAGCAAATAGTAATTCTTCTTCCCTTTCTGCACC
>CALGIG010000090.1 GCA_937915865.1 uncultured Prolixibacteraceae bacterium | reverse complement strand
AGCATCCCGGTTAACCGGGAGGGTCGGGGGTTCGAATCCCTCACCGCCCACGAAAAAAAGGAGAACAAAATTTGTTCTCCTTTTTTGCTAGTAATCCGAATTCCTTCCTGACGCCTTTATTAATCCTTTAAGAAGCTCGTTAAATTTTTTTGCCTTTTTAAGCTCATCAATACTTTGTTTCATGCGGAAGCGCCACTTATGACGAACATTGGCCGGATAATTGATTTGCTCAGCCTGGGTTTTCTCCCAACGAAAATCGCTATCCATAGCAATTAAATCCTGAATTGGCAGCGTTACCCATATAGCAGGTGAGTACAAGTGCTGGGTAATTATTTGTTGGCAAATCCATGGCTCGGCAAAATAGGGAGCTTGCCCAATGTTACCTAATTCCTGATTGTGAAACAACTGGGTTTTGACGCGATCTTCTTCCCACCAACCGCGTATTGTTGACATATCGTGCGTTGATGTGGTACAAACCGACAAATAAGGAGCATCAGCCGGATGTGCAAATTGTTTTTTCGGATTTTTGGGCATTCGTTGTATTTCGAGGCTTAAAATACCCAATTCGCTCATGGCTTTCGGCACACAATCTGGAATCATCCCAAGGTCCTCACCGCAAACAAGCATATTCCCAACCGAAACAATGGCAGGTAGTTTTTCCATGCCTTTCCGGTACCAAAACCCATCGTGACGGCGGTAGAAATAGTCGTTATAAAGTCCGTTCAGTTGTTCTTTGGTCCAATCGTCAAGCTCGGCAAACGAGCTGGTTTTTTGCATCGAAATTCGCGGGTGCCACTGGTCCTGGCCTGTTGAAACAAAGAGCACATTAGCAACCAAATCAAACAAACCATCTCGAACTTTACGATCATCTTCACCCAATTCTTCTTCTTCAATACCATTCAAAAAATGTTGATTAATTTTTTTCTGTGTATTAAATTCGTCTTTTAGCTTGAAATGATTGTGTCCCAAGTCGTCCAGATATGTTTTGATTACAGTCTCAGTTGCATCTCTGAATAATGGTTTCAGAATATGATGCCGGATATAAGGTTTGGCAAAACGATCATAATTGAAGTAAATACCGTAGTTTCCAATTTCTTTGGCCGACATTGGCATGGCAGGACTAAAGTGACCGAGCAAAGCTTCGACAGCCTCTGAAGGTATTTCCCATATTCTGAAGAAACCCAGTATATGATCAATACGGTAAGTGTCGAAATAGTCAGCCATTTTTTTCATACGTTTGATCCACCACTGATAGCCGTTTTTAGCCATTTCGTCCCAATTGTAAGTCGGGAACCCCCAATTTTGCCCTTTTACCGCAAAATCGTCGGGTGGAGCGCCTGCTTGTCCGTTCAGGTTAAACAAATAAGGTTCGGTCCAGGCTTCAACACTATTCGGGCTAATACCAATCGGGATGTCACCCTTCAGGATGATACCATTTTGACGGGCATAATTGGCTACTTCTTTTAACTGTTTATCGAGGTGGTACTGAATGAAATAGTGAACAGCAATATCGGTCCAGACAGGTGAATCGGGCGAGCAAAGCTTTTCAATTTTCACTGGTTCATAAACACTGAATTCGCCCCATGTACGGAAATCAGGAGATTTCATTTTATCTCGCAGGTAAACAAATGCGGCATAAGGCACAAGCCACTCTTTATTTGTCTCAAAGAATTGTTTGAAATTCTTGGTTTTGAATAGTTTTTCTTTTTCCTGATCAAAAATAAGTTTGTAGTAACGCGATTTGTGCTCAAGCACTTCCGGATAATTTACCTGAGGCTCTTTATTGAGCTTCTTTTGCAATTTATAGAATTCATCCATCACTTTCTCATCTTCCAGCGGGCCAATATTTTCAAGGTTGAGGTAAAGTGGATGCAATGCCATTACCGAAATCGACTTATATGGGTATGAATCGAGCCAGTTGTGCGATGCAATAGTTTCGTTCACTGGAAGTATTTGTATCATTTTCAGGCCAATTTGTTTTGCCCAGTCGATAAAATCAAACAAATCGTTGAACTCGCCAACTCCAAAACTATTTTCGCTACGCAACGAGAAAACCGGAACACTAACTCCTGCTCCTTTCCACAAGCCCAACGGATAACGTAAATGCTGATCAGTTTTTATATACGCGAACGGTTCCTCAATTGCCGGAATCTCATTTAACAAACGATTTTCACCTTCCTCAAGAGTTACTATCCCTTTTTTAACGATATCCCAAATCCCGTATTTATACTGGATTGGAAAACTAAGTTTTGAAGCATCAAATTGTCGGGCCCATTGTGGAAAATTTTCGCCACATTCCAAAACTACAGCCTTATTTTTATCCCAATTTCCCAATTGATCCTGGTTACCTAAAACACAGACTTTATATCCTGAACTTATGCGGGGAACTTCAATTTGAAATTCTAATATTTTTTTTGATTTTATATTTTCAACCGGAGCTTTATTTGCACCAGGTTTCATTATCACATCCAGGAAAGACGAGGTAAAAAATGGCCTTTCTTCATCAGCCGGATCGCGCCAAATGTCGTCAATTAAAACATTTTCAGATTGAATATGCTCAATATCAATCACGTGATTGGGCCCCCATTCCCAACGTATATAACCTGATTCATCTTTCATCAGGTATTTGTATTCAATTTTCCCTTTCTTCTGATTAAATTGTACCGAAACTTTCCAAAAACTTCCATCGGAATAATTCATTTTCTGAGCATTGTCTAAATTCCATTGACCGAATGATTTAGTGGAACCGATAAGATACAGGTTTTGTCCGGGGCTAGTCTGATAATGAATACTTAAAGTGATTTTCATAATGCCAGTTTTTTGTTTTAATGGATAACATTTAGGGCAAAAGCGCAAAGTAACCGAAAAGGTACAAAAAAAATGTTAAGTCAGAACATTTCATTTCTAATAATTTGGAAGTGAGGATGTCTATTTTGATATAAACCGCAGCATTGAACCGTTCTTGTTGATTCTACTTTTTCACTACATTTGCACTGCAAATTGAAATCTAATCTCGAAACTGTCCGTTAATGGTAGTTCTGGCTAACCAGAAAATTATAGAATGCTCTTTGAAATTTATGAGATTGATTTTCTTTTAAAATGACGAATGTTAAATCTTGGAAATAAATAAATTACCAACTAACAAAAAAATACGTATGAATAAACTCATCCCATTAATTGCCGGGGCTGCATTTTTTTTAGCCTCTTGCTCTGGTCCGACAAAAACAACACAGGTATCGAAGGATCGATTAACTGATTATGTCGATCCATTCATCGGAACAAGTTTTCATGGCCACACTTATCCCGGTGCTGCTTATCCTTTCGGCCAAATTCAGCTAAGTCCTGACAACGGAGCAGAAGGCTGGGACTGGTGTTCGGGTTATCATTATTCCGACAGTATTGTAGCCGGATTTAGTCATTTGCACCTAAGTGGAACGGGATGTGGCGATCTGGCCGATATATCTTTTCTTCCAGTTGTTTCGGAAGTCAAGTTTCAGAAAGACGAAAAAAATGCTGACTTTGTGACTCGTTATGCCGGGAAATACAGTCATAACCAGGAAATGGCAAAACCAGGTTATTATGCCGTAACTTTTAAAAACAATGGAATAAAGGCTGAGTTTACAGTGACTGAACGGGCAGGTTTGCACCGCTATTCTTTCCCGGAAGGCAAAGAAATGAACCTGATTATCAACCTTGGCTTTGCTATTAACGGGGATAAACCCTATCAAACCTCGCTAAAAGTTGTTGATGATAAGCTCGTAACCGGAGTTCGGCTTTCCAATGGTTGGGCCAAAGATCAGCATGTATTTTTTGCAGTTCGCTTTTCGTCGCCAATTACTA
>CALGIG010000089.1 GCA_937915865.1 uncultured Prolixibacteraceae bacterium | reverse complement strand
TGGACGATAAGAAAGTAACCGACCACCATGCGCTTATCATCACCGGATATCCGGCAGACGGATTGACCAGCGATGAGCGGACGATTTACGACATGATAGCCGGTCGAATGTTAGAATCATTCTCCGGTAGGTGCATCAAAGAGAACACCGCCATTTCGCTGGACTCGGGCGGCATACACTTTGCCGCAAAGGGCAGCGTTACGCTACTTCCCGGCTGGCGGTCGGTATTCAACGCCACCGATGAAGAAGCGCAGGAAGAAGACGTAACCACGCTGCCCGCCTTGTTGCAAGGCGATGTGCTTCCCATTCGTGCTATGGAAGCGTTGGAAAAGCAGACCAAGCCACGCCCGCTGCATACAGAGAGTAGTTTGCTGGGTGCAATGGAATCGTGCGGTAAGGAGTGCGAAAACGAAGATGAACGCGAGGCGATGCAAGATGCCGGAATCGGCACACCAGCCACCCGCGCTGCGATTATCGAAACGCTGTTTGCGAGAGAATATATTACCCGTGAGAAAAAAGCGCTCGTTCCGACCAACAAAGGGTTGGTGGTTTACCTTGCCGTGAAAGACAAAAAAATTGCGGATGTTGCAATGACAGGCCAGTGAGAACACGCCCTTGCCAAAATCGGCACTGGTGAAATGGATGCTTCTACGTTTCACCGCTCGATAGAAGTTTATGCTTCGCAAATCACTTCGGAATTACTCGACATCCCGTTTGAACACACCGGCGACCGGCCCTGTTGCGGATGTCCGAAATGCAATAACGGACAGGTCGTATTCTTCCAAAAGGTTGCCAAGTGCAACAATGAAAACTGCGGGCTGACGGTTTTCCGCAGCATTGCCAAAAAGGATTTGACCGACACGCAGCTTACCGACTTGTTGATGAACGGCAAGACCGGCACAATTAAAGGTTTTACGAGCAGCAAAACGGGCAAGACGTTCGATGCTGCCGTAGCTTTCGATGCCGATTATAAAACCGTGTTCCAATTTGAAAACAAGAACAAAGGAGAGGGAAAGAAAGGCAAGTACAGGTAAAATCTTTACTTTTGCCACTGAAAGAATCTATGACTTGCTAATTAGGGATAATTGCCTGACATCTGATTTTTTTAGTGGTGGCGTCCGGGGCATTCTCCGGACGCTTTTTCCTTTTCCTCCTTTTTTATTACCACTAAAAAAATCTGAAAATGAAAGCAACAAATAAATCCACAGCCGTGGAATTATCCTGGTTCCGGCTATCCCTGCTGTCTTTTTTACGCGAATCACACCCCGATAAAGCCTCCGACCGGCAGTTTGTCGCCTCGCGTGGCGATGCGGCAGCCGAAGCGTACAGTCGCATTATCAAATTAGGTGGCTCACATGACGAAGCCGGAGAGACCGCTTCCCAAATCCTTTACGCCGGGTTACATTTTTCCCCGTACCGTACCATCGTCAACATACTTTGGAACGAGTTTGCGGACGAAATAGATACTTCGCAGGCCGAAGGGTTGGTAATGGAATTATTGCCCCGTCTTTCCGGTGTAATAGGCAAATACACATTGTCGGACGATTTCGCCGATAGTCAGGAGTACCAGCAACTCTACTCGGAGCTGACGGGCGCAATCCAAACACTGTTCGAAGATGGCATTCAATAAGAAAGCCCGTCTCCGGGATAATATTGAGGCGATACGCATTGCGTTCGACCTCGACGGGGAAAGGCGGCCGGCCAGCCGCGAAGAAAGGAAAATATTGGAAGCCTGGTGCGGTTTCGGTGGAATTAAAGCCGTGTTAAGTCCCGCCGACAATCCGGAAGACGTGCAGCAATGGACGAAAACCGACAGCGAACTATTCCCTCTGATAACGGAACTGTACGGATTGCTGCGTAGCGGATCGGAGAATACAACCGGGTATAACCGCTATGTTTCTTCATTAAAAAATTCCGTGCTTTCCGCCTTTTATACCCCACCCAAAGTGGTGGACACACTGGCGGCGGCATTGAAGGGAAGCGGCATTGAGCCGGTGCGCCTGCTTGACCCCTCGGCCGGAACCGGCGTCTTTTCCAGGGCGTTCAAACAAATGGCCCCTGGTTGTGAGACAACGCAGTTTGAAAAAGACCTGCTGACAGGTAAAATCCTTTCTCACCTGGTTCCCGATGAAACAGTACGCATAGAAGGTTTTGAAAACATCGAACCCCGCTACAACGGTTATTTCGATGTAGCCGCCAGCAACATCCCGTTCGGCGACGTAAGGGTATTCGACCCCGCATACAGTAATGCCAAAGACGACGCCCACCGGCAGGCATCCGGTACGATCCACAACTATTTTCTTATGAAAGGAGTCGATTGCGTCCGCGAAGGCGGGTTGGTTGCATTCATCACTTCACAAGGCGTGTTGAACTCTGAAAGTAACCGTCCCGTGCGTGAATGGCTTATGGAGCATTGCCAGCCAGTTTCCATCATTCGTTTTCCCAACAATCTATTTTCCGACTATGCCGGAACGGAGGCAGGCAGCGACCTGATAATCCTGCAAAAGAAAGCGTCAGGCGGGGTATTATCCGGGCGTCAGCAGGATTTTATCAATTGCCGGAAGTTATCGAACGGCATATCAGTCAATAACCTGTTCCAATCCTTTGACCGGGTAATTCACGATAATGTAAAGGTCGGAACTGACCTTTACGGCAAACCGGCAATGGAATTTACCCACTCCGGCGGTGTAAGCGCAATCGCCTCCGAACTGCGCGGAATGTTACGGGATGATTTATCCAGGTACCTGGATATACCGTATTACCGGTCTCATGCACAGGAGACACCGGCACAGTCACAATCACAGGCCTTGGTTACCAAAGACATCAGGCCGCAACTTCAACCGGATGTATCCCGCTTTCCCGATGACCTCGATCCTTTTTGGCAAGATATTGAAGACCATTGGTTCCCTGATGAAAAGGAGTTTTGGAATAAGGAAGAACAAACCGTTGAGGGAGTGCTGCCCCCAAAGGACTATTCCTCCATAAAAAAAGAACCGACACCCGAAATACAGGAAAAACCTGTTCAGCCGGGAATACAGGTTTCCCTAAATTTCGACTTACCCGGTCCGGTCCCGCCGGAGAAACAATCCAAAGAGCCAGCTAATGAAGCGAAAACGACGGAAACGGCGTACAGCATCAATAACCAACCGCTCTTATCGCTGTATGATTTATTCGGCTTATCCGCTGAAGAGCGCAGGCAGGTCAAACCTAAAAACAGCGGTTCCCGCCGCCGGGTGGAGATACACCAACCCAATGCAAAACAGGAATGGAAATCCTCAAAAAAGGAGGATGATCGTGCGCCGTTGGAGTGGCGTGAAAGACTGATGCTGGAAACCCGTAAAAAAAGGGAAGAAGCTGAAAGGCTGGCCAAAGCTGGAAACGATGCGGAAACAAAAACCGGGCTCAAGCCTGTTTATCCCATCGCCGATACCCGGAAGGAGGAACAGCCTGAAAAGCTAAAAGAGAAAATGGAACGGGAGGAACGGATGAAGCCCGTTCCTTTTGTCCTGCCGGAGCAGGGATTACCGAAGCATTACAAGGAAGGCTCGCTGGTAACGAACAACGATAACCGCATCGGCTACCTGAGCGACATAAACGGTTTCCGACCGATGTTTCACCCGTTGGAACTTTCGGCGCAGCAACAAAAACGGGCGTCGCTTTACATCGAAATCCGCGACACTTACCACCACCTTTACCTTAACGAAGCCGAAACGCTGCAGGAAAATCCAGCGCTTCGGCGGATGCTCAACCGCCTGTACGATGATTTTACGGAACGATTCGGTAAGCTGAATGACCCGAAAAACCTCGACCTGATTAAGATGGATGCCGGAGGGCGGGAAATCCTGTCATTGGAGCGTTATCGCGGGGGCAAAGCGGTAAAAGCGGACATTTTCGGGCGTCCCGTGGCATTCAATACACGCGAGATTACCCATGCCGATAACGCCCGCGATGCGCTGGCCGCTTCGCTAAACAAACACGGGACAGTTAATCTGGAATATATGGCATCCCTGAGGGGCGGGACAGAAGAAAGCCTGCTGGAGGAATTGAAGGGCCGGGTCTATTTCAACCCGCTGGTTGGAGGCTACGAAGTCGCCGATAAGTTCATCGCCGGCAATGTCATCTCCAAAGCCGACGAGGTACAGACATTTATCGATAACCATCCCGGCCATGAGGCCGCCAAAGAATCGCTGACCGCCTTGCAGGAAGCTATACCGAAACCCATCGATTTCGACGAGCTGGATTTTAATTTTGGGGAACGATGGATACCCACCGGCATTTATGCCGCCTATGCTTCGTACCTTTTTGAAACAGATGTAAAAGTAACCTACGCAGCAAGCCGTGATGAGTTCAGCCTCCATAACCGTTCACATAACGCCAATATTACAGAGAAATACGGCGTACGCAGCGAAAACCGCCTGTTTGACGGGATTGCCCTGATGCGCCATGCCCTGCACGATACAACGCCCAATATTACCAAAACGGTTATCAAAGACGATAAGGAGGTCAAAGTACCCGACGGGCAGGCGATCCAACTTGCCAACAGTAAAATCGAAGAGATGCGCAACGGTTTTTCGGACTGGCTTCGCGAACAGTCGCCGGAGTTCAAAGACCGGCTGAGTATGCTTTACAACCGCACCTTCAACTGTTTTGCGCGACCGGAGTATGACGGCAGCCACCAGGCCTTTCCGGGACTTGACCTGAAAGCGCTGGGTATTGATGACCTGTATAAAAGCCAAAAAGACGCCGTATGGATGCTGAAAACCAACGGGGGAGGAATCTGTGACCACGAGGTAGGGGCCGGCAAAACGCTGGTTATGTGTTGCGGGGCAATGGAAATGAAGCGGCTGGGACTGGTCAACAAGCCGATGATAATCGCCCTGAAAGCCAACGTACACGAAATCGCCCAAACCTTCTGTACAGCTTACCCGAATGCAAAGGTTCTCTATCCAGGCAAAGAGGATTTTACTCCCGCCAAACGCGCCAGCATCTTCAACGAGATGAAAAATAACAACTGGGACGCGGTGATTTTGACCCATGAACAGTTCGGGATGATCCCGCAATCCCCGGAAATCCAGCGCGACATCTTACAGAGAGAGCTGGATAGTGTCGAGGAAAACCTGGAAGTGCTGCGTAACCAGGGCAGGGAGGTTTCCAACTATATGCTCAAAGGCTGTCAGAAACGGCAGGCCAATCTGGAAGCCCGCCTGAAAGGGATTGCACACCAGATAGAAACCCGTAAGGACGATGCGGTGGACTTCCGTTTGATGGGAATCGACCATTTATTCGTCGATGAATCCCATAAATTCAAGAACCTGACCTTCAATACCCGGCACGACCGCGTGGCCGGGCTGGGAAATTCCGACGGTTCACAGCGGGCGCTAAACATGCTTTTTGCCGTGCGTACCATTCAGGATCGTACGGGCAAAGACCTCGGTGCGACTTTCCTTTCCGGTACGACCATCTCCAACTCGCTTACTGAATTGTATCTGCTTTTCAAATACCTGCGCCCTAAAGAACTGGAAAGGCAGGGTATTAATACCTTCGATGCCTGGGCGGCCATCTACGCCAGGAAAACCAAAGATTACGAGTTCTCGGTCACGAATCAGATTGTACAGAAAGAGCGGTTCCGCTATTTCATCAAAGTACCCGAACTGGCCGCCTTTTACTCCGAAATTACGGACTTCCGCACGGCGAAGGACATTGGTATCGACCGGCCGGAAAAGAATGAGATTCTGCACAATATTCCGCCTACGCCTGACCAGCAGGAGTTTATCCAAAAACTCATGGTTTTCGCCAAAACGGGCGATGCGACCATTTTGGGACGAGAACCGCTGACCGAAAGCGAGGATAAGGCGCGGATGCTCATAGCAACGGACTACGCCCGCAAAATGAGCCTCGATATGCGCCTGATTGATCCTCAGAAATACGACGATCATATCGACAATAAGGCCAGCCACGCTGCCGCCGTTATTGCCGGATACTATAATACATACACGGCGCAAAAAGGAACACAGTTCGTGTTTTCGGATTTGGGAACTTACAAACCCGATAGTTGGAACCCGTACAGCGAGATTAAAAATAAGCTTATCACTCACTACGGTATCCCGGCATCCGAAATACGGTTTATCCAGGAAGCCGGAACGGAGAAGTCCCGTAAGGCGATGATAAAGGACATGAACGAGGGTAAAATCCGCGTGTTGTTTGGCTCGACCGAAATGTTGGGAACCGGTGTAAACGCTCAAAAACGGTGCGTAGCCGTCCACCACCTTGATGCGCCCTGGCGGCCTTCTGATTTGGAGCAGCGTGACGGGCGGGCAATCCGTAGAGGGAATGAAGCGGCCAGGTTACACGCCGGTAACAAGGTAGATGTAGTAATTTATGCGGTCGAAAAGTCGCTGGACGCTTATAAATTCGGGTTGTTGCACAACAAGCAGCTGTTTATCAATCAGCTAAAGAACAACAACATGGGTAGCCGTACCATTGACGAGGGCAGCATGGACGAGAAAAGCGGCATGAATTTCTCCGAATATGTGGCGATCCTTTCCGGCAATACCGAATTACTCGAAAAATCGCGGTTGGAGAAGAAAATTACCGCGTTGGAAAGCGAACGGAGGGCATTTATGCAGGGAAAATCTTCGACCCGTTTCAAGTTGGCGGAGATAATGAAATCAGTCGAAACCAACAGGGGATTTATCGTCCGTATATCCAGAGATGTGGAAGCGTTCAACGCCCGTGTGCAGGCCTCGCCGGACGGTACACGTCTTAACCCGGTTAGGTTAGACGGTTTTGCGGCAACCGACCCCGTATCCGTTGGCAAGAGGCTGAACGAGATTGCCGACAAAGCGCGGACTCATGGTTTATCAGAGCCTATCGGGTCGCTCTATGGTTTTACCTTATTGGTAAAATCCGAAACCACCGTGAAGGACGGCTTCGACCTGGTGCAGAACCGCTTCTTTGTCAAAGGCGAGGGTGAGATTCTGTATAACTACAATCACGGGCACCTTGCCGCCGACCCGAAGCTGGCGGCAGCCAATTTCCTGAATGCCCTCGACACCATGCCCGCCCTGTTAGAGAAGTATAAAGCGAACAACGAAAAGCTGATGAAAGATATTCCCACGCTTAAAGCTGTGGTGGAAAGCCCCTGGAAGAAAGAGGACGAGTTGAAAGCCTTAAAAGCGGAAATGAAAATTATGGAACGTAAAATCGAAGCATCCCTTAAGCCAATAGAACAGAGTATAGGTATCATGGCGGGCGTTCCGAAAGGGGAAACTAAATTTGTGCCTATGCAGGATAACCAGAAAAACATCAATGCGTTTTTGGAAGAAAGAGTTTCCATATTACCTCCGTCAAACGGAGTACCGGAGAAAAAAGGTTTTAAAATCTAATATTGAAAAGACCGTTGGAAGTAAATTCCAACGGTCTTTTACATTTTAGTCGTCAGTATACTCTCTGCTAAGCAAGGCATATATGATGTCATCTACCCATTCCCCACGCAGGTAGTAACTTTCCCGAAAGTGGGCTTCCTTTCTAAACCCTAATCTTTCAATTAACCGGATAGAGGCTGTATTTCTCGGATCAACAGATGCAACGATTCGATGTTTGTTAAGCATTAAGAACAAGTACTTTACCATTGCATTCAATGCTTCTGTTGCGTAACCTTTACCCTGATAATCCTTATGAAGCGTACAACCAATTTCAGCCTGCATTTTATCATGATTAGTGAAAATAATTCCCATATCGCCAATTAACCGGTTTTCATCCACTGTAATAATAGCAAACTGAAAACATATATCGGAAATATCAAAAGTTTTCGGCATGTTGCTGATATAATCACGGACTTCCTTCATAGAACCGGGGAACCATCCCTGATACTTATTTTCGATAACGTCAGAACGATAAGAATATATAGCTTCCGCATCCTCCGGTTCGGCAAGCCGTATGATTAATCTGTCGGTTTCAATATTTACCATTTTGAAAATCTCCGTTTTTAATCCATACAAAAATAGCCCGTTTTGTCCGAAATTTGACTATTCATTTCCATAAAATCGAAGCCCACGCCTGTCATCACGACAGTGTGGGCTTCTTGTAACAATATACCATGAGCCTCAAACAAATGGTCAGCCGTCTGTGTCTTCGTGGTCGCCCCCTGTATCTTCTTCGGGATTGTCACCCTCCGTGTCTTCGCCTTTGGCGAAATTGGCCTTGATAAACGCTTCGACATCGCTCTCTTTATAAAAAGTCTTATGGTAGATCATTTGGTAGGGCAACTCACCCGACGAGCGGTATCGCTGTAACGTCCGTTTGCTTACGTTGAGAAGTTGGCAAATATCCTGATTATCAAGTAGCCGTTCGCCATCCAGTAATTTTTCTTTAATGGCCATTTTCTCCAAATGACGTTCTATGCGGTCAAAGCGCTTTATAAATTGCTCGAACCATGTTTGCATCCAGTCCTGTAAATCGTCGTTGATTCGCATATCTCTCTGCCTTTTAGTATAGCAAAGTTCCTGCTTTTCAATACCCGTTGTAAGGAGCCTCTGTATTGTTTTTTATGATTTTTGCCTTAATCTATTCATCTAAGGCCTTTTAACGTACGCCTAATACCGGATTAGCAGCCTAATTAAAAGTGGCAAACTCTGTGTGTATTTTATAAGTACCTGTTATGCAAGTAATTAAATGGCAGTAAAAATTGAGCCTGATACATCCGGTATGAAAAAAAAATGAAAATACCCGCATTGGCAGTAAAAAATGACACTAAGGCAGGTATAAACTAAAAATACCGAGCCTCCGGGTGACTCTGTTTCTACTTATTTTCGTCCCATACGCTTCAACAGAGAATCACGCATTTTATCGAGGAAAGGAGTAGGAGCATTGCGTGACTTCATTTCTGCAAATGTCCGGGATATATTTCCCAGGTCAATATCAAATTCCTTTTCGACAAGTGCAGTTACCCGCTTCAAAGAAATTTCTCCAAAGAAGTTTATCGTATCCAGGCCATATAGCAACTCTATTATGTCATTTTTTTTAGCATTTAACCGAATATGCAACTGGTATCGTTCAGCATCATTATTTTTATAACGGGTTTCTTCCAATGCCTCCAGTTCTGATCGAATGAAAACCTGTAACATGTCATTTGCCTGTATCCGGGCAACCTTAAAGTCATAATTGGTGGAAAACTTCGGGTCAAGTTCATAATAGAAGGATTCCAGATAAAGCTCCATGTCGGTTTTATCCCGCATAAAATAAATTTCATCTAAGTTGGTGCAACCAGAACGCCAGTAACGGTAAAAATCCAACCGTTTGTTTATAAAGTCCTGTATTTCTTCCAGCTCTTTGTGCAGGTACGTTCGTTGAACTTCAATGCTTCCCACCGGGCGGTTCATTTCAATATTATAGATTGCACGGTAATAAATCAGATGGGCGCATAAACGGGGTTTAACGTTTTTGAAAAAGTGAATCTCCTCTTCAGCATCTCTAAACTCATAGGACCCAATAAATTCCTTTAGGCGATCAAACGCATTTCCGAGTATATGAGAAGATCGGAAGAGCACACGTCTGAACTCCAGTCACTAGCTTATCTCGT
>CALGIG010000088.1 GCA_937915865.1 uncultured Prolixibacteraceae bacterium | reverse complement strand
ATGACAATGATTATCTAATCAAAATTCTGGACATGAAACTGTGAGTTTGCCCTGATTGTATTGTAATTTTATTTTGTTCTTATTAAATGTTAATCTATTTTTTTCGATGAAGATTATCCAGACCTTATATACAACGAGCAAAAATCCGTTTGCTGATAGTTTTGGATGGATATCCCCACAATATCATTTGATAAGCTGGGCATTGAGTTGTTTATTAATAAAAAAACATTTTGGGAACGTTGAACTTTTTGCTAATTCTCCTGCCGCGAATTTATTGGGAGAAATACTTGAACTTCCGTATTCACAAATTAATGTTACTCATGATAAACTAGAGTTAGTGCATGACAATCTTTGGGCATTACCTAAGTTATATACATATTCTATACAAGATCAGCCCTTTTTACACATTGATGGTGATGTTTTTCTTTTTAGAAAAATTTCAAATCGTTTACTTAAAGGAGAATTAATAGCCCAAAATATAGAGGAAGCAACTGAATATTATCTTTCAACACAGAAGGAGTTAACAAAATATTTTCATTATTTCCCAGATTGTGTTTCCAACGATTTCGATTCAAAATATCCGATTAAAGCTGTTAATGCTGGGATATTGGGGGGTAACAATATTCCTTTTATAAAAGAGTATTCAGGATTAGCATTTGAGTATGTGTCAAGAAATGAGGCCTATCTTTCATCGATCAATGTTGATAAATTCAATGTATTCTTTGAACAGCATTTATTTTATGCATTGGCAAAAGAACAGAATATTCCAATAAGTTTACAGTTTGATAATGTTGTGAATGATAATGGATACAAATTCCTGGGCAATTTTCATGAGGTTCCGTTCGCCCGTACTTACCTACACCTTTTGGGAAATTATAAAAAGGATGAGTTTGCTTGTCAGCAAATGGCGTCAAAGTTGCGTGAATTGTATCCTGAGTACTTTTTTAGAATATTAGACTTTTGCAATCGTAAGAAAATAGTTCCCATCTATTATTTCCTGAAAAATGAAAAAATAGATAGCCTCAAGGATTTCAAATTAATGCTAAGGAAAGCATCAAACAATTATAGGAATCAAATAAAAATTGAAAGCAGTGTCTCTCAAAATTTGAGGGGTGAGACATTTGAAATAAATTATCCAGACTTAAAGCTATTCCCAATACTTTATGAAAAGTACGCAAGGTCAGTCAAAAATAGTGATAAAACAGCAATAAGACAGGATAATATCCTTTTTGTCCGGAATTTGCTCGAAGTACTTGCGAGGAATCATACATTATCACACAACTATTTATTTGGGCGGGATATTGACTTTGCCAATTGGTATAACGATTTATTTCACGATGAGAATTTTATCTCGGAGAAAGTAATTCAGCGATGTGATGATGTTGATGTAGTCAAATCAAAATACAACTGGAGCGAACTGTTTCTAAAACTTAAATGCATTAACTCACCCTATTATTCAAAAGTACAGATGAAGCATGGTAATTTCTTTAGTTTAGTAATACCAGAAATCAATATCGGAAGGTTTTCGTTGTATGACCTTGATTATTTTGAGCAATTGATTCTTGAAGAAGTGGCAGAACCTGTTTCAATAAAAGAACTTCAGCAGCGCATGCAGTCGTATGCAACAAAAGATGTAATAGAAAATCATCTTGACGTTTATAACAATTATCTGATAAAACTGATCAAATCTCTGGTCTTAAAAAAAGCGATTAGACCAAAGTTTTAATAAAAATAAATTAACTAATAGTTTCATCTTAAATTCAAAAAAAATGAGAATACAAAAAATGAGTTTCGATTCTTTACAAAATGCACTTGATGTATTTGAAATGAGAGACATTTTGGCTGGTTGTGGAAGTAGTTATGGAAGTAGTTATGGTACGGACTGTTGGTATGGAGGTGGTTCAAATATGTTGCCAACAGTAGATTGCTTCGCGCCAGCCCCCACAAACTATACTCTAGTTGTTTCGTCTCCCTATGGTAATTCAGTTGATACTATGAACTATTATAATGCAAACGGGAGTAATAGTTATACGGGGGGAGCGAGTAGCAGTACTGCATGTTGTAGTGGTAGTACGGTTGCTTCGACCACATCCACAATAACTCCAATTCCTTTTTCAAATGGAATTAGTACTGCACTTAGTGCAATTGGACTAGGTGTCGATGCAGAAGTAGCCACTATGTCAGTAATTCAAGCATTAGTAAAGGATTCTCCAGCACTATTAGCAAAGATAGGAAACTATGCCGGTGTTGCAGGAGCTGTTGTTAATGCAGAAACAATAATCAGTGATTATAAACAAGGGATTTGGAATGATAATGACACAATCGCTTTAGTAAGTGTTCTATCAACTGTAACATCAATAATCTTTCCTGAAATTCCAGCAGCTATACTTGCTGTAACTTCTTTGTGGTGTGTTTATGAGGACATGAGGATCTTGGTTGAGGATTATAATGCCGCACATAATGGAGGAACTTGGTAAATTTCAGCTTTTGATCAGTAGGAATGAACTCTCTAAATGATGTTTTAAAAGCTTGAGTCCACTCCGACTTTTCGGAGTGGACTCAAGATAAAAATCATTTATAGTGTCAAGTCAACTTTATATTGTCATATGATATTAAAATTTATACATCTGTAGTCCGGTAAATGTTGAATTTATTGAACAACTATATTATATTTATATATTTTAAACATTACAATGAAATCTTATATTTATACTCCTTGGATTGTTCCCTGCCTTTTTCTCATTGATGTCTTATTTTGGTTCGTATTATCATATATCTGTCATATGCATGGGTTACATACATTGGCTGCATTTCTTCTTTTGGTGCTTTTAATTACAGCTATCACAGGGGGAATATATTTACGATATTACTTTCGGCAAAAAGTTGAGATTATAATCTCTGATGATGGTTTCATTTTTAATATACAAAAAGGAAACAAATTCTTTAGTAAAAGATATATTTTCGATGATTTGTTAGGATACAAAATACGATTCGCCGGTAAAGAAGCTAATATTCCAATAATTAAACTGTACGAGAAAAGTGGTGTGGTCAAAGAGTATATATTCTTGTTAAGAAAAGAGGAATGTTATTTACCTAATCCTCAAGAGATAGTTACAAAAATGCATTTAAGTATTCATAGATATAATAGAAATAATGGTAATGACCATCAAATTCTATTCCTTTTACCCTTTGAAGCAACAAAATATGGCTTACTTGTTGTCATATTCTTCGGATTTGCCTATATAGTGTTAATTATTATCATGTTATGGTTTATCTCTAAAGGATATTCAATGAAGCATTCTGCCTTTGTTTTTATTGGGGGGGTAGTTCCTTTCTTTTCCATGCTATTAGCAAGAAATAAGGCTTTAAATTTTTATACTGAAATGATACGATTGGTAGATAAAGAATTAAAATAGAAGTTATCAAGCCAAATACCTCTTATTTCCATGAATTAGATGAACTTATAAATAGGTTCATGTCAAATATTCACTCACTATTTTTGCATTTTTTTTCAATATATCGATCATAAGATTGTTTCCACATGAATTTCAATTAGACAGTAAAGATTGCGGGCCAGCTTGTATTAAAATAATAGCTAAGTATTATGGCCGCTTCTTTAGTTTACAATACCTGAGAGATATTTGCGGCATCAGCCGGGAAGGTATAAGCTTTTTAGATATTAGTGTAGCTTGTGAACATATTGGGCTTAGGACCAAAGCTCTGAAGATCAGTTGGGATGAGCTATTGGTCTTACCATTACCATGCATTATTCATTGGCAAAACAGCCATTTTATTGTTGTTTATAAGATAAAATCAGACAAAGTTTGGGTGAGTGATCCGGCTAAAGGATTAATTACTTACAATGCTGTGGAATTTAAAAAGGGTTGGCTGGGAGACAAATCTCGTTGGGTATCAATGGCCATTGAACCTATGGCCGATTTTAAGCAACGAAACGTAAGAGACAAATCGGAGCGAAAAAAAACCTTTGAGAATTTTATGGGGTATTTTGCTCCCTATAAAAGTAGTTTCGTTGCCTTGTTCATTGTAATGTTTATCGTTACAGCGTTACAGGCACTCCTTCCATTTATTTCCAAAGCTGTCATTGATGTAGGGATACAGGCCAACGATATAACTTTTATAAATATTGTTCTTGTAGGCAATATAACCATTATTGTAAGTATATTGTTAAGCAATGTGGTTCGGGACTGGATATTGTTGCATATCACTTCCCGTGTTAATATTTCATTGATATCAGATTATCTGATCAAACTGATGAAACTTCCAATCACCTTTTTTGAGAATAAACTGGCAGGTGACATTCTGCAACGAGCAAATGATCATGATCGGATTCGTACTTTTCTGATGAACAATTCCATCAATTTTATTTTTTCTATCCTAACCTTCCTTGTTTTCGGAATTATACTTCTGGTCTACAATTATATGCTATGCCTGATCTATGTTATTGGGAGTGCGTTATTTATTGGTTGGGTGCTTATTTTCATGAGTATGAGGAAGCGGCTGGATTGGGAATATTTTGATTTGAACGCCAGAAACCAAAGTTATTGGGTAGAGACCATTGAAAGCATTAGCGATATCAAGATTAACAACTACGAAAAATATAAGCGATGGAAATGGGAAGCGATTCAAGCCCAAATCTACAAACTAAATCAAAAAGTATTAACTGTCAATAATACTCAAAATCTTGGGGCGCAGTTTATCAATCAAATGACCAATCTGTTTATCACATTTTTTTGTGCAAAGTCGGTTATTAATGGTACAATAACTTTTGGAGTGATGATATCGACTCAATTTATTATCGGTATGCTTAATGGCCCGGTTATGCAATTTGTAATTTTTATCCAGGCTGCCCAATCAGCAAAAATCAGCTTTTTGCGGTTAAATGAGATACATCAATTGGAAGAAGAAGATGAGAAGGACATTAACAATAATTTTGAGCTTCCCGAAACCAAAACACTATTTCTTAAGAATATTATTTTCCAATACTCAATAAATGGATTTCCAGTATTGCGAAACATAACATTAATAATACCAGCAGGAAAAGTCACTGCAATTGTGGGAGATAGTGGCAGTGGAAAATCGACATTATTAAAACTTATTCTTCGACTATACAAGCCAACTTATGGCGAATTATCGATAGGCAACCTCAACATAGAAAATATAAACTTACGTCAGTGGCGTGATAAATGCGGAGTTGTCATGCAAGATGGAAAAATCTTTAATGATACCATATTAAATAACATTGTTTTGGAAGATGAAAACATTGACTATTCCAGATTAAGTAAGGCTGTAAAAACAGCCAATATAGCTGAAGAAATTGAACAATTGCCGTTAGGGTACCAAACCGTTATGGGAGAGCAGGGGCGTGGTTTGAGTGGTGGACAGAAACAGCGTATATTGATTGCAAGAGCGTTGTATAAAGACCCGGATTATTTATTTTTTGATGAAGCAACGAATGCTTTAGATACCGTCAATGAACAAAAGATTGTATCCGCCTTGGATGAAGTTTTTAAAGATAAGACAGTAATAGTTGTCGCACACCGGTTAAGCACAATTCGAAAGGCCGATCAGATAGTTGTTTTGCGAAAGGGAATGGTAGTAGAAATTGGCACCCATGACAAACTAATGCAAAATGAAAAGGGCTACTATGTTCAATTAGTCAAAGCACAAATTGGTGAAAATGAATACGGAAGAGCAGAGAAACCAAATGGATAAGCTTCAGAAACTTCAAGTGGAGCAACGCTCAGAGGAGGTTAACCATATTGTAGAGCACATGCCAACGCGATTCGGATGGTATGTTATTGGTATTATTGTGTTGCTGGTAGTTTTTATGCTGATTTTTGGATGGTTGATAAGATATCCGGAAATATTGCAAGGTCAAATATCGATTAGTGCCCATCAGGCAGATATTAAGATTAACTCAAATGTCACAGGCAAACTTGAGCTATTTGGTTTCAGAAATGGTGACAATGTAAAGTTCGGTGATTTTATTGGTATGATTAAAAATGGAGCCGAGCTTCAGGATATAGAAAAACTTGACTCTCTCTTGGATTGTACTAATATTTCACAGGTCACATTTAACAAGCACCGAAAGTTATTACCTGAAAATTTGGTTATGGGTGAATTAAATTCCAAATATTTTGCGTTCTTAAATGCACTATACCAATACCTCGATTATCAGACAGAACAGCCGTATAGGAAGCAACGAGAAATAGGCAAAGTATTGTTGACTACACACAAACAATTAGAAAGCCAAATATTAAGGGACTATCGTAATTTAAAGCAAAAGGCTGAAACAACCAGGAGCATAACAAAAAGAGATTCTTTTTTATTAGTTAACAAAATCATATCCAAAGCAGATTACGAAAAATCGTTATTAGCTCTTTTTTCCAGTGAACAGGAATTTGAAGCTGTTAATAAGGAGATCATTAATAACAAGTATCAAATCAACGAAGCCACCAGTAAACTTAAGCAGATTGACATTGAGAAAATGGAAAAAGAAAGAGACCTGCAAATTAGTTTATTCAATAGTTACAATGATTTGAAACTTGGGATAAAGGAATGGGAGCGAAAATATCTGTTTGTTGTCCCGATCGACGGGAAACTGGATTTCATGAATTTTCTTAAAAGCGAAGATTTTATACAGGCAGGTCAGGATCTTTTTACCATTGTGCCTAAGGAAAAGGAAACAATCGGTCAAATGTTTTTGCCGGAACAAGGAGCTGGAAAAGTAAAAGAAGGAATGGACGTAATTGTTAAACTCAACAATTATCCATACATTGAATTTGGTTCAATAAAAGGAACAGTCAAAAGTATCTCTTTGGTCACTAACCAACAAGTTTTACCTGTTTCAAGCGGATCAGGCACCAGCCAGATGAAAGTTAATACCTATTTAGTGCAGGTTTCATTTCCGTTTGGGTTAAAGACAAATTATGGTTCAGAATTGATGTTCCGTTTTGAAGCAAAAGGGACCGCTGAAATCATCACAAATGATAGAAGATTACTGCAACGGTTGTTTGACAATTTAAAATATCGATTAAAAAGATACTGACGGAATGAAAAATTATTTTTCGATATTTATCATTTTGCTCTTTTACAATAGCAATAGTTTGGCGCAAAATAAAATCAATGAGTGGGGTCTGAATGAGTGCTTCGAATATGCAGCAAAAAATAATATTTCATTGAAGAGATCTGGTTTGCAGGTAAACCTAGCTGTATTAAAATATAGCCAGTCAAAAGCCAACAAATATCCAACATCTAATTTTACAACAGCATTTGGTGATCAGTTGGGGCGCTCTCTAAATCCGGTAACTTACACTTTTACTTTACAGCAACTATTAGCACAAAATTATCAATTGTCCGGATCAACAACACTTTACAACTTTAACAAGCTTAAAAATATAGTTCAATTACAAGAACTCAGTACTGAAGCGACAAAACTGGATTATCTAAGGATCTTGGATGAAGTCAAACAGAAAATAATTGAATATTATTTTCAGATACTATTGGCTGGTGAGCAAATCAAAATAAGCAAACTGACCTTGGAACAAACAAAAAAGCAAATGGAGATAACCCAGAAACAACTTGAGGCCGGAACTAACAGCAATTTGAATGTCATCCAAATAAAAACGAAATTTATTTCTGACAGTTTAAATATTTTAGCAGGTCAAGAGAATAGATACAATTACTTATTAAATCTTAAAGCATTACTTAATTTAAGTGATAGTACAGAGCTTAAAATTAAGAAATTAGATGATATTATTATTTCTGGCAATTTTTTACTGAAACTATCATCGGAATCGATATATAGATATGCAGTGAAGAATCTTCCACAACCAAGGATTGATTCATTAAAAATCGATTTGGCGAAGCTCAATATCAAAACGTCCAGAGCAAGTTGCTTGCCAGTATTGTCAATAAATTACAATCTTGCATCAGCATTTTCGAATTATATCCAACTGAATCATTTTTCGTCTTGGTGGAAGGGATATGGGGTTCAGTTAAGAAATAATTTTAATCAACAGGTTACACTCGGACTTAGCATACCGCTTATAAGCAACAGACGATATAATTCGGAATATAAACAGACGATAATCGGTCTTGAGGAGGCCCGCCTTATTCGAGAACAAAATGATAATGAATTAAAAAGAAGTATTTACTCGTTATATTCAAGTACTTCTATGGCGTTGGAAAGATACAAATCTTCGATAAAGATTGTAAAAGGGCTTGAAGAAGCTTATCAAATTTATTTGAAAGGCTATGAAGAAGGCGGCATAAGGTATTTGGATTTGGTCAATAGTCAGGACTCTTGGATAAAAGGTGAAATTGACCTGATAAACAACAAGTATGATTTTTTATTGAAATTAAAGCTCTTATGTTTATTTAGTCATCTTCAATCGCCAATCCAATTTTAAAATACTAAATAATGCGGGAATGTTGTCAAGTTTGTTACTGGCTATTAAAAATACTTGAATCTCGAATAAGGACCGAACATGAACAAAATGGAATTAACCGTTTTCAAATTAATAATCTATTGAATATTACTAATGATTTGATACAAATAAGTGTGACTCAGTCAACAATGAAGGTATTGATAAGTATGTATAAATTTTAACCCGTTGTGTGAAACTATAAATTGAATAAAAACATCGTGTATTAAGCTGAAATTTGATATTTACAGGTTTTTAAATATTAGTTTTAAGGTAGATGTAATCAATCAATGTCTTTACTGTCTCCGGCTAGCAGCTAACACAGCCAACTATTTGAAGGTTTCTCTATGTTTTGTCTGAAAAGAAAGTAACTATAAAGCGCACATTGGACAATAAAAAAGCAGGCCTCTGCCTGCTTCCTTTTTTCACTCATAAATGCACGATATATAATCGCCTATTTACATGAAAACAAATTTATAAAAAATAAGAAATATTCAATAGATTAAAATTGACCATCTCCCGAAAATTGGATTGGTCAAGTTCTACAATCCGGTCATATCGGG
>CALGIG010000087.1 GCA_937915865.1 uncultured Prolixibacteraceae bacterium | reverse complement strand
TTCTTTCCTTGACTATCTTAATAATCTCTTCCGTTGTCATATCCTAAGAATTTTTTGGTATCACAAATAATACTATCATGTAAAGATATAACTCACATAAATACAAAACAACTAAAATGTATCTTTTATGATACTTTTTGAATCGTTTTATATTGGATCGAGCTTGTAAAATCGCAATAGTATCATATATGATACTATTGCGATTTTAGTTCAAATTGAATTTTTTGAACGTTTGGCAAAATTGAGCATATTTGAGGTCCGAGTTTAAATATGCTCATTGATAAATGTATTCCCTAAATTTGATTTTTTCAATATAAATTTTGTTGTGTGATGCCACAAACAAGACATTTAGAGATGACCGTTTGAATTCTATAAATTAGCGACAACAAAAGGGAAATAGTGCCAATTTCTGATGACAATTCTGAATAATATTTTACATTCATTTTGACTTGAACAAGAGATATGTCCAAATTCGAGACTGTTAAATAAATATCAAAGGTATTTGTGTCAAAAACGCTGGACTTTTCAAACTCAGGATCAGTGTTTATATATTAATTTGGATATATTTCCGAAATGCACTATTTTTGCTGCAAAACAGAAATATATTTTGGCAATTGTTTTAAATCCATAGAAAATACAGGAATGAATTACCTGGAATTCAAAAACAGAATGTTTGATCTGGGATGTTTCAGCATTCACCAGGTTTATGCGTGGAAACCAGACTTTGACCGGAATAATTTCGTGCGTTGGGTCAACAAGGGACTCCTTCTTCGTTTGCGGCAGGGTTATTATACATTTCCGGACTATAAAAGCCAGCCTGATTTCGCATTGTATTTTGCCAATCGAATCTATCGACCTTCTTACGTGAGTTTGCATACAGCATTGTCGTTTTATGGAATGATACCGGAAGCTGTCGTACAGATAACAAGTGTAACCACGCTAAAGACGGTAAGCTTCATTAATGACTTTGGGGATTACAGCTATAAGAGCATAAAAGAAAACCTGATGTTTGGCTATGATCTCAAGCCCATTGCCGGTGGCCGGGCTTTTCAGCTTGCCAAACCCGAAAAAGCTTTGCTTGACCTGCTGTATCTTTATCCATTTTATAACACTGCGGAAGAATTGGAAAATTTACGACTGGATGAAGATTTTCTGCATGATGAGCTCGACTTACGATTACTGGAAGAATATGCCTTGAGGTATGATAATAAAGCATTGGCAATCAGACTTAAATTACTGATTAATATCTACAACTTATGATACAACTTGACCTGATAAGGAATTATTTCCCGCCGGAAATAAAAAATGATGCTTCTTTTCAGAAACACATGTTGAAAGAATATCTTCAGCTACTTATTCTCGATTTTCTTTCAGCCACTCCTTATATCGGAAGGATCGCTTTTATTGGCGGTACAAATCTTCGACTTGTTAAAGGGATTGACCGATTCTCTGAAGATTTGGATTTTGATTGCAAGAAGCTTTCAAAAGAAGAATTTCTGGGCATGACTGATGCTGTTTTGCTCTTTTTACAACGCAGTGGATTTCATGCAGAAGTCCGTGACCGTGAAAATGATAAGCTAAAGGCTTTTCGCCGGAACATTCATTTTCCCGAATTCTTGTTCGAATTAGGTCTGACCGGACACCGGGATGAACGATTTCTGATTAAGGTTGAAAGCCAGGACCAACTGATACCATATGAATCCATGATGGTCAATGTTAAGGGATGTGGCTTCTATTTTCCTTTTCCGGTGCCTTCGGATGCGGTGCTTTGCTCTATGAAACTCTCAGCAATGCTTACCCGCCACAAAGGACGAGATTTTTACGACGCCATGTTCTTACTTGGCCAAACCAAACCCGATTATACATTTCTGACAAAAAAACACGGGATACGCGACCTTGAAGAACTAAAGGCTGCTACAAGTGAAATGCTAAAAACAGTGGATTTAAACATCAAAAAAAGAGACTTTGAACACTTACTGTTTAATAAACGGAATAGTGAGCGCATTCTTTCTTTCAACGGGTTCTTTCAGGAGCTAAAATGATTATCTGTCATAAGATGGAGAGTTAAAAGACCAATTTTCAGGTCTTTTAACTCCTTGAGATATTTTAATCATATCTATAATATAATGAAAATAATGACTTTATTTGATTTGTGATTCAAATCAAAATTGATGGAACTTACTCGTTGTAAGTAGTTTATATTTCATCATATTGATTCATTTATCCATCCAAAATTCTAAAGAATTCATTTTTGCTTTATTAATCAGATAACTGCCAGCTTTATTTCATGAGCCGATTATTCTCTGCATTCGGCTCAGATATAATAAAAATTTGAGCAGAATAGTATTGGTATTTGGCTCATCCGAATTAAAATGAATAGCACTGGATGGTGAACATCTACCCGGAAAAATAAGCCTGATCCGAAAAATCGGAAATTCTATCTTTTCATGTTTACCTGTAGTGTAAAGTGGGTAACTTAGGGGAAAATTTCTTGCGATGGATGCAACCGAACTTTTTGTGCCTGAAATAAAATCGATTATCGAATCTGTTCAATTCAAAGGAAGCTATATTTCAAATGATTCATATCTGAGACTGAATGAAATATATGAAATTTTCAGTTGTATAAAACCAGACGAGGATGATGAAAAAAGACATATCTGGGTTGAAGTTTCGAGGGGGCCTATCTCTGCTTTTGGCGACTATGAAGAATACCGGGAAAGCGGAGAGGTTGAGACTTTCGAAGAGTTTGAACAACTTTGGAAAGATTATTACCCGAAGGAAAGCAACTGGTATAGGCTCGATACCGCAAAATATCAGAACGAGTTATTTTTCTACTTAGACGGGAAGCTCATTTGTTCGGTCAGTCAGGATAATCCAACTGCAAAAGTTCCTGTTTTAGATTCCGATTATTTCAACAGGTTCACTGAATGGCTGCTCAGAAAAGTGGTGAGCGAAACTGATAGACTAAAAACAGATGAAACTGACCATAATCAATTTATTGAGCAGAATCTTCCTAAGACGAAGCGATTCGGCAAAATAAAAAGGATCGATTTTTGGGATATCATGGGTGATGAAACCTTTCGTCCCGATAAGAACTTAGGTGATAAAACTATTGAAAAGCTGAAAACAGTTGTTGAGAAAACGAAAAGTCAGAATATTCTTTCTATAGAGAAGATGACTGCCGGTGAATTTTTCAGAATTTGTGAAATTTGTTATGATGCCAATAGCTATTTCCAAGATTCAGAATTCCAATTGACGGCAAAGGAAAAGTACCTGAAAATGGCTGACGGCAGAGATGGCGGTTTAAGAGAGCTTGAAGAAAATTCACCGTCGGCTTTTCAGGAATGGTACCATAGTTCGGTAAGGTTGGGTGGTCATCCCTGGGAAATATGCAGGGGAGGAAATTCAACTCATATTTCTCTTTATATTTCAGATGTGCAGGGCAAATGGAAAGTTCGCCTGGCGGGTTCAAGCATTGTCAGGGTGGAGGAAACTGTAAAAATGGCTGTTGCTCTATACGATAATGGTGTCCCTTTTGAACTGTCGGATGCTGAAAATATCCTACGCATGGTTACCGGGAATGATTATATCGGGATAGTTCCGGAGTATATTTTTCCACGTTATTGCCATGGGCTATTCCCGAAAGAAGATCAGATCATTGATTTTATGAATTTGGGAAATGACACGGATATAACCAGTAAAATAGTGGGAATGACGTATTGGTACCCATTGGAATGGATCACTTTAGCCTGATTTTGATATGTTCGACGACGAAAAAGATATTGATCCGCGCGACTTACCTATCTACAAAAAGGGAGAAGAAATATTCCAGGTTGTTAACCAGATTTGCCAGCTTATCGACGATGAAGACCAGTACCTGGCGCATGTTAAAAGCATTATGCTCGAAGACGCCATGTTGCTGACTGTAAAAGTGGCCGGGGCTACTGGTGGTCAGTTATACGACATCAAGATGGAGTGTGCCGCCATTATTCGCAAAGCTGCCCGGGAACTGATGATTCAGAACCATTCTCTTGAAATGTTTGGGTTCGAACATGTGGAATATTACCAGATTGTGCGGAATTTAATTGAAGAGTACCGCTTGCTGTTTATTGATTGGGTAGCCGGTTTTGATCAATGGGATTATATCATTGACCGGTGGGGCCTTTTCAATCCACCGGGAGTTTCACCCTTTGACAAGGACCCGGAAGATGACATTCCTTTTAATCCGGACGAGGAATTTTGATTTACAGTTGAATTTTGTATTGTTGCGAAAAGACTAGAACAATTGACTTCAATACCTTATTCCCATAATGCACTATTTTGTGTAGTAATCAGTTGCATTCTATAAATCGGCAGCAAACTAAAAACAGTTCCAAAAATTTGATGTTAATTGTAAAAGTTAGCGTTTAATTTTGTCCAGTTTTTTACGCAAAAAACTGGACAACCATACCTTTATATAAAATAATAACTCGAATGTATTACATTGAATATAAGACAAATAAATTAAACTAACATTCTACCTGATCACATTCACCTAAATGAATTTTATAACAGAGCTGTTAAAATTCACAAATACTACTGGTGCGTTAAAAATTAAAACATAATATCAAACAAATTAGACTGTAGTTCTTTGACATTTTGATTGACTTGAGAGATGGTAAGCAAATCCCTGACAGGTGTTTTATCGAAAACAGAAACTGTCCTTCCCTGAAATAGCTTGACAGGATTTTTACTTTTTTGTTGAAGTGGATACAAACATAGGATTTATTCCTGGTTTATATTTCACTGACATTAGTGACCGACAAAATTTTTTAAGATAACAGGTTGATCCAGCGAAGCCGGC
>CALGIG010000086.1 GCA_937915865.1 uncultured Prolixibacteraceae bacterium | reverse complement strand
CCATCGTTCGCGGAATATCTTTTTCTTTGAAGTACAAAAGAGAGATTTTTTAGGTTCAAAACAATGAGAAGTTTAAAAATAGTTGGAGGAATGCTGTTTGCCATTATCCTTTTTGCCTGCGGAAAGTCGGAAAAGGAAAAGGCTACCGAAAAGTTTGCTCTGGCTACTTCGCTTTACCAGAAGGGTGATACTACTACTGCTTTGCAGTTATTGGATTCGGTGCAGGTATTATTTCCGAAGGCTTTTGAATCTGCCGGAAAAGCCAAGGATTTGGCCAATAAAATAAATTCGGAAATGTTGTTTCGAAAAGAACAGCAGATTGATAAGGTTAGTGCCAGGATTGCTGATCTTGAACGCTTATTTGATAAAGAAAAGACTGAATACGACCGGTTTTCGCAATATATTCATAAAATGCAGAAATTTGAACGTCGTTGGAACCAGTCGTTTATTGAATTGCATCTTGATGAACGTGGCGATTTATATATTTCGAGTAACTACTACGGAAAAGAATGGCTCAACCATACAGGAATAAGGGTTTACGATGGGATTTTCCAGGCGAGAACTGATTCTGTTTCTCTTGATGACCCAGGTAATCACCATAGCGAATTTATGAACCTGCATTGGGAAAAGGTGAGTTATAAAAATGGGAAAGATAATGGAGTTATTCAGTTTATAGCCGATAATGCCGATAGAAATTTAAAAGCCGTATTTCTTGGAAAACGAATGTATTACATTGTTTTAGAGGCGTTTGATAAACAAGCTATAAAAGAGGCATACCAACTTTCGAATGCCCTTAAAAGAAAAACAGAACTTCAGAAAGAAATTAAGGAACTGAAATCGCGGCTTAACTAAAATAATTGCAGGCTACGTAAAAATATACCGTTTTAATCGACGGTTTTTTCAAGTTTTTAAAGCTTCTTTTTGATAAAATTAGTTCATAAAATTAGTTTAATATCCTTCCGAAATTAGTTATTTCTCTCATTTTCAGGTTGATTTTTCAATGATGGCGTATTTCAGAACAATTCATCGTAAAACCCAAATTCAATGATAAAAACCATTAATTTCACAACTCGTTAATTCTATTTTAACGGATTCGAAATTGCGTTTGATTTTATCCTGCTTTAACTGCTGTGCCGTTTGACGTTAGGGTAAATGAAGCAGCTTGATTTTGGATGTGAGAAAATAGAAAAATTACAATTTTTGAATTTTATCTAACCTGAACAATACTATTATGACAACAAACAGAAGGAATTTCCTACGGAATACCATGATGGGAGCAGGGTTACTTGCCTCAGGATTTGCCAGTAAGGCAGCATCAGTTAACGTTGTATCATCTTCAAATTCGTTAGTAACCAGCCGTTCGCAAAAATTTAATATGTCGGGCTATGCGGCTCCAAAACTCAGCAAGGTTCGTATTGGCTTTGTTGGCTTAGGGATGCGCGGACCTGGAGCTGTAGAACGCATGTCGTATATCGATGGCGTTGAAATCGTGGCTTTGTGCGACCAGTATCCTGATAGGGTTGAAGCTATGCAAAAGCTGCTTGAGAAACAAGGATTACCACGGGCCAAAAGTTACTCAGGAAGTAAAGATGCCTGGAAAGCGATGTGTGAAAATCCAAATATCGATTTAATTTATATTACAACACCCTGGAAATGGCATACTCCGATGGCTGTTTATGCGATGGAACATGGCAAACATGCGGCTACCGAAGTTCCGGCAGCTACTACTATCGACGAATGCTGGCAATTGGTTGAAACATCCGAGCGAACAAAAAAGCACTGCATGATGCTCGAAAATTGTTGTTATGATTTTTTTGAGTTGCTAACATTAAATATGGCACGGCAAGGATTTTTTGGTGATATTGTTCATGGCGAAGGGGCTTACATTCATAACCTGATCGATTTGAACTTCAAGAAAGATGGATATGCCGAAATGTGGCGTCTGAAAGAAAATCAGACCAGAAATGGCAACCTATATCCAACGCATGGTTTGGGGCCAATATGCCAGGTTATGAATATCAATCGCGGCGACCAGATGGAATACCTCACTTCAATGTCGTCAAACGATTTTCAGATGGCTAAACGGGCGAAAGAAGAAGCATCTAAAGATAGTTTCTATAACGAATTTACGACCGATCATTATCGTGGAAATATGAATACAACCACTGTTCGTACCTATAAAGGCCGAACCATAATGATACAGCATGATGTGACAAGTACACGGCCCTATTCGCGCATTCACCTCGTAAGTGGCACCAAAGGAGTTGCCAGCAAATGGCCCGAACCCGCCCGTATTTCAACCAGTCACGAATGGCTGAAAGACGATGAAATGAAAAAGCTGGAAGAACAGTATACGCCTGAAATTGTAAAGAAAATAGGCGATATGGCCAAGAAGGTAGGCGGTCATGGTGGAATGGACTTTATGATGGATTGGCGACTGATTGATTGCCTGCGTAATGGTTTACCATTAGATCAGGATGTGTATGATGCTGCACTATGGAGTTGTATCGCACCTTTAAGCGAAAAGTCAGTAGCTAACCGCTCAAATTCTGTCGATATTCCTGATTTCACAAATGGTGCCTGGAAAACCAATTCTCCGGTTGAATTGACATTGAAAGGTGGCGGAACAACCGGGGTAAGAGAAAAAACATCCGGCGGAACGAAACAATTAAAGGTTCAGTAATAACTATTAAGCCACAAAATCATATTCAATCCCGGGGAATTTTCTCCGGGATTTTTGCATAAAAAAGGCTGGTTTCTTTATCGGAAACCAGCCTCGATTGCAAATCAAAAACTTATGGAATATTTCAATTGCAAATTGTCACCAGCCATTGATCAAATAGAAAATTAATGCCTGACGACTTTTCTTTATTGATAATTTTAAAAGTTTGCTTTATCTGGGGCGAACCACAAGCGAGTTGCAATATTGTCGGGACCACCAAGTTTAGTGGTAGCATCGGCAATACCGGCAGCATTACCTGTACGTTCGGCATTAACGAAAGGCATACGTTTGATCCATTCGCCTGTTGGGATAATACCCCAGTCGGAACTACTGCTGTTTTGGTAAACAGTTGGAAGTTTTGGATAACCAGTTCTGCGGAAATCAGCCCAAGGTTCGTTTGGATTGAAGAAACCAGCAATCCATTTTTGAGTGATGATTTTTTCAAGTTTCAATTCGTTTGAATCAGCATCATTCCATTTGATGGTTACTGTTGAACGGGATTTGAAGCTATTGATCACTCCATCGTATTTCGGATCGATGTAGTCGATTGGTTTGCTTGTTTCGTCAGCCAGGTAAGCATCAACACCACCGGCGCCCCAATCTTCAAACGAAGCTTTTACCCCGTTTTGGTAGTTTGTTTTAGCATCTCCGGCGCCAGTCCATCCTCTTAAAGCAGCTTCGGCCAAATCGAAATAAACCTCAGAAGCAGCTAAATAGTTACGTTTGGTAATTGTTTTGAAGCTTTCGTTGATTTTCGAGAATGAAGTATGGTCATCTTTAGCGACCAATTTAGCGCCGTTGCGGATACCTTTGTATGGATAAGCTGTATGATCGCCATAAACACTTGCATCGGTTGCTGGCTGGAAATATTTACCAATACGTGGATCTTTCAAACCTACCAGAATCGATTCCATTCCTGCCGACATGCGTGTGTCATCCCATTCGAAACAGATAACTGACAGATATAATTTGCCACCATACAACGAGATAGTCATGTTATCGGAATTAGCTGTAATTAAACCTGCTGCATCAGCAATTGCTTTTTCACCTTGAGCTTTCGCTAAAGTTGGGTTAGCTTTCGAAATACGGATAGCTAAACGTAAACGCAATGAGTTTACGAATTTCTGCCATTTGGTAACGTCGCCACTGTAGCTGGCGTCGAATTTCTTCATACCAGCGTAAGTTTTGTTAGCAGCAAATACAGCCTGAATTTCGTCTAACTGCGTGAAGAATTTGGCATATAAATCTGGTTCACTATCGTATTTAACTGTCGCGTCAGTTGAACCGTAGTTTGAATAGATAACTGGACCGTGGTAAGTTGTCAAACGTGAAACCCCCATAATTTGGATCAGTTTTGCCCATGCAGAGAAAACGGTATAACCACCGGCGTCGGCAATTTTTATAACCTGGTTTGCCGGAGCCATTAATGAACCGTAAATACGATCCCAGTAAGTGTTCCAACGGATGTAATAGGTGGTATTGTTTACGCCGCTAACAAACGGTGTAGGGGTAGCCATATAGTCGCAGAACGATTCGGCAACGAGGTTTTCTTCAATTTGGTGACCAAAAATATTGCCCAGCAATGAAGAATAATAAGCGCCGACATGGTTGAAATCCTGGGTGAGTGATTCATCGCTGATTTCGTAAGGATTGATATTAGCCTCATCAAATTGTTTTGTACATGCACTCATAAAGAATACAGCCATTACTAAGAATATGATTTTTTTCATGGTATCGATTTATTAGAATGTAAATTTAAGGTTGAAACCATAAGTCCGGGTTGCAGGAACATTGAAGTTGTCCAGCGATTGGGAGTTGATGTCGGTACTCATTGTCAATTCAGGGTCAAAAGGAGCATCTTTATAGAAGAAGAACAGGTTATTCCCAACCAAGGAGAAAGAAGCCTCTTTAATAGGTAACTTAAGTTTGTTTACATCCAAATCGTAAGAAATTGACATCTGGGTTAAACGTATATTGGTGCGGTCGTATACATAAGTTTCGGCAACCCCGTTACGGTCTCCAATGGTTGTATAATATAATTTCGCATCGATTGAAGTAACAGGAGTAGTTCCCTTGATAGCGTTGATAGCCACTTTCCCTCCATTATCACGGGCTTCGCCGGTACGTTTACTCACGCCATAGCCGTCGAGCATTGCTTCGGTCTGGCTAAAGCATTTCCCACCAATTTTGGCATTGATAAGGAAATTCAAGGAGAAACGTCTGTAATTGAAACTATTGTTCCAGCCCAGACTGAACTTAGGTTCAAGATTGCCCAGGTATCCGGTTTCTCTTAAAGTTTCGTCATCGGCAATCCTGAGAGGAGCACCGGTTGTTTCACTTAGCATAATTTGTCCAGCGTCATTTCTTTTGAATTTTAATCCGTATAAGTCACCGATAGACCCACCAGAATAAACTCGGGCGCGATATCCTTCAGATGCTCCAAAGTCAATGTATTTATCAGGTTTGTCTTTCAATAATTCAATTACCTTATTTCTATTTCTTGAGAAGTTAAACGATGAATTCCATTCAAAGTTTTTCATTTTTATCGGTGTAGACGTCAAAATAATTTCAACCCCCTGGTTCACGATTTTACCGGCGTTGGTGTAGAATTTGGTGAAATTATTGGTATTTTGACTTGCTGTTGGTGTATATTCCAGGAACTGATTTGTACTTTTTACATTATAATAAGTAAAATCCAAACCTAAACGTCCGTTAAAGAACCTCCAGTCGGTACCCAATTCCCAAGTTCTCAACATCTCAGGTTTGGCATCGGTAAACGGAGCTTGTGTGTTGCGTGTGATGCCAAGGCTGCTGTTAATAGTATGGCCGAGAATAATTTTATTGAAAGGAACTTCGTTGGCAATCGTTGAGTTTGATACGCGAACTTTGGCAAACGAAATAAACGAAGGCATGGTTACCATTTGGCTCAGGATACCTGTCAACCCAAATGAAGGATAGAAATAAGATGGGCCATGGTCTGTCTGTTGTAATGTCGAAGCCCAGTCGTTACGGCCCGATAAATCGAGGAACAGCATTTCCTTATAACCTATTTGTGCATTGGCAAATACCCCTTCTTTAATAACTTCGCCCGAATAAATTGACTGTACCTGCACGTTGGTCGGGAGGTTTTGAAAATAGAACTCGTTGGCGTATAACAACGCATTGGTGCCATTGTCAACACTAACGCCATCGCCTACGATAGACTTTTGGTAACTAGCTCCCAAAATACCATTAAGACTGAAATTGCCGAACTTATTGTTGTAGGTGAAGATACCGTCGGTGTACATCAACATATCGTCGTATTTCTTGTAACTCCAACGACCATTTTCAGAAATGTTAGTTGTATTTCCACCAGCATAGAATTTCTGTTCGTACGATTTTTCAGCATAGTCGTAGCTTCCACGTGCCTGGAATTTTAGTTTTTTAGAGATTTCGTATTCCAACGAAACACTGGCAATTACACGTTTAGTATAGTCGGTTTTGGGCTGTTTATTGATCAACCAATACGGATTCGATTGTTGGTGGTCGCTAACAAACCAGTTCTGTAAATACATGTTGCGCTCTGCACTGAAAACCTGGTAGTTTTCCTTGTATGAAGCGAAATCTTTGTCTCTTGGGAAGAAATATAAACCAGTCAGCGGGTTGAGGTAGTAGCCGGCAGTATTACGGTTTTCGGCTTTTTCGGCAGTCAACATCACGTTCGACTTGATTGTAAGTTTGTTGTCCAACAATTTGGTTGATTGCTGGAAAGTCAAGTTGTTTTTCTGGTATTTATTATTTGGCACAACACCTTTCGATTCGGTATTACCATACGAGAAGTAAACAGTAGTTTTATCGTTACCACCACTGATCGAAAGAGTATTCATTAGGTTAGTTCCTGTCTGGAAGAAATCTTTCACATAATTGCTCGCGTAATTGCCTTTGGTGTACGACCAGCTTTCTTTCGAACCGCCTTCGCTACCATAGTTGAATTGCAATTCAGGAGTAGAAATGATGCTTTCCATGATTGTACTTGAACTGAAACTTACGCTTGTTTTGCCTTCTTTACCTTTTTTAGTTGTGATAATTACAACCCCATTGGCACCCTGGCTACCATAAAGTACTGCAGCGTTCGATCCTTTCAAAATACTAATGCTTTCAATATCATCGGGGTTTATCTGGGAAATACCATCGCCTTCGTCGGTACCGCCCCACATGCCCGACTGGCCACCTTTGCGGTTTACCATCGGGATACCATCGATTACATATAAAGGTTCGCTCAACAGGCTTAACGATTTGCTACCACGCAAAACAGTACGGGTAGAACCACCTGCTCCTGAAGAACTCTTCTTGATTTCGAGTCCGGCGGTTTTACCGCTCAGGCTGCTCATAAAGTTCATGTCTTTGGCTTTCAACATTTCTTCGCCAGATACCTGTTGCGATGAATAAGTAAGTGTTTTTTTATCGCGCTGGATACCCAGGGCAGTTACCACAACTTCATCAACACCAATGGTTTCACTTTTTAAAGTAACGTTTAATTCAGCACGACCATCTAGTGTAACTTCCTGTGTAGCCATACCTACAAACGAGAAAACAACAGTTTTACTTCCGGCAGGAACTTCGAAGGTATATTGTCCGTCGATGTTGGTAATGGTACCAACTGTAGTTCCTTTAACAAGCACAGAAACTCCTGGTATAGCTTCACCGTTTTCGTCGGTAACTTTACCTTTCAAAGTTTTCTTTTGCTCAGCCTGAACTGTGTTAAAGTTTAAAAAAGAGCTTTTTTCAGTTTTTGCCGAAGCATAGTTGGCCATTAAAGATACAGCCAGCAAAAGAACACTGATTCTCAAGAACCTTAAAGTTCTGATCCCAAGTTGTCTTAATGGGACAAAAGATTCACAATTGTTCATTTTTTTCATAGATTTGAAAAATTTGTAATTAATAATGTTTCTAAGAGCATTGTTATTAAACTAGTGTCGGAAGGAGTGGCAGCTTCTTTCGACATTTTTAATTTTAACAAGTTCCTCATAGGCAAACTTTCTTTTAAATTCTGGTTATAAGTATTTGATTATCTGTTTTGTCTATTTTAACGTTTATAAATTCAGCAATTATTGCAAGTACCTGTTGGGCCGAATTTCTCAAATCAAGGTTCCCGGTAAATGTTTCGTTCTCCAGGCTTTTGTCGTTTACCTGGATTGAAACATTGTAATACCTTGAAATTTTTTTCAGAATATTTCCCAACGTTTGTTTTTCGCACGAGATGTAACCATCGCGCCATGAAGTGTATTGTTTTACGTCTACTTTCGATTGAGTGATACCACTGCCATCTTTGCTGTAAACGGCCATAGTTCCGGGTATCATAGTAACTTTGGATGAGCTGAAAATATTAGTACTCAGGTCTTTCATCTCTACAGAGCCATTTTCGAGTACCGTACTTGTTGTTTTGTCGTCGGAATAAGCCGACAGATCGAAAACAGTACCCAAAACCTTGACTTCAATATCGCTTGTAACGACGTGAAATGGTCGTAGTTTGTTATGCGACACTTCAAAAATTGCCTCACCTTCAAGGTAAACTTCGCGTTTTTCGGTAGCGAAACGAGCCGGATAAATTAATTTCGATCCTGAATTTAGCCATACTATGCTATTGTCTGATAAAGTAATCTGCGTTCTCTTGCCATAAGGAACAATCACCGTATTGTAAACTATTTTATTTTCATCAACCGATTGACTAACTATATTTGTGTCAACTTTCACTTCATTTCCGTTTCCGGCGTAAGCAATTTTCGAGTCGTTCGATTCAATCAAAACTTCTTTCTTTCCCGACAATATCAACCGGGTGGTACTACTTTCATTAATTGATTGTATGTGTTGGGCATACACTCTGATCTGAGAATTTTTTGCATTAAAAATAATAGCTGAAATTCCGATAATGACAAGTAAAACTGCTGCTGAGCTTATTGTTACAATTATTTTTTTGATTTTTAAAGTGGATATTGATCGCGTAATTTGTTTTCCAAGTAATTTCTTGTCATTAGCCGTTAATTCAGATTTTTGTTTTGCCATGACTTTGGCTATGGTATCATTCAAATCACAATTGTCAATGTAACTTTCGTCCGGCAACTCATTTCTCATTTCACCATTGTTGGCCCAAAAGTCCTTATCTTCTTTGTGCATTTTTTTCTCCTTCATTTTTAATCTCATTTGCAAACCTGGGCAGTTGCAACATTCAAATACCATAAGAAGGGAATGGTTAAAATATAGACATGAAAAATTAACTTTTTTTCACGTTTTTATAATTCTATTTTAATTTGAATGATAAATTGTTGGTTTTGAGTACGATACTGTTGAGGCGAATTAGAAATTGATTTTAAGATTTAGACCAAAAGTTCGGGTTGAGGGTATCGTGAAATTATCAAGCGCCTGATCACTGATTAATGTGTTGAGGGTAATCTCAGGATCGAAAGGTGCATCCTTATAAATGAAAAACAGATTCTGTGCAGTAAAAGAAACATTTACTGATTTTAATGCCATTTTTTCAAGTGTAAAATCATAGCTCAAAATTAACTGAGAAAGTCGGATGTTAGTACGCTGATAGGTGTAAGGTTCTTTAATTCCATCCCTGTTGCCAATAGTCGAATAATAAGTTCGGGCATCAAATGTATGAACTTCTGTGCCATCGGGTTTAACTGCATTTATTTCGACGCCACCATTTTCACGGGCAATTGCAGTACGTTTGCTTACACCATAGCCGTCGAGCATTGCTTCGGTTTGGCTGATTACTTTTCCTCCAAATTTTCCATTAATCAAAAAACCTAGCGAAATATTCCTGTATTTCAAGGTATTGTTTAATCCAACACTAAGTCTTGGATTTGAATTCCCTATATATTTTTTCGATTGCGATTTCAGAATATTCCCATTTTCGTCTAGTTTTATGCGGCCTTTGTTATCTCGCAGGAACTTGTGAACAAATAAGTCTCCAAACGAGCCACCTTCACTTATTAATAATTGATAACCTTCGTTGTCGGATAAGGTAATGTCTTTGAGATCAGGATGTAACTTGACAATTTTATTTTTATTCGTTGAAAAATTAAGCGATCCGATCCAATTAAATCTGCTACTTCTTAATAGTGTAGAATTTACCGATATTTCAACGCCCGAGTTGACAATCTTTCCAGCATTTACATAATAGTTGGTATATCCCGATCCTGAGGGTGCTGGCAACGATATAAACTGGTCTTTACTTTTTATCTTGTATAAAGTAAAGTCGATACCCCAAAGCCCGTTAAACAAACGCCAGTCGCCTCCAAACTCCATGCTATGTATCATTTCTGGTTTTAAGTTGGTAAAAGGTTTGGTGGTGTTGTACTCTACTCCCGAAGTTGTAATAGTATTGTTTGGGCTCACTTTATTGAAAGGTACTTCGTTTCCAACAATGGTATACGATGCTCTCAGTTTCCCGAAACTTACAAATTCTGGCATTTTTATCATGCTGCTCAGTATTCCGGTTAATCCAACCGAAGGGTAAAAATAGGAATCATTGCCAGTTCCGTATAAGCTTGATGCCCAATCTTTTCTCCCCGAAATGTCTAAATATACTTTCTCTTTGTATCCTAACTGTAAGTTGCCAAAAACCCCTTCTTTTATCAGTCGGCTGTCGAGGGTCGATTTTACCTGTACATTTGATGCAATATTCTGGAAACTAAATTCATTGGGGTAAATCAATCCATCTGTTCCGGTACTTACACTAATTCCAAGTCCGTACGTGCTCTTCTGGTAACTTGTTCCTAATATAGCATCAACGCTAATTCCTTCGAAATTACGGGAATAGGAGAGTAAAGCATCTCCATAAATCAGTTCGTCACTGTATTTTTGATAATCCCAGGAGCCATTAGGATGAACATTAGTAGCATTTGACCCTGCCTTGTTTTTCTTTTCATTGGTTTTTATGGCATAGTCGTAATTACCGCGTAACAGAAGTTTTAGATGATTTGAAAGAATAAGTTCGGCACTCAGATTGGTAATTAACCGTTTGGTAAGGTCTTCTCTCCGCTGGTTATTAATAATCCATTCGGGGTTCGACTGAAAGTGATCGGAAACATGCCAGTTCTGAAGGTACATATTTCTCGATTTATCAAAAATCTGGTAGTATGTCGAATAATACGAATAATCTTTATCGCGTGGGAACAGGTATAGGCCAGTTAATGGGTTTAGATAATAACCTGCCGTATTCTTATTTTTTGTAAGCTCCTGTACCATCATTATGTTTGAATTTACCGAAAGCTTACCATCCAATAATTTTGTTGTTTGTTTTAGTGTTGCATTGTATTTATTGTATCCGTTTAATGGGATAATACCTCCTATTGAAGTGTTTGAGAATGAAAAATAAACTGATGTAACATCATTTCCACCGCCTAACGTGAGTGTATTTACTTTGGTCGTTCCGGTTTTGAAAAAATCGCTGACATAGTTTCTGGCATAATTACCTTTGGTATACGACCAACTTTCAGCCGACCCGTTTGTGCCGCCATATTCAAACTGAAGATCGGGTAATGACATTACCGTTTCAAATAAAAAAGATGAGCTAAAACTACCTTTCACCTGTCCTTTATTTACCTTTCGGGTAGTAATCAATATAACACCGTTTGCGCCTTGGCTGCCATACAAAACTGCAGCATTTGCGCCTTTCAGGATAGTCATGCTTTCAATATCATCGGTATTTATTTGCGATAAACCATCACCGCTGTCAAATCCGCCAAACATACCAAGCTGTCCCCCTTTTTTGTTAACCATTGGTATGCCATCAATAACGAACAAAGGTTCGCTTGTTTCGCTCAACGACTTATTTCCACGTAAAACTATTTTGGTAGAGCCACCAGCTCCGGCAGCGCTTTTACTTATTTCGAGCCCTGAAATTTTGCCTGAAATCCCATTTATAAAATTCAAGTCGCGGTTACGCGAAATCTCGTCTTCACGTATTGTTTGTGTGGCGTAGGTTAATGTCTTTTCTGCTTTTCGCAGGCCAAGAGCCGAAACAACAACCTCTTCAACATCAAGATTGTCCGGATACATGGTAACATTAATAATTGAACGATCCTTTAACATTTCTTCGGCAGGTTTCATTCCGACGAATGAGAAAAGCAATAATGAAGCATTTACAGGAACATCAAGTGAATAGTTGCCTTCGGGATCGGTAATCACCCCGATGTGTGTTCCTTTAACAACAATTGTCACTCCCAAAACAGGAATTCCGGCTTCATCAACAACCCGTCCGGTAACTGTTCTTCTTGGAATCTGGTCTTTGGGTAAGATTGAATTGGTTATATTGGAAACGTCCTTGTTCCTGACAATTATAATTTGCCGGTCGAAAACCTTATAGCTTAAGTTGGTGCCAGCCAAAGCCTGATTAAATATCTCTTCAATTGTAAGATTGTCGGCGTCAACCGAAACTTTACATGTTAAATCAACCTGGTTATCTTTAAAGAAAATGATGTATTCGCTCTGATGTTGGATCAGGTCAAAAACTTGACCCAGGCTAACTTGTTTTAGATGCAAGGTCAGCCTGTTATCTTGTGCTAAAGATGCCTTGAAGAAACAAAATAAGCAGAAAAGCAATAATAGTGCGTTGTTTCTCATAAATACAACCTGGAAACTACTAGCTTAAAGGTTGCCAAAGATACCAGAATTTCTGATTTTCAATATATGACTAATGCCTGAGGAATGGGTTTTATTAAAAATTTTGGTATTTTTCCTATTAAATAGTAGTACCTTTTTTGCTGATTTTGATTACCTTACCTGTCTGGATAATTTGAATATCCATCATTTCAGCAATCATACCGAGTACTTGCACTGCCGAACTGCGCAAGTCGAGGTATCCCGAAAATGTTTCCTTAGCCAGTTCCGGGTCTTCAAATTCAATGGTAACATTATAATATCTTGACAACCGACGGGTAATGCTTTCCAGCGATTTTTTTTCCAGCGCCATATAGCCGTCCTTCCACGAAGTAAAATCCTTTGTGTTTACTTCACTTGTTACAAACAGTTGATCTTTTACACTAAACGATGCCAATTCGCCGGGAGATATTTTGGTATACGACTTCTCAATCAGGTTTTTGTTATAACTGATTTCAACTGATCCTTTTTCTAAAATTGTATTTATTACACTATCTTCATCGTAAGCCGACAAATCGAAAACTGTTCCCAGAACCTTAACCTCTAAGCTTTTTGTTAAAACATGAAACGGAGAATCTTTATCGTGGGTAATTTCAAAAAGCGCTTCGCCTTCCAGGTAAACTTCACGTTTATCTTTGTCGAACCGAACCGGGTATACCAATGTCGAACCTGAGTTGAGCCAGATTGAACTATTATCAGGTAAGACTACCTGGCTTCGTTTTCCGTAAGGTACAAAAACTGTGTTGTAAGCTATTCCTTTATTTTCGACAGGTTGGTTAATTTCATTACTGGCATTAATTACTATGGTATTCCCATTTTTCGAATAGGCAATTTTCGATTCAGCTTCTTCAATTCGAACAGTCTGGTCATCCGGAAGCATTAACTGGGTTGACTCGGAGCTTTTTTCAACAGAAATACTGGCTGCATATTTAATAATATCCGGTTGATTCTGGGTTATGAAATAAAAAGAAAGACCAGCGATAATAATCAACGAGGCAGCATAGCCAATCCAGGCTAAAAATCGTTTCTTCTTAGCCAATGCAATGCTTCCAGTAATTTGGTCAGCCAAAAAAGCTTTATCGTCAGGAGCGATATTAACCTTATTGATATTAACAGCTCGTAAAAAATCATTCGAAAGTTTTATTTCTGATTTGGTTAGCCCTTTCTCCGGCAAATCACCTTTCATTAGCCTTTCCGAAAGAATTTCGTCGCTTAAAATATCTTCCAATAGTTGTTTATCGTTAGTTTCACTCTTCATTTTTGTTTTGATGGCAAAAATGCCATCCTATGATTAATTAGGTTTTGTAAGTGCTCAATTTTTAACAATTTGCAAATAAAATAAAACTATTTTATTATTTCTTGCTTGAAGCTCTTCTCGTAAATTTTTTATTGTACGATAAATTAAAGTTCTCACCGATTCAATGGAAATATCCAATATTCGTGCAACCTCTTCGTACGATAAGCCAATCTGGAAGCGGAGTTTCAATACTTCCTTCTGGTGTTCTGAAAGTTTGTCAATAGCTTTCTGCATATTTTTAATATTTTCTTCCAGCAAGTCTTCTCCTTCCGGTACGACAATATCTCCCCTCATTTCCCTTTCGTCCTGAAGTGATTCGGAATAAACAATTTTCAGCTTTTTCCCCTGGCCCGATTGTACTTTACGTTTCAGCGATTTAAACAGGTAATTCCTGATATGATCGTTATCCGATAAGTTTTTACGGTATTTGTACAGATCGAAGAAAAGATCGTGGATACAGTCTTTTACATGCTCCTGGTCGCGCGAGTAAATCATCCCAAAAGAAAAAAGGACATCGGCGAACTTTATATAAAGTTCGTGAAAAGCCTGGGTTTCTCCAGCTTTAATCCTTTTCCATAAAAGATAATCCGAGTTGATCTCCTTCTCCATACTGATTCATCCAAGTTGTCAAAAATATAAATTTATACATCACCAGTAAAGAAGTAATGTATCCAATTTTTAACAACTTTATGCTCTGTAAATAATGAAAAGACTGGTGTTTAAGTTGATAACACCAGAAATCGGATATGGAAAATGGACAAAACGAGACGAATCCATGTATGGAATTCGTCTCGTTAGTTATGGTTTATTGTCAATTACCTGGCGCTTCTTACTTTTCCTGAACCCGCAATCGACTGATCAATCAATGGCCTTCCCTTGTATGTAACATTTCCTGATCCGGCAACCCGAATATACAGGTTTTTAACAGCTTCTATATCAACATTTCCTGAACCTGAAACTTTTACCGATACATCGTCGGCTTTATAATCCATTGCTTTTAACGAACCACTTCCTGAAATAACAATACTTAAATCCTGGGCGGCTTCTTTCCCGGCCAGAATAATATCGCCCGACCCTGATATTGTACTTTTAACCCGCGCGGCTGTAAGTTCCATTAATTTAATATTTCCGCTGCCACTTATTCCCAGGTCAATAGCGCTTGTTTTAATACTTCCTTCAGCAATAATATCGCCCGAGCCCGAAACTCCAAGTCCTTTAATTTCGGGTGTAGTGATGTAAATGATTATTTCGCCAGGCTGAAAAGTTTTCCAGAAAAAATCTTTGTTGGGAAAACGGATGATCAGTTTCCCATCTTTTACTTCAGTGATAATCTGTTCGAGTGTTGAAGGTTTTGCAACAATTTCAAGGTTTTGCTTATCTCCCTGTTCCAGGTGTACTTTAGCCGATATCCGTAGCGATATTTCGGAAAAAGCATCAACTTTACGACTTTGCTCTTCTGCTAAAACATTGATGCTGAATAATGTAAACACAATAAAAATAGCTGTAACCAGTTTTGTCTTCATGCTTTTATGTTTTTGTGACGTTCTTAATTCTCTTTTAACGTTTGTAATGACGCTAAATTCTTGCTGAAGTTGCAAATCTGTCGAAAAAAATGGAGGAAAAAAATTAACAATTAATGAGAAACTTGCTCTATCGGTAAAATACGAAAGTTTGCCGTACAAATTCATTAGCCAGCCTTTTTGTCTTGATAAATAACTCCTGAATAAGTAATTTCACTTCTGAAATATTCTATTTCAATCATTTATATTTCTTAACCAAATTTAAAGACCTATGAATACTTCTGTGATTACAATCCTTGTCGTTGTTTTCGTTGTTCTTCTGATTATTGTCTCAATTTACAACAGCCTTATACGAAGGAGAAACCAGGTGGATAATGCCTTTGGTGCAGTTGACGTGCAATTAAAGAACAGGTACGATTTGATTCCAAACCTTGTTGCCACGGTACAACAATATGCTACGCACGAAAAAGAGCTGCTGTCGAAAATTACTGAACTTCGGACAAAAGCAGTTAGCCAGAATATTAGGCCTGAAGATAAGGTAACCATAGATAACCAAATAACTTCTTCATTGTCGGGTTTAATGGTTGCCGTTGAAAGCTACCCCAACCTGAAAGCCAATGAAAATTTTATTGATTTGCAGAGATCGCTTAACGAAGTGGAATCTCAGATTGCTGCTGCCCGCAGGGCTTATAACGCGGCAGTAACCGATTATAACAATGCTATACAGGCATTTCCGGGGAATTTAATGGCTGGTATGATGCTTTTGAAAATTAAAGAAGTTTTTACTGCCAGCGCGGCTGAACGCACTAATGTTGATGTTAAAGGTCTTTTCAATAAATAAACTAACGTATGCCAACCGAAACAGACTTTCAGCAATTTTACGAATCGAACCTGAAGGAAAAACTACAGAGACTGGAAAGTGTCCGAAAAAAAATTTTAGCACGGTATCTTTGGGGATTTCTGCTGATTATTGTCCTTGTTATTTGGAACTACTATCTGGCAGGCATAAATCCCGAATCGTATATATTGGTCATTTCCATTGCATTATCGGCCACTGGAGCGTTATGGTTTACTATTGTTACATTTAACCGAAAAGACAAATACCGGAAAAGCTTTAAGTCGGATGTGGTAAGTGAAATAATCAGGTTGTTCAATCCGGAATGGCGATATCAGTACGATTTGTGCATCAGCAAACCTGAATATGAGCGAAGTGGTATTTTTCAACATCACATCGACAGGTATGATGGAGACGACCTTGTGACGGGTAACGTTGATAAAACCGATTTCCAGTATTCCGAGCTACATACACAATACAAACAGGTAACATACAGTGCTAAGGGTCGCAGACAGGAACATTGGGTGACCATTTTTAAAGGCATCTTTATGCATGCCGACTTCAATAAAAACTTTTCGGGGGTTACCTATGTGCTTCCCGATACTGCCGAGCGGCTTTTGGGTTCTTTGGGGCAAAGCCTTCAACGGCTTAGTTCAAGAGGAGAATTGGTAAAACTTGAAAATGTTGAATTCGAAAAACTCTTTGTTGTTTACGGATCCGATCAGGTTGAAGCCCGTTATATTCTCACTCCGGCAATTATGGAATCCATGGTTAATTTGCACAAGAGATTTGACGGTGAAATTTATTTCTCTTTCGTTGGGTCGCGTGTTTACTTTGCGAAAAGCTTTTCAGGTTCACTGTTCGAACCCAATGTATTTACTTCGGGAGTGAATTTTGGCGACGCAAAAGAAATGTTCGATTTACTGTCGATGATTACTACGCTTATTCAGGATTTAAACCTGAACACACGGATTTGGACGAAAGAGTAACTGTAGGAAACGAACAAGCGAGATGTCCTTTCAGGTCGGGCTAATCTTCGTCTAAATTAAAAAGGCCTTCGGGCAAGTCCATTTCAATTTCCCGGAGGTTCTCATCAAAACGAACAAGCAAATCTTCGTTGAATGGCACAAGGCATTCTTTCCCCTGGTAATCAACTGTTACAAGTATATTGCCCGAATAGTTGGTTACCTCTGTAATTTCGCCGATAAGTCCAAGCTTTGGCTCAAAAAGTTTGAACCCTGTTAAGTCGTCGGGCAGAAATTCATCCTCAAGTTCAATGACGTCATTTTCACTAACATAAACCGAAAGGCCGCAAAGGTTCTTAGCCTGTTTATCCGAATCCACCCAATCGAATTTTACAATTGCCGATTCACCCGATTTAAAGCGCAAGCCATCGTCGGCGATAAAATAAGGAACCAGCAAATCGTCGATATCCAGCAGTAAAACAGGCATTTCTTCCAATGTTTCATAATATTCTTCCTGAAACCTGATAACAAGCTCGCCATGTATGCCATGAGGTTTCTGTATAAAACCTATCTTAATACTTTTGTTTTTAGGTATTGTTTCCATGGTAGTAAAAATAGAAAAAAGCGACAGAAACTCTGTCGCTTTTATAAGTTGTTTGTTTTAACCAATGTTAAAAACAGGATTCTGCGAATGATTTATCCTTCAGTTTCCTCGGTGGCAGCTTCTTCGGCAGGAGCGGCCTGTGCTGCAGCGGCTTCGGCATTGCGTTTTGCAATAGATTGAGCTCTTTCAGCATTCTTTTTGGTTTCCTGAGCAAGCTGGGTTTTACGCGCCGAACTTTCAGCCTGATCCAATCCGTCTTTCTTAGCCTGAATTTTCTTAGCTTTATCAGCAGTCCATGCTTCAAATTTTGCTTCGGCTTCTTCAGCTGTGAAAGCGCCTTTTGTAACTCCACCCAAAAGGTGTTTTTTGTACATTACTCCTTGGTAAGATAAAATAGCTCTTACAGTATCGGTTGGTTGAGCACCATTGATAAGCCAGGTTAAAGCTTTGTCAAAATCGAGATCGATAGTAGCAGGATTTGTGTTTGGATTATACGATCCAATCCTTTCAATATACCTACCATCCCGTGGCGCCCTGCTATCAGCTATCACAATGTGATAGAAAGCAAACCGTTTGCGACCTTGTCGCTGCAATCTGATTTTTGCTGGCATTTTGCTTAAATTTTAGTGATAAACAGTTATTGAAAAATTTTGTGGCGCAAAGGTAAAACTTTAATCCTGAATTCAAAACCATTTTGCAAATTTCAACAATTCTTCAAAATAAATACCTTTCTTCACGCAACCGTTAAATGTTTTTCATGTGTATAAATTTTTGTTTAACGCCTTAAAATATGCGTATTAACATTTTCTTTTAGTCGAACAATCCAACGCATGGAATAGCCATTTATACATTTTTGGTTTGTATGAGCATTTGCTTTTATGGCTATTTCATGATCTAAAATAACCGGGGTTTTTATTTAGGGTAAATAGAGTTTCAAACGGAAATAAAGAGCTAAATTATAACGATATGAAAAACATCAAGATTTTTATTTTTGTTTTATTGATAGCACTTTCGTCATCGTGCAACAAAGAAAGCGACGATTTTTCTGTCATAGGCGATGCTGTTGTCATTGCTAAAACATCGGGGAGTAGCACTGTGTATGCAATGGCTTATTATGCTTATGCTTCCAGTCCGTTAAAAACAGTTAGTGTACAAAGTATGCTCGATCCTTCCAATCAGGTTGAATTGGCTTCGAACGGTGTATATACAACTAATTTCATTAAGGACCCTGATGATGCCGATTTCTCGACTATCAAACCTTCGTCTGATACCTTTACGTTCAGCGCTGTTTTTGAAAATGGAAACACCTACCAAACCACTGATGTTGTTTCATCAGATGTTCTGGCGCCACCAACAATCGAAAAATGTACGTACAACACTGAAAAAGCGTATGCCGAATTTAGCTGGACTGCGCTTACCAATGCCGATAGCTATGTAATAACCATATATGATACCGATGGCTCTGTAATCTTCAGAAGCAGTGAAGTGTCGAGCACTGTTACCAGTGGTTACCTGAGCGCTTCAGCTACCGGATGGTCTTCGGGGTTCCCCGTTTCGGGAGAAACTTATAAGGTCAGAATTTTTGCTTTTAAGTACGAGGATTCAACTAATCCAAGTTCATACCATGTTCAATCCACTTCTTACTCAGAAACTAGCTTGCTCTGGGATTAGATCAATCAGGACTGATGAATAACACCAAAAAATCTGCTGTTTCCCCGAATGTATTATTACCAGGGAGAAACAGTGGATTTTACTTTTTCTGAAGCAATTGTGGTTTTAACGAGTCTTCAAAATAAATATATTTGCAAACACAACAATGTAAGTAATGTTGAGCTTGCCGAAGGGTAGGGTGAGTGTTTTAAAAAATACGGCAACAAATTGTTCCTATTTGCTTAAAAGGCCAATCAGTCCTTTGGTTTAATCTTTTTTAATCGATGTCATGAAGAATTTTAAAGTGGTTCTATTAGCTTTTTTAGTTTTAGTTGTCCTTTCTTGCAACGAAAAGGAAGATTCAACTGTTATTGGGGATGCAATTGTTGTTGCAAAGAAATCTGGAGACGATACAGTTTATGCCATGGCATATTATGCTTATGCCTATACTCCGCTAAAATCGGTAACTGTTCATGCTATGGTCAATTCGTTCCCGGCTACTGCGTTGGCCGCCAATGGAAGTTATACTACAAATTTCTTAAAGGAACCTGAAGATGAAGATTTTACTACTCTTAAGCCGTCTGCTGATACTTATGTTTTTAGTGCTGTTTTTGAGAGCGGAAAAACTTATGAAACTCAGGACGAAGTTACTTCAGATATTTTGGGTCTGCCAATAATCGAAAAATGTACCTACAACAGCGAAAAAGCGTATGCCGAATTAAGCTGGACAGCTTTAACCAATGCCGATAGTTATGTAATAACTGTATATGATGGATCTAATTCCATTGTTTTTAGAAGTGGCGAATTTGCGAACACAGTTACAAGTACAACTATTTCGACCAGCACATCTGGTTGGGTGACAGGGTTCCCGGTGTCAAAAGGATCTTATAAGGTAAGGATACAGGCCTTTAAATACGAAGATTCGACTAATCCAAATTCGTACCATATTCAATCTACTTCTTATTCAGAAGCCAGCCTGGTCTGGGATTAAATCAATCGGGCCTGATCAATAATTTAGCAAAACCCGCTGCTTCTCCTAAAGTGTTTTACCCGGGGGGAAACAGTGGGTTTTGCTTTTTCTAAAACAATTACATTTGAGACTTCCTTTTTATGATTCGTTTTTTACTTTTGTTATTGGATTAACAAAACACATAAAATGATTCTAAAAGAACAGGCCAAAGACCTTAACGATCGCCGGGATGCTTTAAGGAGGCATCTTTGACTACGATCAGAAAATCCTTCAATTACAGGAAGAGGAATTAAAAACACAAGACCCCGACTTTTGGACCAATCCCAAGGAAGCTGAAGCACAAATGAAAGTAATCCGCTCGATTAAAGTGTGGACGGATGGATTCAGGCAAGTTGACCAAAGCATGGAAGACTTTCTGGTTTTGTACGACTTTTTCGAGTTGGGCGAAGCAACCGAAGCTGATATTGACCAGCACTACAACGAAACGCTGGAACTTATTGAAGCATTGGAAACAAAAAACATGCTTCGAAAAGAGGAAGATAAACTTGGCGCTATACTACGTATTAACGCAGGGGCTGGTGGAACCGAAAGCAACGATTGGGCCGACATGCTGATGCGTATGTATATCCGATATGGCGAAAGACAGGGATACAATGTTAAAGTTGTTGAATTTCATGAGGGCGACGAAGTTGGTGTGAAAAGTTGTACCATCGAATTTGAGGGTGAATATGCTTATGGTTACCTGAAAAGTGAAAACGGCGTTCACCGGCTGGTTCGTTTATCGCCGTTCAATGCTCAAAACAAACGAATGACATCGTTTGTCTCGGTTTTTGTATCACCAGCTATCGACGATAGCATCGAGATTGAAATCAAGGACTCCGACATTACCTGGGATACTTTCCGTTCGAGCGGCGCCGGCGGGCAAAATGTGAATAAGGTAGAAACCGGCGTAAGGCTGAAACATGCCCCAACAGGTATTACTATTGAAAATACAGAAAGCCGTTCGCAATTAAACAACAAGGAAAATGCACTGCGTTTGCTGAAATCGCAGTTGTACGAACTTGAACTTCGTAAACGTCGCGAGGTTGAAGAACAAATCAACGCTTCGAAAAAGAAAATTGAGTGGGGCTCGCAAATTCGTTCTTACGTGCTGCAACCTTACAAACTGGTAAAAGATGTGCGTACCGGTTACGAAACGGGAAACGTTCAGGCTGTGCTTGATGGCCAGATCGATGGTTTCATTAAGGCATTTCTGATGGAATTCAGCGACGATGAATAAATGAAGGATTGAGGGACTGAATTACTGATCCTAAACATCCAATACTGAATATCGAATAAGCAATAAATAAGTAATAGGAAAAATTTATTGTCGTATTTTAAATGTACTCACCCCGACGTCCGCAAGGCGGCCGTTCCCCCTCTCTTTTCTGAAAGAGAGGGGGAAGCACCGTCAGACTTCGACGTGAGCGTTCGACTGAGCTCACGCCGAAGTCTCAGTCGAACGATGCAGGGGGTGAGTCAGTATAAAATACAAACATAAGTACGACATTATTTCATTCTCATTACTTAGAACAAATAACGCCTCAGTTCCGACCGGACAATTTGGAACCTGGACCTTTGAACTTGAAACTTATTTTATGAGCGCAATAATACGATTAGCCGAAAGACGGGACATTCCGGAAATTCTGGAAATTTATTCACCCTTTATACTGGATACCGCAGTAACTTTCGAAGAAGAAATACCTGACGAAGAATCGTTTTGGAAACGTATGCAGGGAATTATGAGCGAATTACCATTTCTTGTGTGCGAAATAGATGGAAAAATTGCCGGATATGCTTATGCTTCGGGCTACCGTAGCCGGGCTTCCTATCGCTGGAGCAAGGAAGTGTCGGTTTATATTCATCCCGGCTTTCAGCGAAAAAGAGTGGGCCATGCCTTATATACAAGCATGAACGAGATGATCCGTTTTCAGGGGGTTGCCAACCTTCTGGCTATTATTACCATGCCAAATGAGCCAAGCGTAGCTTTTCACGAGCATTTTGGCTATAAAAAATGCGGCGAATTCTCAAAAGTTGGCTATAAAATGAACCAATGGCAAGATGTTGGCTGGTTCGAACTTTTCATTCAGGATGAAAACAAACCACCTGTGGAAAGGATACTGCCATTGAATGAAATTACCGAATTACCTATATTTCAGGAAGCAATAAAAAACGGGCTGGATAAACTTAAATTATAGCTGCATGTTTATTTGAGAACTTTAAACCTTACCAACTATGGATAAACCGAGCATATACAACAATCGCGAAATTAGCTGGCTATCGTTTAATGCACGTGTTTTGCAGGAAGCCGACGACCCAACCGTACCCTTGTTCGAACGTATCCGGTTCCTGGGCATTTTCTCAAATAACCTCGACGAGTTTTTTCGTGTACGCGTGGCTACTGTACGCCGTATGCTTGAATTGGGTAAAGACGATGAAACCCTTTTAGGTAATTTCACTACTGATGAACTTTACGAGAAAATAATGGAAACCGTAGTTCAGCAGCAACAAAAGGCGCAGGAAATATACCGCGAGATATGGGCCGAGATGGCCAAGGAAAACATTGTTATGCTCGACGAAACCCAACTCACACACGAGCAAGGCGTTTATGTAAGGAAGTATTTTAATACCAAGGTGCTTCCAAACATTATCCCTATCATGTTAAGCAAATCGATGAAATTTCCATACCTGCGCGACAAATCGGTTTATCTTGCCGTAAAACTTTCGAAAATAAAGTCGCCCGATAAATTTGCTTATGCTTTGATTCGCGTTCCAACACGTTCGGTTTCAAGGTTCCTGGTTTTGCAGGAACAAAGCAATAAGAAATTTGTGATTTTGGTTGACGATGTTATCCGGTTTTGCCTGAACGATATTTTCCCCATATTCAATTACGATCATTTTGAAGCTTACACCATTAAAGTTACCCGCGATGCCGAGCTCGACATCGACGACGACATCTCGAAAAGCTTCATGGAGAAAATTGAACTCAGCCTAAAAAAACGAAAGCTCGGTATTCCGGTCAGGTTGATTTACGACCGCGAAATGCCTGCCGACCTTCTCGATTTCATTACTAAAAAGATGAAACTTGAAGGTGAGGAAAAAACAGTTGCAGGTGGCCGGTACCATAACCATAAGGATTTCATGAATTTCCCTGAAATAGGGAAGTCGCGCCATTATTACCAAAGCCTGCCGGCAATTCCGCACAAAGATTTGCCGCCCCGCCAAAGTATACTCAAAAAGCTGAGGAAGAAAGATGTTTTACTTCATTACCCGTATCAAAGTTTTTCTCATTTTATCGATCTGTTGCGCGAGGCAGCCATCGATCCTAAAGTTGCCGAAATTGGCATAACCATTTACCGTGTTGCCGAAACCTCGAAAGTGGTAAATGCCCTCCTGAATGCCATCCGCAACGGGAAGCGGGTGACTGTGGTTATTGAGTTGCAGGCCCGTTTCGACGAAGAAGCCAATATTTTCTGGTCGAACAAGCTTCAGGAAGAAGGGGCTCATGTAATCAATGGCATTCCTGGTTTAAAAGTACATTGCAAACTGGCCTGGATTAAGCGCAATGAGAAAAACGGTTTCAGGAATTACGCCTATATTGGCACCGGTAACTTTCATGAAGGCACGGCCCGCGTATATGCCGACAAAGGTTTGATGACTGCCGACCAGCGTATTGCCGATGAGGTAGCCAATATGTTCGAATTTTTCAAGCATACGTATTATCATTTCAATTACAGCCAGATAGTGATAAGCCCTTTTTCGATGCGTAATTTCTTTATTCATAAAATCGACCAGGAAATTGCCAATGCCAAAAAAGGAAAACCGGCCTACATGATCCTGAAGATGAATAGCCTGATCGATCCTAAAATGATTGATAAATTGTACGAAGCGAGCCAGGCCGGAGTAAAAATTCAGCTGATAGTAAGGGGTATTTTTGGCCTGAAAACCGACGATCCTGTACTTAGCAAAAATATTGAAGCCATTAGCATTGTCGACAAATACCTTGAACATACCCGCGCTTTCCTTTTTGCCAATGGAGGGAAGGAAGATATTTACATTTCGTCAGCCGACTGGATGCCCCGGAACCTCGACCGCCGCATCGAAGTTGCCTGCCCCATCTATTCGCCCGAAATAAGGAACGAAATAAAAGAGCTGCTCAGGATACAGTTGCGCGACAATACCAAAGCCCGCATCCTCGACAGTGAGTTAAGCAATACTTACAACAACCAGAACAATACACAGCGCTACCGGGCGCAGGAAGATTACTACGCATACATCAAAAAACGCCATCAGAACATCATGAAAATTTACCACAATCCGCGTTGCGCCAAAAGCCGCGAATGCCTGAAATTTATTGAAGAAAAAGGCTTTGAAGTTGAAGTTGTCGACTACATGAAGAATGGCATTTCGGCCAAAGAGATCAAAGAGTTCCTTACTAAATCGGGCCTTGCTGTTACCGACATTATTCGCACCAGCGAAGACTTATACAAGCAACAATACAAGGGTAAAGAGTTTACCGAAGATGAGTGGGTGCAAGTTCTGGTTGAAAACCCGAGGCTGATACAGCGACCACTGGTAATAAAAGGTTCACATGCTGTTTTGGCCCGCCCGGCTGACGAGATTATGCGGTTGGTTTAAATTCTTTTTACGGGGAACTTTTTGCGTATCGGATAAACTTTGTTTTCTCCCGGTTACCAATGCAAAAAGTATATTAAGGTTTGAGTGGGTGCACGACAAAATTCCACCTGATGGTTTTCCGTACAGCACAAAATACGCAAACAAAAACGGACAAGTGAGCATAAGTCTCTGACAACCGAGCACAGGCATCCGATGAGCAAACATAGCCATCCGACAGGTAAACATTGATCTCTGATAGGTTCGCACAGCATGACGACAAGTGAACATAGACATCCGATGAGCAAACATAGCCATCCGACAGGTAAACATTGATCTCTGATAGGTT
>CALGIG010000085.1 GCA_937915865.1 uncultured Prolixibacteraceae bacterium | reverse complement strand
TGTTTTACATTAATAATATATAATAGCTTACATTAGTAATATAAACTAATACTCAACCTTGTCCTTAGCCTCAACCTCATCTAAAATCCGGATCCACCTCAGAACTTTGCAATCTGGCTAATTCATTCGTCATCAGCATAGAACCATTTCAGTAAAGCCTCAGAAATGTTTACAATAACGCATATAAGGCTTCTATGTCTTCATCTTTCGTTTATATCCAAAACTCTTTCTTATTATGAAATATTGATCAACAACTCTTTAACAACAATAATCAGCATATGAATATCACCACTGTTCAAAACAATTTATTACTCGAAAATTTCCCACTTTAGAAGATTATCCTCCTGGGCTAACAAGAATTCACGAATTTAAAAAACACCTCTATTATGCACACAATCAATTGTATATCCCTTCTGCTATTCAGAATATTGGCAAGAATTAAATCCCATTGTTAAGTAAATGCAAAAGGAAGGAAAGCTCCCAAATTTTGTTTTGATGGTATCGCATTTTGTGATACTAATAATTGAACTTCACTTTTTTCATAGAGTTGAATCATAAATCATTCAGGGAAACGATACGAGTTCCTTTTAACCTGTTCACGCAGACGTATCGCTTTTAAGACATAAAGCAAAGCGATTTTTTTTCTAAAAGCACTACAGCCAACTCATTGACCATTATGATAAGAATATTCCAGCAAGAGCCATGAGGGAGTTGAGCCTTCAAATACTCCGGAATCAAATTAATAATTCTGCTCTTGCATAAAAAATTTCTTAGTACGGAATCCAAAAAATCTTGATTAAAGAAAACAAATCAATAATTGTACAAATGTTGAGAATTTCTAACTACCTTTGCTTCAATTCACAGATTCTCTTCAAGAAATTCCTACATTATTCTTATTGTTAATTTATTAAGAATCAATGATAAAACAATAGGTAATGTAATATAGTGTAAAAATAATTGACTTCATAATTATGGAAATTCGTCATTTTCATAAGGCTTCTCTGATACTTTTGAAATATTATATTCATGAATAAATAAGACACAAAATGAATGAACCCATAGATTTTTCTGATCAACTACTTCTTGATGTATTTAATGCAGCTATGGCAAATAAAGAAGTGGTAAATGAACAAGTACATTATTACGATAAGTCAAAAAATCTTATTAGAGTAATGACATATGGTTCGGAGGAAATTATTCAAAAAGTACACAAAGTGGTGTATTTGTTTAATACTATTGAAGAATTTTCCAATTCCGTAGATGAAATTATTGGTATTAAAGTCAGAAAAGAATTCTTCAAAAAACACTTAATAGACATTAGATCAGGTTTCAAATACAAAGATATTATATACTCTCTTTTTGATCGTGAAATGTTTGATCTATTCAAGCATTTTGTTACAGAAAATCGGGACACGTTAAAAATTGATCCAAATGCAATAGAGAGATTAATCAAGGAATCTTCTCTAAAATGGCTGAGAAAAACCAATACGCAATCATAAAATATAATTTTATCTATGTTTAAACGCAGCATATGTGGCGATTGTGACAATAATCATATTCAATAACCATCTAATATTTTCTTCTTTTTGAATCCATAATCGCTTATGAAAGAAATATAATTTCATTCGATTAAGAAAGCCAACTTTGGCGTAAAAGATTCTCCCTTTTTCAATTAATTTCAATTGAATATTTATACCTTCAGAATAAAGCAACTCAAAATCTTTGTTCGAAATAAAAGTATAAAAGTCTCTAGCTTCCGGTTGCAGTATATGGCCTCCTTTTGAAATATTTTTATCCATATAAACGATTATATATGTTCGATTAATCGTTGCTGAATATTTTTCATATTGTTCGCTTTGGTTTACTGAAATTATAGATAATTTCATAATCTCTAGCTTTTATCGTCTATTCTAGTGGTAAAACTTTTTTGCAAACTTAAAAATATGATATCAATAGTCACACTTTCTTAAAAAAATTAGTGAAAAGTACTTTATTTTACAAAATCCGGATCCATCTCCGGACTTCTCAACCCGGCCACTTCATTCGCCATCAGCATAAATACATTCCAGCACAAGCCCCTTGTGGATGGCCACCAGCTATCGGTAGTTGCATATTTTGTTGGAATAAATTCCTTGCTGAAAGGCCACCCGGGATGCAGATATACTTCTGCCCATACTCTGTTTTCCATTCTTTTAATGGCAGGCTCCCAGCCATGTTTCAGACCGGCAACGTAAGCACAGTATTCAGCCCTGAACCAGCTACCGCCGTTGTAATAATATCCGTCGCTCGAGCCGTCGCTGTAGTTTTCTTCACCAAACTTCCCGAAAGGCTGATAATCGCCTGAAAGAAATGCATAGCCTTTATTATCCCTGGTTTTCCTGATAAGAATAGGGGCCGTGGTTCCGTATTCGGGATACGGCGACTGCGGTACTTTGTTCAGCACCGGCATCTGTTCCAGGTGGTTCTGAACCATTTCATCCGTAAGTATGGGCCTGTTGAAAAGCCAGAGTGAGAAAAACTCGGGTTCAAGATCCGTCAGGGAAATTATATCCGGAAATTCACGGTCAAACATCAGGTGCCTGCGCTCCGGATCGTAAAAGTTCCGGTACTCCTCTTCGGCTTTGCGGATATGTTCATCCGGTACATCAAATCCCAGCTCCTGAATCGTTCTCAGGGCAATGGCCAGCATTCCCTGGTTAACGGCAAGCTGGTCGGTTTTGGGATCAAAATCAATGATGTCGATCTGACTCATTGGAAACCGCGCGAAACATTTCCCGTCCCGGTCGGCATCAAATTCATTCAAAACATAATCAACCGCTTTTTGAATTTTTTCGTGTGGAAGCTCAGCCCCGAACCTTCGCTTATTCAGCATGGCCCAGATAAGCCAATGAATGGTGGCTTCGTTGTCCTTTGCTTCCACCGAACCCATCAGCGTGGTAATAATGGTGCCAATGCCTCCCGCAGGCGTCTGGGTTTTGCCCCACTGCTCCCAAATGGCAAGGTTCAACTCCCGGTTATAGGTCGATACAACCGAAAAGAAAGCATCGCGGTTGTACATATCAGGAGCGTAATTCATATTGGGAACGTTGAAGGGTGTAAAGTCGCGGGTATCGGTGATCCAGGTGAGCATATTGAAATTGGCATACAACATTTTCTCCATCTGTGAACCGTGAAAACCTTTTGCTTCAGCAAGACGCGTTTGCGCCGAAATCATAAACTGCTGGTGCGATTCCCGGGGTTCCACAAAAACATAGGTGATTTTCACAACCTTTTCGCCCATAGGCAGCAAATTGTACGCCTCCTGCTGTGGCTGATGTTCAATAAATTGCAGATCCTTTATCTGAAGTTCGCATTCCCTGCCCGATTGCGTGCCGATAAACATGGAAACGCTGTCGTTTTCAATATAGGGCACCAGAATGCTTCCTTTAAACTGAGTCCATTCCTCCTCCTTGGCCGGAAAGTTATCGATGTACTTCACCCCGTATTCCAGTTCGGTGGTTTTCCGGCCGTTTTTCATCCGGAAAAGTTTCACCGCCACGCCTGTATTGCCTTTGCAGAGAAAGGAAATAGTATACAATTTCTGATCCTCAAAGGGTGTGATAAACTCCACTCCTGCCCTGCCGCCCGGATGGCCGGTAATGGAGAGCAGTCCGTCTTTCCACTGTACTTCTGCGTTGCCTTCTTTACGATATTCGTCCGTTACCGGCAGCATTGTTTCCGTCCCGGCATCAAGGTTGAGCATTTCGCCGAATGTTTGCCGGATAAAATGAATATTCTCCGCCTGTTCCGCCGGAGTAGCAACGGCAAACAGATTGACATCCGGCAAACGCCGCATGCCGACAAATCCTCCGCCTCTTCCGCTGAAACGGCGACGGGTGTTGCGGGTAAACTGATTTTTATAACCGGCATCGGTCAGAAATCCGACAACATCGTTTTTTGGGGTTATAAAACCGGCGGCGGGATAGATTTCATGCACAAACCCTCCGGGGAAATTATCGTATTCAAAACTGACATAACGTTGCGGTTTTTCGGCAGGTCTGGATGTTTGCTGCAAAATATAATACATGCCCGGCATGGAAGGCTGAAACAGTTCCACGGTCTTTTTCACGATGCCGGGATTAACTACCTCATAGGTAACCTTCACCGAAAGGTTGGCATCAAATTCAGGAATGTAGGAATCTCTTTTTAATGTGATACGGTTTTCATTTCCTTCCCACAGCTTTCCTTTCCAGCCAGGTAAATCTGCGGTAGTGCTCAGGTCAAGGTTGAACAACTGAAGGGAAAATTCTTCGGTGTTGGTTAACAGTAATTGTCCCCTATGATCAACACCCACAGTAAACCCATCCTTCTCATTTCCCAATACTTTCAGCAAAAGCGGTTGAGCAGAAAGTGTAAATGTAACAAGCACAAATACCACAAATAATAAAGAAGAGCGAAAGATAGTGTATGGGTTTTTCATTTTTTTCAGTATTCGGAAACTTAAAAAATTAAGCAGGTCTCTATCGAAAATTGTGATCCGATTTACCCCAAAAACATGGTTGTGCTAATCGCGATTATTTTATCATTAAAAACCTTTGTGTCGCGGTCATTGGAAAGTATAAATGCTTTTTTCAGTGGTTTGTTAAGCAGATCTTCCAGCCCCATCAGATTTCTGGCGTCATGAGCAGTAATGCGATCCGCTTTTTTAATTTCAAATGCAAGGTAGTGATCCGGCATTTCAATCAGAAGATCAACCTCTTTCCCATCGTACGTTCGTAAATGATATGTTTGCACCTGAGCGCTGATTGTAGCAATTTGCTTATGAATTTCTGCGATTACCAGACTTTCAAACTCACCTCCTGTAATGCCGCCCTTTTTTTGAAGCACAGCCTGCACAACTCCATTATCCATATAATGGATCTTGGGCATTTTAGTCAATCTTTTACCCGGGTTTTTTGACCAGGCTGGCAAAACAATTGCCTGATAGCTTAATTCAAAATACCGCAGGTAGCGTTGAATGGTTTTTGAAGTTAGTCCCAATTGATTGGCTATCGCCGCGGCGTTTACCAGACTGGCTGTGTTTTCAGCAAGATAGCGTTGTAATTTTACAAAAGGTTCCAAATCGCGGAATGAGGCCAAATCGCGGATATCACGCTCAAGATAGGTGCGAACATAGTTTTGAAGCCAAACATGTTTTTCTTCTGTCCCCATTTCCTCATCCGAAACAGCCGGGTAGGCCCCAAATTCAAGATAGTGTTCCCACGCTATCTGCTTTTCTGCCATTTTTTTATCCAATAGAAATGAGGGCAGAAATTCTCCTTCCTGTGTATTCATCAATATCTTCTGGAAAATGGAATCCTCTACCGGATCATTCCATGATTTTGTGCGTAATTCAGGCAAAGTCAGCGGGACAAACTCAATAATGATACATCTGCCAGCGAGACTTTCTTTTACTTTTTCAAGCAATAATAACTGGCTTGACCCCAGAAGGAAGTATTTAGGTGTCTCCCATTGGTCATAAACCGACTTTATACTTTCAATCAGACCCGGCTCCTTTTGAACTTCATCAAGTATAGCATTTGGGTAAAGTGCATTCCACTGGGAAGCGGCAAGCTGTGAATATCTTTCACGCATGATCGGGTCATCCACTGAAATATATTCATAATCGGGAAATAAATGTCTTATCAATGTGGTTTTGCCGGTCTGCCGTGCTCCGGTTAAAATGATGATTCGTCCTGTTTTCCATGCGTGACGTTGAACAATTAAATCCGCAATTTTTCTGTTTTTCATTTCCCGGATATTTTGAGCTCCTTTTTTTACAAAGATACATCATTGTCTGAAAAATCGACCCTCTATTCCATTTTTTACGCCAATATCTGGAATGCTATTCCATATATTACGCTAATCGGGACAATAGTATTCAAAAATCTTGTACATGTAATGTGAAAATATAATTATCTTTCACTATTGTCCGGTAAAACTACAAAAAATATGATCTGGCATCGTAAAGTCCTGATATTCAAACTTCAAATTTCTCATTTCCGTTGATTTTTAAAAGTAAGCCCCCTTAAAAAGTTCGGGCTGCATCACTTTGACGATAATTTTCTGGCAGTCTCTGTCAGGATTTTCAAGGAAATTTAATTAGGTGGATGTAATTGAACAGGGGTATTTTACAAAAACTAACCAGATTTGAGAATGCCCAGCTTCTTTTCAGCATCTTTTGAATGACCGTCATAAGCAGGTTCGCAATTAAAGTGCAATAGATTTGAATCTTAATCGCATTCTCGTTGTCCCCAACAAAGTATTTTAAAGGAAAATTTTGCTTTAATTGCTTGAAAAGCAACTCTATTTGCTATCGAAGTTTATAAATGGCAGCGATCATATCCGGGCGCATCTCAAATAAGTTGGTTAAAAATTCAAATTCTCGTTTGAGTTCTCTATCATAAAATCGTATCTTCCTCAATTTCTACTTACTTGTGATAGACCCATCTTTAACTGTGAGCTCTATGGTCTCATCTTTAAGAACACCTGAGTGAATATGTTCCTCAACTTCATGCTGACAAACAGTCTCATAAACAGCATTGTCTTTAATACGGGTAACGAATCCGGTTTGATTATCACTGAACTTCTGGAAGGCTTTATAGTCATTTTATCCCTTATCAAAGGCTTAAATGGTGTTCGAGTCCATTTTTAGTTTACTCAGCAAGACATGGTCATTAGTTGCAGCATTCGTAAACCATACGAGTTTGGGAACTGCTTCATCGACATTTATGACAGTATGAACTTTAACGCCCCCTTTTCGCTTCCCATCAACTGGTTTTCGTCCAACATATTTTAAAATTTCCTTAAATAGGCTGATTGTAGTACTGTCGAAGATTTCTATTTGCTTGTCAATGACATCTTTAATCCGGCTGTCCGAGATAAGATGTCCATACTTAAGCAATAATTGATTGTAGATGTACCCAAATACATCTGATGAACGCTGCTTATTTGCATCACTTAAAGTACTTCGCCGAGGGATGTGATCTAACTGAATGTGGTTGGTTTTTCCTGATAATCCGAGCATTGCACCGGATACCTCCCTTAACGAAGTACACTTGGCTAAAGCACAAACAGCATACTGATCAAGTGATCCTTTGTTCTGAACTTCTTTATATAACGGTCAGATCTGTAATTTTTAACAGCTTTCGCTATTATCGAACCATCAATTAAAGAAATCAGCTGTCCGAAAACCGAGGTGCCGAAAAAATATGTACTTTTATCCATGTAGTCTTAAGTTGTGGTGACGTAAAACTACAAAAATGAGTTGGGTTGTGCCTCAGGTACTTCCTAACTCATTATTTTTACCGGACAACAGTGTTTTTGAATTAAAAAAACCATTGCCTTCGGGTAAGATTTTCATAAGTGATCTTACCGGCAGGCGGGTAGCTATAATTCCGATTACTGGCGAAAAAATGGTTTGGGATACCCGGGGATTACAAGCAGGTGTATATTTGTATACTTTGAATTGCACGAAGTACTTGAGGAGTGGAAAAATAATTTTGTCAAACCATTAAAAAAATGCTATGAAAAAATTTGCAATCCTTCCATTTTTATTAATAGCCTTTTATACTTCAGCCCAGAATTTCGGGCATTATTACCCATACTGGGAAGAGGCTGTCGGAGATGTAGTAATTGCATACGACGATGGCTATGAAATACTGGGCTTCGCCAACAGTGGTGACATGGAAAATTATTTATTTGTCCTACGTACTAATTTGAATGGCGATACATTGTGGTCAAAGCAGATTGATATAGGTAACACGGGAAGTTCTCTTGGATACATTAGTGCCTGCACACAAGATAATATGGGAAACCTCTATTTGGCTCCTAAATATTCTGATTCGGCCAACCTTATAAAGCTTTCGTATGATTTCGAAATAGTATGGTCGCGCATTTTTGCCCCTGAAATTGAAATAAAGCAACTTTTAATAAGCAAGGATAATAGTCTTTTGTTTACTGGTGTAAATAGTTTGCAGGAGCATTGCTTATATAAATCTGATACAGCCGGAAATATAATATGGCAATCGGTGGCCTTAGCCCATTTTGGGTGGCAGTTTTCCCTCGCTTATTCGCCTGCAATCCTGGAAATGGATAACAATAATATTGTAATGGCATCTGTTCTTACTTCGATAATTGGTACTCCAATGTGTGATCTCTATACCTTCACACAGGACGGGGACACCATTTCTTCATCTCCAATGCCATGGATATTGACCGATATGGATACCGACGGAAATAAATTAATTGGAATAGCCCACACTGAAAGTGGTTCAGTTTATTGGGAAGATAATTTATTGGTGAATATTCTTCCGGATGGTACTTTACTTTCTGAAAAATCACTCATTTTTCACCCTTTGAGGGTCTCATTATATAGATTTGTCCGGAATACAGATAATCAATTTGTTGCAACCGGGGCTGTATCGTCTCCAACCATGCAAGAAACACAGATTATACTGCACGGTATGTCGTTAACGGGTGATAGTTTGTGGACTAATTTGTTCTTATCCTCCAGAGATACCTGGCCTAATGACATTGCATTATCAAATACACCAGGCTATGTTGTTACTGGATTTTTTAAAGATTCAAACGATAAAATTGCACCCTTCCTGTTAAAAACCGATTCACTGGGCAACATAAATACTTTAGGAATAAACAAGCCTAAAAACACATATCAATTTTCAGTTTATCCTAATCCGGCAAATAAATATGTGGTTTTTGATTTAAAGGAGGATCTTATCAGTAATAACTTAATACAACAAATAGTGTATATTACTGATGCATACGGCAGATTAGCGGATAAAATAATAATTGCCGGGGGAAAAACTGTCTGGGATACCAGCAATGTTACGTCAGGGGTATATCTCTACCATTTTTATGGTGGCACATGTATAAAATCAGGCAAGGTTTTGATTCTAAAATGAGAAAATCATTTGGGAAAGTCGTTATTGGGGCTTGGCAGGTTTCAAATTATATTTTTAGGTACCGCTCTGTCAGAACACCTTTGACCTCAACTTCTCTAATCCCGGGAAGAGGTCCGACGATTCGGGATCAAACCCTCACCTCACCAAAACCTTTCGCTGCACCATCTTCCCATTGCTCAACTTAATGCTGAGTACATATAAAGCTGATGCAATCTGCGAAACGTGAACACTTATCTTGCCACTGTCCATTTTAACAGGAGAAACAAACACTTCCCTTCCATCAAAAGCCAATAATGTAATTCCGGATATCTTCTCATTTCCGGTTAATTCAATTACAAAATCCCCGTTTGAAGGATTAGGATAAATTCGAGCCACCGGGTCATTCTCTTCAAATCCAAACGGTGTTGCCCACTGAGTTTTCAGCTTTTCAATCTGAGGAATGGAAATTTCCTTGTCCCACAACCTGAATTCATCCACACTTCCACGAAGAGAATAAAGCGTTTCTGTGTTATCCATGCGTCCGATGGTCAATGGCCTGGTGGAGGACTGAATCGTGCCCGAAAAGGGCTTAAAAGCATCCAAAACGCCATCCACATACAGTTCAAGAGAATAGCCGGTATAAAGCGCCGCAACATGATAGTAGCGGTTCAGCTCAATGGGCGCCGATCCGTCGAGATCCGATGTTCCGGTACTGGTTTTTACCGTCCAGCGTAAAAAGCCTTCCGGGGTAACCGACAACTTCCAGCGCTGCTGCCAGGAGCCGTGTGAAACGATAAACCGTTCCGAACCAAACTGTTCCAGTTTTACCCAGCAGCTAAGGCTTACAGCGTCCTCAAAATTAAGGTCGGCATGGTTGTCGGTATAAATAATGTTTGAACCTGCGGTAAACCGGTAGGCTGCAGATGCCATTCCGCGCGGATCTTCCGTTTTTACCGCCCCGCTTACGCTTGCATGAAAGCGGTCGGATATCATGTTCCTGTTATCCGAATCAAAAGGATACCAGATCAGCGGCGTTTGCGTACCAAGGGTGGTGTCTTTTACCAGCAATCCCACGGAAATGGTTGTGGATAGCTGATCCTGATTGGTCACGGTGACCGAAATGGTACCGGCTCCCGGAGTTCCCGGTGCCAGCCAGTTGACGGGATTCGCGTCCGTCTGATTCAGCGAGCCGGACGAAACGCTCCATTCGTATTCCAGCACTTCACCGGGCGCCGGATCAACGAGCGCGGTAAATGAATTCATTTCCCCGACGGCCGTATAAGGCGTTGCAGCCTGAATGCCATTTACCACCGGAGGAGCCGGAATTCTGTCAACAACCTGAATATGAAGGGTATCTTCGGCGGTTTGTCCGTTGGCTGTAATCCTGCACTTAAGCACAACCACCCCCTCCACGGCAGGTGCAGTCAACAAGGCCTGCGACTGATGCTGACCAGCAATCAGCACCTCATCCAGAAACCACTCAAACTGAACCGGATGGCCCTGTACGGTATTCCCCGGCTCGCAATAAGCGGTGAATTCAGCATTGGTAATCACAGGATTCTGATCCGTTGAAAGTGCTTTTACGCGCAGATAATCGGAATAATCATACTGATAATGGTAATCGAGAATATCTTCTCCAACGTAAAGTTTTCCATTTCTGTCTTCCGGCATCAGGCCTGATTCATAAAAACGCACAAGCCTGACTTCTCCTGCCGGAATGGTCAATTGCACCGAGCCGCTATATGAAGATTGTGAAACGATTTCGGTTATGGCTTCATACATGCCGAAAGTACCCGAAGGCAGGTTAACCTGAACCTGTTTGCTGCTTACCGTTGGGTTAAAGTACAGGTAAGAAATCAGGTTATTATGGCCGTAAAAATCGGTCTTGTTCAGATCAATTTGAAGAATTTCAGGCACATTGGTTGTTTTGACCACGGCTGCCAGGTATCCCACGCTCGATCCGCTGTACAGCGAGAGATTGGTTGCCGCCCAACCGCCCCGGATGGCGTCGCCGGTGGCAAAGGGGGTTTTGCCGCCCCAAACTTCTTTCATCGATTCATACGGAATACAGGCTTCCGGATCGTTGGCCGACGCCCATGCGTACGAATCCTGTTTATCCTGAGGCAGGGCATTCCAATACATCAGCCGGCTGGCATTGGTAACATTCAGTATCCATTTGGCGATGGCTTTTGCGTAACGCTTATCGTATTTGGGCAAAGGCGCGAGTGCCGCGGCCTGCTGAAATCCGTTCATGATAAATGCATAATCGTTGCCGCCATCGTTGGCTTCACCGATTAATCCCGAGACATCGTAACCGCCCCAGTTACCGATAATAGAGCCCCATCCGCGCAAAGCGCCGCGGTCGAAACACCAGTTAAGGAATTTCTGCAGCGGATAATTCGTGCCTTCCACAGCATTCATGCGGGCTGCAGCCAACGTTCCGTAGGGAAGCTGAAGTTCGTAGGAAGGATTGGTCTCCCAATCTGCCAGAAAATCCAGTGCAAGCTGGGCGCCTTCCATGTATTTTCTCTCACCCGTTTCTGTGTAAGCGTTGTAAAGCAGCCAGGCAATGCTTCCGGCCGATTCCGGTTCGGGCACACCGGTGGTAAGTGGCAATCCTGTCGCAAAGTTAAAGGCCCTGTAGTTCATGTATGGAACCGCCCAGGGAGTAGTACTGCCGCCAAGCTGATGAACCGCCCACAACCAGCGGTCGGCAACGGTGGTAAACTGACCGCTGAATTCCGGAGCGGCATCGGGATACAACGACTTAAGCTGATAAAAGTAAACATTGGGCATCATATCGTACCACCAGTCGCCGCCCGAGGTGGTGGAATAGTTATTCAGATAAACGTTCTGCCCGTTTTTGGAATTGAAAAAATCTTTTGTCTTTGCCACCCAGTTTATGCCGTTCTGATTGCTTTTATCTACACCCGCCAGCGAAGCCCCGACGATGGCCGGCATGATGTTGATGGCTTCGGCCTGGTTCAGATGCGAGGATGCACCCACATAGGTATCGAGGAAAAGAGGTATGTTATCGGGATAGTTGAACTGGCCCTGCGAGCCAAAACGCCCCAGCGGCAGGTACTGCCCTGTTTTGGCAAGATCGAAAACGAAGCCGTCGTATGCCACGGTAACGGCATGCCAGTCCCTGATCTGCAAGGGCGAGGGCAGGTCGGGCATTTGCGCAATACGCGGGATATTCAGTTGTCCGCTCTGCGCCCAAAGGGGTGAGACAAACAACAGCAATGCTATATTCAGAATCAGTTTCTTCATGTCGGTATGTTTTGAAGGTACCGGTTTCAGTACCTGTATATGACAAATCCGGATGTCCGGAGATCCGGGGTTCCGGCAAGGATTTCAGCCCCCCGCGGTAGTTTTACGGCTGCATCCAAATCCAGGGCAATCACAACACCTATCCGGTCGTTTCCGAGACGCCGGGTAAAAGTGAGCAGGTTTTTTTTCAGTTTAAGCCTCTCCATCGATCCGTATTGAAGTGTTTTTTCTCTGTTGCGAAGATGGATCAGCCCTTTGTGGGCATTCAGAATGGAATTTCCGTCCTTTTTCAAAGCTTCAACGTTCACTTCACGATGGTTTTCATGAACGCCAATCCAGGGTTTGCCGGTGGTAAATCCTGCGTTCAGGCTATTATCCCACTGCATCGGACTGCGCGATTTGTCCCTGTTGTGCCGGTTGCCCTCTTCCAGGGCTTCTTCCGCGCTCTTTCCGGCTTCCAGCGCCAGGCGATAATGCGTTCTCCCCTGAACATCAACTATTTCTTCAGGACTTTTCGCGATTATGTTTTCCATTCCCAGCTCATCCCCAAAATAAACAAACGGGACGCCTTTTGCACTTAATATCAAAGCAGCAAGCGCTTTTGCCCTGTGAATGCTGCCACCGGCCAGCCGGCTCATCGGGCGGGGGTTATCGTGACTGCCGAAAAAAAGCGTAGGATAGCCGGGCATCTGCCTGTTCATCGACCGTAATTCGCGGTAAAGACGCCCGGGAGAAAATCCGGGAATGCTGCCGAAGTTAAAGTTGAATACCACATCCATCGCTTCGGGCGACTGGTACTCCTTAAGAATCTCCGGTTTATCGCTCCCCACCTCGCCTACGAGAAACCGGCCGGGATATTCATCCACTACCGACCGTATGCGTGCCATGGCAACTTTAATACCGGGCTGATCAATGTCGTAAATGTGCTGCTGACTGCCATCCTTCATAGGATTATCGCTGAGAATTCCGTCGGTGGTCAGAAAGTTGATTACATCCATACGGAAGCCATCAACGCCAAGGTCAAGCCAGAAGCGCAACACCCTGCTTATTTCTTCCGCAACCGCCGGATTGCCCCAGTTGAGGTCGGCCATGCGCACGTCGAACTTATGGTAATAGTACTGCAGGGTAACGCTGTCGTATTCCCATGCCTTTCCCCCGAAAAAGGATTCCCAGTTGTTGGGTTCATCCCTCCAGATATAATAATCCCGGTAAGGGTTATCGCGCGATTTGCGGGACTCCTGAAACCAACGGCAGTCGGTGGAAGTATGGTTTACAACCATATCCATGATTACCCGGATGCCCCGGCGGTGAGCTTCATCCAAAAAGGTTTTAAAGTCGTTCAGGTCGCCGTACGAAGGATCGGTGCGGTAATAATCGGCTACATCGTATCCGTTGTCCACTTTCGGGGATTCCAGAAAAGGCGTAAGCCATATGCCTTTGATACCCAGATCCTGAATGTAACCGAGACGGGAAGTCATGCCGGCAAAATCGCTGATGCCGTCCCCGTTGCTGTCCTGAAACGAGGGCATGTAAATCTGGTAAAATACCGTTTCTTTCCACCACTGTTCCGTATCCTGCGAAAGAACGGCAAGTGCGGGCAACTGCATCATCAGGAAAATGAGTATTGACTTTTTCATCGTAAAATCATCCTTGAAAAAAAGGAAGGCCCAACCTGCCTCCGGCATACCGGTTCGGTTGGGCCAATCCTTCAAACACACTATATTAACCAACCAACCAATTACGGTTTTTCGTCGTTATAGAGTTTGGATACCTGTCCGTCGGTGAGTGCGATGTTGTATATTTTCAGTTCATCGATCGCACCTTTGAAGTAACCGAGATTATCGGCGGTAGTCCACTCCATGAAGTTTGCAGCAAGTTCGGCATCGGTGGCAACACCACCAATGATGAATGGCTGGACATTTTCAAGGGTCTGAAGCAGGGGCCCGATGTTTTTGTCGGTCTCTGTCCAGGTCTTGGTGAGGGTTCCGTCAACGTAGAACCTGAGTTCTTTGGTAGTTGCATTTACCGAAACCACAAGGTGGTTCCACTGTCCAACTTTCACGGAATTGTCGGTTTCGTTGTCGGCATCGATGATGCCTCCGTCGATTTTCTTGTAGGTGAAGAAAGGCTTTCCGCCTCCCTGGGTCTGCAGTTTATAGCCATTCCAGTAGTTCTGCGAAACAATGTAGTTGTGTTCATACAGTTCGTCGGGTTTTACCCAAACCGAAATGGTGAGGTTTGCAGGCAGGAATGAGTTGGTGAAGGGAACTTCAAGGTGAGCGCCTTTATTGAAATAAACGGCTTTGCCTTTCACACCGTCGGTCCAGCTGGGCATCATGGCATCGTTGCCAAGGATTACGGTATTGCCGCGGAAGAAGGTGGCAACGTGCTGGGTAGTGGAATAAGCGGTTGCAGTAGTTCCGGTTCCTTCATCAAAATTCCAGCCGGCATTCAGGTACAACGACTCATCAATATACCCGTACGCCTGTGAATTGAAGGTTCCCATTGCATTAGTCAGATTCACAACCAGGTTATTGATTTCAGTCTGAGTGAGTTTAGTGGCAGCTGCATCTTTTATTGTCTGAAGCGTTGCTTTAAACGCGTCAATGGCTGACTGCGGATAATCGGCTGTTGTGGCTGCAGCGGCAATGGCTTCAGCCTGAGCAATCAGCGCATTCAGTTCTGTTTTGTCGCCTTCTACGATGTCATCGTCGTCGTCCTTGCACGATCCGAGGATCAGGGCAGTACTTACGAAGAGCATAAGCAGCAGGGTGTGCAGTTTCATCAGGTTTTTCATTTTACTTTGGTTTTAGGGTTATTGATTAGGTTGATTAATTAATTGAAATTCAAGATTAAAAAGTCGTGTATGCCTTTCCGGGGATTACCCTTACGGGATGGCCTGATTGGCATCGGTTTCGGCTTGCGGTATCGGCTGATACCTTTTTGCTTCAAAGTTGAAATCGGTACCCAGCGCTGCCTCAGCAACGGCCCTGCCCCAGCGCATCAGATCGAAATAGCGGTGGAACTCCTGTGCCAGTTCGGTTCTTCGTTCCTTCTGAATGGCTGTACGCAGCTGATCCTTGCTCGAAGTGGTGACATCCGCCAGCAAATCGGCCGGTGCGTTTCCTTCGAAGCTGTTCCGGGCGCGCTGCCTTACCTTGTTAAGGTTTGCCCTTGCCGAGTCGGCATTATTCAGTTCGTTGAATGCCTCGGCTTTCATCAGCAACACATCGGCATAGCGCAGGTAGGTGTAGTTCAGATCCCCGTCGCCCTTCAGCGAGGAGGGAACCTCCGACAAGGGCTGCTGGTGCTTTTTGGTCAGAAAGCCCGTCGGCGACCACGAAGCGCTGAAGGTCTCTCCATTCAGCCAGGGCTGTCCGTCGCGTCCAATACTGGCATCGAGGCGGGGATCGGCTTCTCCGGTGCCGCTAACCTCAAATGCATTCACCAGACTCTGGGTAGGGGCATTGAAATAATAACCTCCTTCAGCGGCAGGGGCAAACCACTGGTTCAGAGCATTTCCCGTAAAGGGATTCTGACCCGTGAGATGCTGAATTTCAAAAACGGCTTCTTTGCTGTTTTTAAACGCCACTTTAAAATTATCGGCATAATTGTCAAGCAACCCGTAAACTCCAATGTTTTCAAGCTGGTGGAAGTAGTTTACGGCTTCCTGCCACTTGTTCTGGTACAGGCTGACCTTTCCAAGCATGCCAAGTGCTGCTCCGCGGGTAATGCGCCCGGCATCTGCCGTACTATACGAATCCGGCAGTACTGCGGCGGCTTCGTTCAGGTCTTTTTCTATCTGCTGATAAATGGCAGGAACCTCACTCAGGGGAACATGAATGGTTGCCTGCGTAAGCTGAGGCAAAAGCTTCAGGGGTACCTTTCCGAAAACGTTAACCAGATTGAAATACGTATATGCCCTGATGAATTTGGCCTCCCCGATGATCCGGTTTTTTAGGGCTTCATCCATTTGCACGCCGGGAACATTGGCAATCACGTTATTGGCACGGGCAATAGCCTCATAGGCAAACATCCAGTAATTGTTGATGATTCCGTTGTTGGCATCGGCATAAAACTCGTCGATGTAGGTGATTTCTGCCTGGTCGCCCGGATTTCCGCCTTTTACCGCATCATCGGAAGCCACATCGCCAAAAACCCAGACTGCATTGTTGAAACTGTTGAATGCAATGGCATTGTATACACCGTTAATGGCTTGTACGGCCTGCTTGTCGTTCTGGTAAAAGGTATCCGAAGCAAAATCGCCTTTCAGGTCTTCCGTAAGGAAATCGGTACAGGCTGCCACCGGAAGCAGCATCAGTAACGCTGCTGCCATCCGAACATAACGATATGCTTTGCTGCTCGTGTTGCCGTTATCGGTCTTTATATTGTAATTTCTTCTTGTCATGGCCTTTACGGATTAAAAGGTTATATCAATTCCCAGCATGATTGTCATTGCCGAAGGATAGGTACCCCAGTCGATGCCATTAGCCCTGTCGCCTTCCTCCTTTGAATTGTCGCTGACGGTCATTTCCGGATCAAGTCCCGGATAAGCCGTAAAGGTGAGCAGGTTGGTACCCGACAGGTAAACCCTGGCTTTCTCCATTTTCAACCTTTCCAGCAGGTTATTGCTGAAGGTATACCCTACCTGAAGATTCTTAAGCCGCATGTAAGATCCGTCTTCGAGGAAGCGGCTGGAAGGCCTGGCGTTGTTCGATTTGGCAGTCCATGCCGGCCTGGGCTGGGTGTTGGATGTTCCCTCCCCCGTCCAGCGCTCGTCGAAATAACGCTGCGTTACGGTAAATCCGCGGTAAAATCCTTCAATATCCTGGTTTACCTGCATGTAAATCTTATGTCCGAAGGCACCCTGGAAGAAGAGGTTTACATCAAATGCCTTGTAATAAGCGTTCAGGTTGATGCCCGTGGTGAACTTCGGTATGGCGCTGCCCATAAATACCCGGTCGTTGTTGTCAATCACCCCGTCACCGTTCTGATCTTTGAATTTAACGTCACCCGGACGGATGATTCCGCCCTCCGGAAGGGCAGACAGCAGCACTTCCGTTTCATTCTGGAAGATGCCTTCCATTTCGAGCAGGTAGAATGCACCTATGGGCTGTCCCACCTCGGTACGGGTGGCATTGATTCCCGATTCCACCCTTCCGCCAAACAGCGGAGCATCCAGTTCAAGCACTTCGTTGTGAAGGAATGCAACGTTTCCTCCAACCGAATAACCCCAATCCTTCATGTTTTTACGGTAGATGGCTTCCAGCTCCACCCCCGTATTCAGTACCGAGCCGCTGTTGATCCAGGCAGCATCGGCATTCCCGGTTGAAGGAGGATTGGGAGCCTTCACCAGCATATCGCCGGTGACTTTATAGAAATAGTCGATGGAGAATGCCAGGGCACCCTTCCATAATTCAGCATCAATACCTGCATTGTACTGATAACTGGTTTCCCATTTCAGTTTCTCGTTGCCAAGGGCCGTTTGTGCATAGCCTGAGCCTGTAACACCGCCAAAAGGATAGTTGAAATAGGGCGAAATACGGTCGCTGTATGCATACAGTCCTACATCCTGGTTTCCGATGGCTCCGTAGCCTGCCCTTAGTTTGAGGTTCTGCAGCCAGTCAACATCCTTCAGGAAATCTTCTTCCTTAAGAATCCATCCGGCGGAAGCCGAGAAAAACGTTCCCCATTTGTTGTCGCCGGTAAATCTCGAGGATCCATCCCTCCTGATTGTCCCCGAGAAGTAGTACCGGCCGTTGTATTCGTAATTGACACGACCGAAAAATGAAGTCAGAGTAGAACTGTATTCACTCTGTGAGGGTATCTTCTCACCCAGTCCGTTGCCGATAAATATCAGTTCTTCCTGCTGTACGGGAAAATCCATATCGCTTGAGTAGAGTCCCCGGCCATGATTCCGGATGGCCTCAAAACCGGCCATTGCCGAAAAGTTATGCTTTTCACCAAACGTAGTTTCGTAGTTCAAAAGATTGTTCACCGTCCAGTTGGCCATACGCTCATGACCGACACTCAGACTGTTCTTTGCGTTGATGCGGTTCAGTGTTCCCCAGGTGGGATTAAACCGGCGGCTGGTGGTATTCCGGTAATCCATACCCAGATTGGTGGTAAATTTTAGCTTGTCGGTGATGGCTGCCGTAAGAAATGCCTTGCCAAGGTAGCTGTCGTCCTTGCGGTTGTTGTCGTTATAATCGGCCATACCGATCGGGTTGTACCCGTCGCCAAGGTAGGAGTCAAAAATCTGTGCTCCGTAATATTCCGCCGGCCGGTCAACATAGGTGCCGTCGTCAAACTTTATGGGGATGGCCGGATTCCTGAAAAAGGCATACCTGATCACACTTCCTCCGTTACCGCCGTACCCGTCGCCCGAGCTGCCGATGATGTCGTTG
>CALGIG010000084.1 GCA_937915865.1 uncultured Prolixibacteraceae bacterium | reverse complement strand
CTCTGGTAGAGAGGGGGTAGCATCGCAGATGCGCGGGGGTGAGTCCGTATAAAACGCCAACAGAAATACGACATTATTTCTTTCACATTGCTTAATTAATGAGAATGAAATATTCAACTCCAGCCGGAGTTTATTGTCATATCTTTTGTACTCACCCCGACATCCGCAAAGCGGCCGTTTCCCCCTCTCTACCAGAGTAGAGAGGGGGTAGCATCGCAGACTTCGGCGTGAGCGTTCGACTGAGCTCACGCCGAAGTCTCAGTCGAACGATGCGCTGGGGTGAGTCCATATAAAACACGAATAGAAATACAACATTATTTTATTTTCATTACTTATTGCCAGAATCTATTAGTCATCAAAATTATCTATCTGATTTTTGACAACCGGGGCTTTTCTATATTAAAAATCAACCTAACTTTATACATCAACTAATCGGTAATCTATTGGAGCTTTGGCTTATCTTTTTAAAAGTAAAGAGGGTAGAAGTTCCGGTTACTTTTAATAAAACCGTTTCACCATTTGAGCTATGAATTTATTTAGGCGTATTTTTCGGTTTTATTCCGAAGGTTTCTCAAATCTTCCGCGATGGGGCAAGCAAGTTTGGCTGGTTATCCTGATCAAACTTTTCGTCATGTTTGTTATCCTTAAGATTTTCTTCTTTCCTAATTTCCTGAAGACGAACTTTAAAACCGATCAGGACAGAAGCAATCATGTGTTAGAGAATTTAACAAATATCAACTAATAATTAAAAAACCTATGCTTGAAGGAATCGATGTTTCTTTAGTCGACTGGTCGAGGGCTCAATTTGCCTTAACGGCCATGTATCATTGGGTTTTTGTGCCATTAACGCTGGGATTGGGAATCCTGGTTGCAATAATGGAAACCCTTTATGTAAAAACAGGTAACCCGGAATGGAAGCGAATTACCAAATTCTGGATGACCCTCTTTGGAATTAATTTCGCTATTGGCGTGGCAACTGGTATCATTCTCGAATTTGAGTTTGGCACCAACTGGTCGAACTATTCGTGGTTTGTTGGCGATATTTTTGGTGCGCCACTGGCTATTGAGGGGATTTTGGCATTTTTTATGGAGTCAACGTTCATCGCTATTATGTTCTTTGGCTGGAACAAAGTGAGCAAAAAGTTCCATTTGATTTCAACATGGTTAACTGCTATTGGGGCTAACCTTTCTGCTTTGTGGATTTTGGTAGCCAATGGCTGGATGCAGAAACCAACCGGAATGGTTTTTAATCCTGAAACAGCCCGTATGGAAATGGTCAGTTTCTGGGATGTTTTATTCTCGCCAATGGCTGTTCACAAGTTTCTGCACACAACGTCTTCGGGTTTTGTACTGGCCTCAATTTTTGTTATTGGCGTTTCGGCGTGGTTTATCCTGAAAGGAAGAGAAATTACATTTGCGAGGAAAAGCATTGTTGTTGGTGCAATATTCGGTTTATTATCCATATTTTATACTATTCTTACAGGCGATAGTTCGGCCAGAACAATTGCTCACGACCAACCGATGAAATTTGCTTCATTTGAAGGTTTATACAACGGAAGCGAGGGAGCTGGTTTGGTAGCTTTAGGTTTTATTTCACAAAATAAGGCCGACCCATCCAATGAAAACCTGAAAGATTTTTCAGTAAAAATTGAAATTCCGAATATTCTTTCCTACATGGCATTTCTGAACTGGGATGCTTTTGTTCCCGGTGTAAATGACTTGATCAGGGGGAATGAAAAGTATGGTGTAATGAGCGCTGAGGACAAAATTAAACGCGGAAAAATCGCCATCGAAAAGCTGACAGCTTTCAAGGAAGCTAAAAAGGGCGGAAACAAAGCTGCTGCCGACTCATTGAAAACTGAAATTATGAGTAAAGATTTCCAGAATGGCTATTTCAAATATTTTGGTTACGGATACATTTCCGATCCTCATACGCTTGTGCCAAGTGTGCCGTTGTCGTTTTACAGCTTTCACATCATGGTCGTTCTGGGCTTTTATTTTATTCTATTCTTCTTCTTTGCACTGTTCTATACTTTAAAAGGCAAAGTGCATAAGAAACGTAAATTTTTGTGGATTGCAATCTGGACCATCCCTTTGGCATACATTGCCAGTCAGGCAGGTTGGATTGTGGCCGAAGTTGGTCGTCAGCCCTGGGTTATACAGGATTTAATGCCAACAATGGCAGCAGTTACAAAAATTAGTTCGGGAGCCGTTCAGGTTACTTTCTGGTTGTTTGCAATCATTTTCACAACATTGTTGATTGCCGAACTGAAAATCATGTTACGACAAATTAAAATCGGACCTAAAACAGAAGGAGGAGCAAGCCATGTTTGAAGCATTATCGTTACTTAGTTTACAGCAATACTGGTGGTTGATTGTTTCGCTGCTGGGCGCTTTATTTGTTTTCCTGATGTTTGTTCAGGGTGGTGAAACCTTGTTGTTTACAATTGCAAAAAACGAACAGGAAAAATCGTTGCTTGTCAATACCTTAGGCCGGAAGTGGGAGTTTACTTTTACTACCCTGGTTACCTTTGGCGGGGCGTTCTTTGCTTCATTTCCCCTGTTTTATTCTACTTCGTTTGGCGGCGCATACTGGGTATGGCTGGCTATTTTGATTTCGTTTGTTATTCAGGCCGTTTCATACGAATTCAGGAAAAAACCAAATAATTTTCTTGGAGCTAAAACTTACGAGATATTCCTGTTTATTAATGGTTTACTCGGTCCTCTGCTTGTTGGAACTGCCGTTGGTACTTTCTTTAATGGAGCAATGTTTAAACTTGATGATTTGAACCATGTTACCTGGGGAACCTCGTTCCGTGGATTAGAGGCGGTGCTGACTTTCCATAATTTGGCCCTTGGGTTGGCTGTGTTGTTTTTAGCCCGGATTCTAGGTTTGCTTTATTTTATGAATTCGGTTGATAATAAAGCAATTGTTGAACGCTCTCAAAAAGCTTTGCTTTTGAATACTGTCCCGTTTCTGGTGTTCTTTCTTTATTTCGTAATTGCCTTGTTGTTTAAAGATGGATATGCTTACAATTCAGAAACAGGCGTCGTTAGTGTCGAATCGTACAAATACCTTCATAATTTGCTGGCCTTGCCTATAAATACACTGCTTTTGCTGATTGGCGTTTTGGGTGTTTTATGGGGTATTGGAACCAGTATTTTAAAAGGAGGAAACAAAGGTATTTGGTTTGCCGGTGGCGGTACTGTACTAACTGTTTGGGCATTGCTGATTTTAGCTGCTTTTAACAATACTTGTTTTTATCCATCAATTTTTGACATGCAATCATCCTTAAATATTGTCAAGGCTTCGTCGAGCAAATTTACACTTGTTGCTATGAGCTACGTTTCGTTGTTTGTTCCGTTTGTACTTGCCTATATCTGGTATGCCTGGAAATCGATGAACAGCAAACCGATCAGCACTGAGGAGCTTGAACAGGAACATCATACGTATTAAAGGTTAATATATGCGTGTATTTCATTAATAGTTTATAATTCATCATTAATAATTTGGAACTATGTACTGGAGTTCAATTCTATGGTTCATAAGCTGGCCGGCTTTAGTTGTGCTTGGCTATCAACTTATCAAACTTGTGGTCAGTAAGTATCAGGATACTTTGGAAAAGCCTTTGAAGAAGTCAAATTCGAAAGAATGAGCAATAGAAACTCCGGAAGAAAAACCGGAGTTTTTTATTGTTTAAAAATTTGCTTCCTGAATTAAACAAATGGATCAATCTAAAGTCTAAGAGTCAAAACTTTAAATACCTAATTTATGAAAAAGTTAGCACTCGCTTTAGTGATGGTTGTTTTTGTATTTTTCCCGGTTTTAGCACAACCTGGTGGCAGTCCCGCCGAACGTTTACAACGCGAAATTGATGGCTTGAAAACGGAGCTTGGCCTTTCGGCTGATCAGCTTACCAAGATTACCCCAATTGTTACGGCAGGACAAACCAAACAACGTGAGGAATTTACCAAGATGCGTGAATCGGGCAGTTTTGACCGCGAAAAATTCATGGAAATTCGAAAGAAATTTCAGGATGAAATCGACGCCCAGTTAAAAACCGTTTTAACGCCCGAGCAGGCTACCAAACTGGAAGCTTACCGCAAAAAGCAGATGGAAGAAATGCAAAAAAGAATGCAGGGACAATAAGAATTAGTTTGTTTTCAATTATAGCCAAAACCTTCAAAATGCTTAATGTTTTGAAGGTTTTGGCTTATAAGCGGTAATCAATTGTATATCAACAAAGAGCGTGAAATGAATAACTAATATTCGTATTTTTTTCATATCTTTACCCTATGAATAAAATTTTGGCAGAGCAAGATTTTATAATTGACAGATTAACAAATTCAATTATAAATATTATCTCAGGCGACAGCTTTCAGACAGAAGTTTCCCGCCTAGCCAAAAGCGATTTAAAAAATATGAATATCCGTTTCAGTGCCTAATGATGAATGAAGCGCGGGCGGCCTAGGCCGGTGAGCCGAAAAACAAGTGACGACGGCGTTAAAAAATCTTTTCTGTTTGAGCCAAAGGCGAGTTTAAAAGATTTTAGCCGTCGAACGCTAGTTTTTCGTGCGAAGCGGGCTAAGCCTTGACCTTTTTTGATTACTTTTTTGTGTCAAGACAAAAAAGTAATTGGGGTTTTGGGGCAAAGCCCCAACGCTAAATCGGTTAGGCATTTTATGGGATATTCATTTAAAAAATATTACAAAAAAGAATGGTTGGAATTTTAATTGGAAATCAGAATTTCAAGACATTCAGAAAGAAGTATATAAGTTGACAATCGTCAATAATCCAAGTATTATTCAGGGAATTTTGAGCATAAGCATATTTGACGACCACGTTTATATGAACTTGCTTGAAAGCGCACCGTTTAATATTGGCAAAAACAAAACTGATAAAGCATTACGAAGATACATTGGGAGCATACCATTTCAAGAATCAAAGAATGATAATTGAAACCGAGCCTGCCAAACAATTAGTTGAAAAATATTTAAAGGGTTAAAATTATGGGTATCATAAGAGAACCGAAAGGAGTTGACTTTATTATTCAAAGTCCGCCATTGACTGACGAAGAAAGAAAAGAAATCAGCGATTTTATAAAAATGCGCAAACTTCAGAGAAAGGCAGAAAAGGAGACTTTAAATAAAAACAAAACCCGAGCCCCAAAAACTCCTATAAAAGCATAAACAGCTACTGAATTAATTTTTGCCTGAAATTTTTTATATCGGAATTTGCCACATAAAAATTCCGGTAGCCAAAACGCCGATGCTACAAATAATAATCAGTGCCGCATTTAACTTGGTGACTTCCATTTTTGTAGTTGTCTGGCCCCGTTCGGTGAATATTTCGCGTATAACAAAGAAATAATAGTAAACACCAATAATGGCCATTACAATGGCAAAAATAGAGGTTAGTAATATGCCTTTGTTGATGGCCAGAAAAAGCACCTGGTATTTAGCCATGAACCCTGAAGTTGGCGGAATGCCGGCCAGCGACATCAGGTTGATAATGGCAAAAATGGCAATCCATGATTTTTCTTTGTACAATCCACGGAAAATCAATATCTCTTCAAGTCCATCCGAAGCTCTTTTTGCTAATATGAAGATGATGAACAGCGGAATAGTTGCCAAAGAATAAACGAAGGTATAATATAGTAATACCGATGCAGAAGATTCGTGTTGCGATAATACGGCCAACATGAGGAATCCGCTGTGTGCAATGGCCGAATAAGCCAGTAACCGTTTGAAATTACTTTGCCGGAGAGCTCCAAGGTTTCCAATTAAAAGGGTAAGGAAAGTCATCACCCAAAGCGCCTTTTCAATTTGCACCGGAAGTGGCAACAAGCCGATACCTAACAGGCGATAGAATGCTGCAAAACCGGCAGTTTTTACTACTGTAGCCATAAATGCTGTCACAAGGGTAGGGGCGCCTTCGTAAACATCGGGGCTCCAAAAATGGAATGGTGCAGCTGCAATTTTAAAAGCAACGCCAATGACTATGAATAGTAATCCGACTAAAAGCATTGGTGGTAAATGGCCATTAAACTGCGCAATGAATGTTTTTATTTCAGGAAGATAAAAAGTTGCCGATGCTCCGTAGACCAAGGCGATTCCAAAAAGGAAGATGGCAGTGGCAAACGAGCCCATTATGAAATATTTAAATGATGCTTCATTCGACCTGTAGGAGTATTTTTTCCCACCGGCAAGAATATAGAGCGGAATTGATAAAATTTCAATTCCCAGGAAAAGCATAATCAGGTTCGAGAACGAGGTCATCAGGAATGTTCCGGTAAGGCCAAAAATCATAAGGGCATAAAGTTCGGCTACGTGATTTTCCATTGTTTCATAGTAGTCAAGAGCAAACAGAAAAATCAGTATCGTAATAATTATCATTGAAACATTAAAAGCTATCGAGAAATTGTCGATCAGGATCATATCGTGAAAGTACTTTGATTGGTGGCCCCAATCTTTTAACGACAACACAAGCGATACGACCAATCCGCCCGCCGAAATAGGTGAAAGGATAGATTTGTTTTTGGAAAACCCCAGGTAAAGAACTATGATTCCAAGGACAACTGTAAATATAAATGCACTCATTTGTGTTTATTTACTATTTTATAATTGACGATTTACCATTTTAAAAAGGCTTAATGTGCCATTGTTAAAGCCGATCCGGCAATTTTTATCATATCAAAAACGGGTTGCGGAAAAACGCCCAGCCCGATGATCAGAACCAGCAACGGAATAAGAATGATATAATCCAACCGGTTTAAATCTGTTACTTTTTCAAATACGGGTTTTTGCCCACCCAGCATCACGCGCTGGTAGGCATATAACATGTAAATTGCACCCAAAATCATGGTTAATCCGCCAAATAATGCGTACCAGAACGATTGCTGGAACAATCCGGCAATCATTAAAAATTCACCAACGAATCCGGCTGTCAATGGTAAAGCTATTGAGCCCAAAACCGCAATCAGGAATAGAATTGCAAAGATTGGCGCTTTGTTTTTTAGTCCGCCCAACTGGTGAAATTCTGTTGATCCGGTCTTTTCTTTGACCAGGCATGCAAGGTAAAACAATGCTGCTATGGTAATACCGTGACTCATCACCTGGAACAGCAAACCTTTAACAGCATATTCGTTCGCTACAAACATTGCAGCTGCCATAAGCGATATATGCGCCATCGACGAGTAGGCAATCATTGTTTTCAGGTTGGTATGCTTAAATGCAATTACTGAAGCATAGATTACTCCTATCAATCCCAAAATTATAACCACCGGTTGCCAGAACTGAACCCCTAACGGAACAATTGGGAAAAGAAAACGCAAGGCTCCATAAATACCCATTTTGGTCATAACTCCTGCCAAAATCATTGCTCCCTGTGTCGACGCCATTTTGTAAGTTGGTGGTTGCCATGTATGAAATGGAAATACCGGCATTTTAATTGCAAAAGCAACAAACAATATCCAGAACAACCAGGTTTGTGTTTGCTCCGGAATCTGAAGTTGATTGAATGCCGAAAAGTCGGTGGTATGGCTTCCCGGAGTGAGCTGGTATAAATAAATTATTCCAAACAGCAGGAACAAACTTCCGGCGAGTGTATAAATGAAAAAACGTAGTGTGATTGACTTTCGGTCGTCGCCTCCCCAAACCAGTAAAATGAAATAAACCGGAATGAGCGCCAGTTCCCAGAAAACGTAGAACAGGAAGGCATTTTGAGCCATGAAAACACCATTTAAAGCAGCCTGAGTCAATAAAATCAAACTGTTGAGCATCGGAACATTTCTCTGGCTACGGCCCCATCCTGCTAAAATTACAAACGGGAACAAAAGGTTGGTCAGTAAAATCATAACCAAGCTGATTCCGTCGGTCGCCAGATTGAACTGAATATTCATAAATCCGATCCATTCAGCAGAATATCCTTCAGAAACTGGATTTACCAAAACGAAAATAGTGATTACAAGATTAAGGATTGCTGAAGCAACCGCAAACGTTCTTGCTGCCTGAGTTCCTTTGAAAAAGGCAACTGCAAGACCTGAAATAAATGGTATTAAAAGGAGTATGAGTAGTATCATGGGATCAGATTATCAGGATAAATACAATAAATAGCAGGATACCTGCGACCATAGCAAACAAGTAGAAACTGATATTTCCACGCTGAAGTTTTCGGGTTAAAGCTCCTAGAACAGCAGTTCCACGCCCAATATTGTTTACCGCCGGATCGAGAATTAAACTTTCTACTTTTTTGAACAGGAAAACGGACAGCGAAGCAAGCGGTTTCTCAAACACCGCGCGGTATAGCTCGTCAACATAGAATTTGTTGGCAACTGCTTTTTGAAAAGCGGGTAGCTGCACTTCGTCGCCAGCAGGGACTTCGGCTTTCTTCACAAATGTGTTGTAAGCCCAATAAATGACAATAGCCAGCAAAACCAGCGAAAGGGCGATTAACCCCATCTCGGTGGTGTGGTTCATTTCTTCTCCTGATTTCGATGTGACTGCACTGTCGAGGTAACTGCTGAATCCAAGTTTTCCACCCAATAAAGCAGGAATATTCAGGAAGCCGCCAAGGGTTGACAAAACTGCCAAAATCATAAGCGGAACTGTCATTACTTTCGGCGATTCGTGCGGGTGAACATTTGCTGTGCGGTTTTCACCAAAGAAAACGAGGTACAGCAACCTGAACATGTAGAAACAGGTAATTAATGCTCCGCCCAAAGCTAAAGCATATAGCATAGGGTTTTGCTCAAAAGCTTTGCTCAAAATCATATCTTTACTGAAAAAACCCGAAAATGGAGGAATGCCACTGATTGCCAGTGTTGCAGCCAGAAACGTCAGGTAAGTTACCGGCAGCTTGCTTTTAAGTCCGCCCATTTTACGAATGTCCTGTTCGCCGCCCATCGCGTGAATTACGCTTCCGGCGCCAAGGAACAACAGTGCTTTAAAGAACGCGTGTGTTGTAACATGGAAAACCGCTGTTGAATAAGCTCCAAGCCCCAAAGCCAGGAACATATAACCCAACTGCGAAACAGTAGAGTAGGCTAGTACCTTTTTTATGTCATTTTGTTTCAATCCGATAATTGCTGCAAAGATTGCAGTTGCCAGGCCAATCACAACTATAACTTCAAGAGTTACCGGAGCCAGATTGTATAAAATGCTCGAACGGGCAATCATATAAATGCCGGCAGTAACCATGGTGGCAGCATGGATCAACGCCGAAACCGGTGTTGGTCCTGCCATCGCGTCGGGCAACCAGGTATAAAGCGGAATCTGGGCGCTTTTACCCAAAGCTCCAACCAAAAGCAATAAAGTGATCAGTGTTATAGTTGTCGATCCGGTTTGTAAAGCTCCGGCTTGTTGAAATACTTCGGAAAAAGTAACCGATTTGAATGTAAAGAACAACAACAAAATACCCAGGATAAAACCAAGGTCGCCGATCCGGTTCATTATAAAAGCTTTTCGGGCGGCGTAATTGTATGCCGGGTTTTTGTACCAGAAACCAATCAGCAGATACGAACACAAGCCAACACCTTCCCATCCAATGAATAAGACGAGGTAATTTGAGCCCATCACCAGCAGCAACATGCTAAATGTAAACAGGTTCATTTGGGCAAAGAATGAATTTACCCGTTCGTCGCCGTGCATATATCCAATGGAATAAATATGGATCAACGTGCCAATTCCGGTAACAATCATCATCATGGTTAGCGACAAATGGTCGATCAGAAAAGCAAATGGGATATTCAGACTGCCAATATTTATCCAGTTAAAAAGCGTGACAGTTGCCGAATCTTTGCCCGAACTTTTCAGGATAAAAAATAATGTAACCGAAACTATGAACGACAATGCAACCAACATACTGGCAATAATTCCGGCCTGATTGTGTTTTAACTTTTTATAGCCCAAACCGGTGATCAGGAAGCCGAGCAATGGCAAAAGCGGAACAAGTAATGCGAGGTTCATATTTGGAATTGATTCTACCATTTCAAACGATTCAAAAGGTTAATATCTACCGAATCGACATTTCGCTTCATCATAACGAGTATTGAAAGTCCAACGGCAACTTCGGCCGCAGCAACAATCATAATGAAGAAAACGAAAACCTGTCCGGCCGGATCGGAGTGATAAGCCGAGAACGCAGCAACCAATAAGTTTACCGAATTCAGCATAAGTTCTATGCTCATTAGAATAATGATGGTATTTCGCCGGAACAAAATACCCAGCAACCCAATGCTAAACAAGGTGACACACAACAAAATGTAGTGCTCCAGCGGTATAATCTGTATTGCCGATGTAATATCTTTCATTGGAATATATTTAAGCCCCCTCCAAACCTCCCCCTAAGTGGGAGGCTTAAAAAAGAAGCCAGTTTTGAGTTTGTATATGTAATCATACTTTTATGTGTCAAAATTATCAACCTGTCATCAACGTTTCCTATTCTTATAGTTTCTTATTTTCAGCGTCCTTCATTTCGGGAAAATTCTTTAAGCCCCCTCTTTGGGAGGGGGTTGGGGGAGGCTCTCCTTGTCTTTCTTTCCAAAAATCATGGCTCCAATCATGGCCGAGATAAAAAGTACCGATGATACTTCGAACGGTAGCAAAAATTCGTGAAACAGTGCTTTCCCAACTTCGCTAACCAAGCCAATTTTACTGCTGAACGGATAGCGTGGATGTATTTCGAAGGTTAACCGGGTTGCAGCAACCATAACAAGGAAAAACAAACCACCTGCAACAACAGCAGCAACGCGAGTCATCGAAGTTTTCTGAGGAATTGTTGCCCTGTTCAGGTTGAGAAGCATGATCACAAATAGGAACAGAACCATAATGGCGCCTGTGTAAACAATCAGGTGTACTACCGCCAGAAATTGTGAGTTCAGCAATATATAATGCCCTGCCATTGCAATAAAGCATACGATCAAGGATAGCACACTGTTGATCGGACTTCGCGAAAAAACCACGAAAAGGCCGCTGATTACCATGACTGCCGAAAGCAGATAAAATAGAAATACCATTTTTTATTTACTATTTAGTTGTTTACAATTTACCATTTATTTACTATCTATTTATTTACCATTTACGATTGATATATTCTCTTTTCGAGCAGCGCCAATGGTAAATAGTAAATTGTCTAATCGTAAATTGTTTTTTATCTATTGTGCGCAAAGCGCTTATTTTGCTTGAACTTTAAAACATTTTGGGTTTGACGTTTCGTTACATCAATGCGTTTGTCAGCGTCAACCGGCTCTACTAAAATGTCTTTTCCATAAACAAATGGTTTTCGTTGATATTTTGCTTCAACAATACGGTCTGTCAGGAAAATAGCTTCTTTCGGGCAAGCTTCCTCGCAATCGCCGCAGAAAATACAGCGAAGCATATTAATCTCGTATTTGGCTGCATATTTTTCTTCGCGGTACAAGTGTTCTTCGCCTGGTTTCCGTTCGGCAGCCAACATTGTTATTGCTTCTGCCGGACAGGCTACGGCGCACAGTCCACATGCAGTACAGCGTTCGCGTCCTTGTTCGTCGCGTTTTAATACGTGTTGTCCTCGGTAAACGGGGCTAAATTCCCGTTGCTCTTCAGGATAATTGATTGTCGCTTTTTTCTTGAAAAAATGTTTTAATGTAATCGACATTCCCTTAAAAATTGCAGGAAGGTATATCCATTCACCAAAGGTCATTTTTTTGTTTGATACAACTTTTGATCTGTTTGTCAATGTTTGCATGGTGTACCTTTAGTTAAAAGCTGTGAAATAGTAATATGTACCCGTAGCAAGAATATTGAAAATTGCCAGCGGCATAAGTTTTTTCCATCCCAGATTCATCAACTGATCGTATCTGAAACGGGGCAAAGTCCACCTGATCCACATGAAAACAAAGATCAGAACCAATATCTTGATAAAGAAAAACAACGATCCGAGCAAGGTCACTGTATTTTGAGAAAGGCCTAACTGGTCGATCAGTGGTACATTATAACCACCAAAATATAAAGTTGCCATTACTGCTGACGAAATAAACATGTTAATGTATTCGGCAAACAGGTAAAAGCCTAGTTTCATAGAGCTGTATTCGGTATGGTAACCGCCAATCAGCTCGGTCTCGCACTCCGGAAGGTCGAATGGCGCACGGTTGGTTTCGGCAAGAGCACAGATAATAAACACTAAAAAACCAATCGGCTGGTAAATGATGTTCCAGTGCCAACCCTGTTGTTGCTCCACAATATCGTGCAGACTTAATGATCCGGTTGTGAGGATAAGTGCTATGATCGACATTCCCATGGCCAGCTCGTAACTGATCATTTGTGAAGCAGCACGAATGGAGCCTAAAAGCGCGTATTTGTTATTCGACGCCCACCCGCCAATCATGATTCCGTAAACGCCGATGGAAACCATTGCAAAAACGTAGAGAATGCCAATATTCAGGTCGGCAATCTGCATCGAAAACTCGCGTCCGCCAATGGTAATCGTTCCTCCCCATGGGATAACTACTCCGGTTAACATGGCCGTAGTCATAGCAATTGATGGTCCAAGAATAAAGAGCATCCGGTTAGCAGTAGTCGGAATAATTTCCTCTTTCATGAACATCTTTACTCCGTCGGCCAGTGGTTGCAAAAGTCCAAATGGCCCTGCCCGGTTTGGTCCGCGGCGATCCTGCATGAAAGCTGCCACTTTTCGTTCTCCGTAAGTTGAGTACATGGCAACAACCAATGTAATCAGGAAAATAACAATCAGGAAAACAAATTTATATAGAAAAAGTATCCAATCCATAGTCTATTTTTTCTCGTAATGGTTTTGTGAGATTACCGAATGACGTTCGATTTTTCTTGGTCCTTCAATAACCCAGTCGTTATTATCTTTGTGTTCGAACCGGCAATCGTTACAAATAAACTCTTCCAGTTCTCCATATTTATCTTTTCGTCCTGTTACACGCAAAATCTCATCACCTTTCTTCCACAAAACAACTTTACCGCTGCATTTGGGGCAATCGCGGTGCGCGTCGAAAGGTTTGGTAAACCAAACACGGCTTTTAAACCTGAAAGTTCGGTCGGTTAAAGCGCCAACCGGGCAAACATCAATCATATTTCCTGAAAAGTCATTGTCGATAGCTTTTTCGATGTATGTGCTTATTTCAGAATGATCGCCGCGCCCTAAAACTCCGTGAACACGCTGATCTGTCAATTGATCGGCAACCATCACGCAGCGGTAACAAAGAATGCAACGGTTCATGTGCAGCTTAATTTTATCGCCAATGTCGATGGGTTTAAACGTACGGCGGTCTTCGATGGTATTGGTTTCTGCCAGGCCGTGTTCGTACGATAAATCCTGAAGGTGACATTCGCCAGCCTGGTCGCATACAGGACAGTCAAGCGGATGGTTCAACAGTAAAAATTCGGTTATCGCGCGGCGGTTTTCCATAACTTCGGGAGAAGTGATATTTTGTACCACCATGCCATCCATCACTGCTGTACGGCACGATGCAACCAGCTTTGGCATAGGGCGCGGATCTTTGGCCGAACCCTGAGCCACTTTTACCAGGCACGAACGGCATTTTCCACCGCTCCCTTTTAATTTGGAGTAGTAGCACATGGTTGGAGGAACCACAGCGCCGCCAATTTTTCGGGCAGCTTGGAGTATTGTTGTTCCTGGTTCAACCTCTACTTCAATATTGTCGATAGTTACCTTGATAAGGGACATTTCTGTTGTTTTACATGTTCTTCAAATTCGGCGCGGAAATGACGAATGGCCGCAGCTACCGGCCATGCAGCAGCATCGCCAAGCGGACAAATCGTATTCCCTTCAATATGTTTTGAGATGTTGAACAGCAAATCGATGTCTTTCATCGTGCCATTCCCATCTTCAATTCGTTGCAATATTTTTTCCATCCAGCCGGTTCCTTCGCGGCATGGGCTACACTGTCCGCACGATTCGTGGTGATAGAAGCGTGCAAATGTCAGCGTATTTTTTACGATACATGTTGTGTCGTCCATCACGATAAATCCGCCTGAACCCATCATTGTTCCGGTTTCGAAACCACCTTCGGCCAACGACTCGTAGCTCATCAGGCGCGGTTCACCCTTCGCTGTTTTCAGAATTAATTCAGCGGGAAGAATCGGAACCGATGAACCTCCGGCAACAACTGCTTTTAGCTTGTTCCCATTCAAAATTCCTCCGCAATATTCGTCGCTGTAAATAAATTCTTCAACCGGAAGACCTAGTTCTATTTCGTAAATTCCCGGTTTATTAATATGCCCGCAGGCAGAAATAAGCTTTGTGCCTTTACTGTTACCAACGCCAATACTCGAATAGGCATCGGCGCCGTTATTCAGAATCCATGGCAAAACCGAAATTGTTTCCACATTATTTACCACTGTTGGACAATCGTACAATCCCACGATAGCAGGGAATGGTGGTTTGATTCTTGGATTTCCACGTTTTCCTTCGAGTGATTCAATCAGCGCTGTTTCTTCGCCGCAGATATAGGCGCCGCCGCCGGGTTGGCAATACAAATCGAGCGAATAGTCTGTTCCTAAAATATTTTTACCCAGAAAGCCATTGGCATACGCTTCTTCAATTGCTTTTTCGATGATCTGGAGTACATAAAATAATTCGCCGCGGATGTAAATGTATGATGTTTTGGCGCCTAATGCGTAAGAGCCTAAAATCATACCTTCAATCAACTGGTGCGGATTCAATGTACCAAAATAACGGTCCTTGAAAGTACCTGGTTCGCTTTCGTCGAAATTACAGACGAAATAGCGAGGCTTATCCGTGCTTTTATCAATGAAACTCCATTTCATCCCAGTTGGAAAACCTGCACCGCCACGACCGCGCAATCCCGATTTTTTCACTTCGGCAGTAACTTCATCAGGAGTTAAACTCTTTAGCGTTTTTTCAACTGCCGAGTAACCTCCCAGTTTGCGGTAAACTTCAAAAGTTGCAAGCCCCGGAACATCAATGTTATTGAGTAAAATCTTCTGTGCCATAGCTTACAAATATGGATTGGTATGCGAACACTTATTTTCACTGGTCCATTGATCAAGCAGTTCCCCGGCTTTTTCGACAGACATATTTTCGTGGTATTCAGTTCCAACCTGAACAACCGGTGCGTTGCCGCAGGCTGCCAGGCATTCAACGGTTTTCAAAGTGAAACGTCCGTCAGCTGTTGTTTGTCCGGGTTTGATACCCAGTCGCTGTTCGAAATATTTAACCAGTTCTTCCGAGCCTCTCAGCCAGCAAGGCCCGGTTTGGCAAACTTCGATCACGCATTTGCCAACGGGTTTCAGGTTAAACATGGTATAAAAAGTAGCTACTTCATATACTTCAATCGGCTGAATGCTGAGCAGCGAAGCCACATAATCCATTACTTCCGAACTCAACCAGCCATCGTTTTCGGCTTGTGCAATGTGCAAAATAGGTAGCAGAGCCGATTTTTGCCGGCCTTCAGGATAACGCCTGATGATTTTGCCAATCAATTCAAGCGTTTCGGGACTAAAAGCTATATTTTTTTTTGTGTCCTGCATTTATTTTTTTGTTTTCTCTGGAGCCTCCTCAAAATCTTCTCGCCTAAGGTGAGGTGAGACTTAAGGCAGCATATATTTATAAATTCTCTCTTTTTATTGTTTCATCATTCATGGCTCATCTCTTAAATTTTGCTCCATATTCCCCTCTTTCGGAAGGGTCAGGGGAGGCTTATCAAGCGTCCAATTCTCCTGCAATTACATTCATCGAACTCATGGTCAAAACAGCATCCGACAGCATATTCCCGATTACCATTTCAGGATAAGCCTGATAATATATAAAACATGGCCTGCGGAAATGTAACCTGGATGGAGTACGCCCTCCGTCGCTAACGAGGTAAAAACCCAATTCGCCATTGGCTGCTTCAATAGAATGGTAAACTTCTCCCGGAGGGATATCAGTTTCGCCCATCACAATTTTGAAATGCCAGATAAGAGCTTCCATATTGTTGTAAACCTTTTCTTTGGGAGGAAGTACAAAGCGCGGATCGGGCGCAAAGTAGGTTTCCTTATCATCCATTTGGTCGAGTTTGGCTACAGCTTGCTCAATTATCCGTAAACTTTGCCACATTTCTTCCTGACGAACCATGAAGCGGTCGTACGTGTCGCCACTTTGTCCAATTGGTACATCAAATTCAAATTCATTATATGACGAATAAGGATTCATTACGCGAACATCATAATCCACACCGCAGGCGCGCAGGTTAGGTCCGGTGAACCCATAAGCTAAAGCCCTTTCAGCTGAAAAAGCTCCTACGTTGATGGTACGATCCATAAAGATGCGGTTCCTCATCAACAGATTTTCAAATTCCTTTAAATTTTTCGGATACGATTTAAGAAAATGGCGGATTTTTTCCCATGCCTTAGGACTAAAGTTTCGCTCAAATCCACCAATTCGGCCCATGTTGGTTGTTAACCTCGACCCGCAAATTTCTTCGTAAATTTCGTAGATAAATTCCCGGTCCTGAAACAAATATGTGAAGCCAGTAAGCGCACCACTATCAACTCCAATGACAGTGTTACAAATCAGGTGATCGGCAATACGTGCAAGTTCCATAACGATGATTCGCAAATAGTCGACCCGTTTTGGGGTTTCAATGCCCAAAAGTTTTTCAACTGTCATGTGCCAGCCCATATTATTCAGTGGGGCAGAGCAGTAATTTAAGCGGTCGGTCAATGGTGTAATTTGGTAAAATGGTCTATGTTCGGCAATTTTTTCGAACGCGCGATGAATATAGCCAATAGTTTGCTCCGTGCTGACAATAAATTCACCATCCATCAACATTACATTTTGAAATACACCGTGAGTAGCAGGATGTGTTGGCCCTACGTTCAGGGTATTATATTCCTTCGGTTCTTCAGTAGAAACGATATCTTTTGCCCAATAACCCGTATTAAATTTTTTCTGCACCATTTTTAAGTTTCAAATTCCAAGTTTTTAAATTCCAGGTTTCAAGTAACCAGTCTGTGTTAACTGAGACTGAATACTGAGACTTTATTTTTACCGTCCAAACATCGAGTCATCCTTATCTTCTCTGGTTTGATCTTCCAGCGGAAAATCTTTTCTCAAGGGGAATGAAGTCATTTCATCAACATTCAGTATCCTTTTTAAATTCGGGTGCCCATCAAAAATGATCCCGAAAAAATCGTAGGTTTCTCTTTCCTGCCAATTGGCAGCCGGCCATATTGATGTTATTGTTGATATGTATGGCTTTTCTAGTTCAGTTGAAGTTTTTATCCTTATCCGGTGGTTATTGGCAAAGCTATGAAGATGATAAATCACTCCCAACCGATTGGTCTCAGGATAGTGCGCTCCGCATAAAGATGTGAGAAAATTGTATTGCAACTCATGGTCATTATGCAAAAACAGCATAATATTCTGAAGAGAACCTTTTTGAACAGTTAAGCAGAGCATATCGGTCAATAATTCATGATCGAGTATTGCATCACCAAACTGGTTGGTTAACTTGCTAATTACCAAATTATCTCTTTCTTGATTAATCTGATACACGATTTTGTTTTTTAGAGTTTCAGAGTCACCTGAATGTGTTGTTGAACTTAATCAATTTCAGCTAATTAGTAGCTTATTCTATGTTATATTTTCCTAAAAGTTCGTTGTAAGCTTCGGAGTTTCTTCGGCGCAACGATTCGTTACCAACCAAATCCTGAATTTTCAGGATTCCGCTAATAATTTGCTCGGGACGAGGAGGGCATCCCGGAACATAAACGTCAACCGGAATTATGCGGTCAATTCCCTGCAAAACACTGTAAGTATCAAATATTCCTCCGCTCGACGCACAGGCGCCAACAGCGATTACCCATTTGGGTTCGGCCATTTGTATGTATACTTCGCGTAAAACAGGTGTCATTTTCTTGGCAATTGTTCCCATCACCATCAGCAAGTCGCTTTGTCGTGGCGAAAAGCTTAATCTTTCGGATCCAAAACGGGCCAAATCGTATGTAGCGGCCATAGTTGCCATAAACTCAATTCCGCAGCACGATGTCGCAAAAGGAAGTGGCCACAGCGAGTTTTTACGGGCCAGGCCAACTGCTTTGTCTAATGATGTAAGAAAATATCCTTCTCCTGAAATACCTTCAGGCGCTTCAACAACATTGGGCTTTGTAATAATTTGTGTCATTTTTCTGTTCCTTCCTGAATTATTTTTTATCCCATTTCAAAGCACCTTTTAGCAGAATGTAAATAAAACCTACCAAAACAAGTACCATAAACAATAGCATCTCGATGAAGCCGTCTTTTCCTAATTCTTTAAAATTTACTGCCCATGGATACATAAAAATAACTTCAACATCGAACAAAACAAAAAGAATTGCAATCAGGAAATACTTTACAGAAAAAGGGCTTCTTGCATTTCCCATACCTTCAATTCCGCATTCGAAATTTTCAAGTTTGGCTTTTGAAATTCGTTTGGGTCCCAGAAAATGGGTTACAACCATAGTAGTAATGACAAAACCTAGAACTACTAACGATTGAATTAAAATTGGTATATAATCTTGAGGCATGTTTATAAAATTTGTGCAAAAATTAAACGATCAATAAACACAATTGTTCACAAGCAGTGCTTAATTTTGATTGCTAACAAAGGTGATTTTTAAACTAGTTTTTTTCAAAATATTTAGCAGGTTCTATTCTCATTTTAACAAAAAAATAATAGGAAATCGATTGCACAATTATTGTTTAAATATTTATCAAATACTGACTTTAAGAAAAATTAATATTGTGTTGTATAAAATAAAGTGTTTGCCGGACAATTATTTTTTTGTTGCTTTGAAATCGAAAAGTAAAAACCTATAAATAAACCCGATTTCAAGATGAAAAAATTATCGTTTCTAATTATTTTGTTACTCGTTGCCTTTACGATGAACGCGCAGGTTAACGTGCTTCAGATTGACGCCGCCGGCGGAAAGAATCAGATTAATAAAAATATCTATGGGCAGTTTGCCGAACACCTGGGCCGTTGCATTTACGATGGCATTTGGGTTGGTAAAGATTCGCCAATACCAAATGTAAATGGTTACCGGAAAGATGTACTTGAAGCGCTTCAAGCTTTAAAAGTACCTGTTCTGCGATGGCCTGGTGGTTGTTTTGCCGATACTTACCATTGGAAAAACGGAATTGGCCCGCAAAGCGAGCGACCAAAAATTAAAAATGTTTTCTGGGGCGGAACCGTTGAAGACAATAGTTTCGGAACACATGAGTTTTTAAACCTTTGTGAAATGTTGGGCTGCGATCCTTATATTTCGGCCAATGTTGGTTCTGGAACCGTTGGCGAAATGGTTGACTGGATTGAATACATGACTTCGGATGATAATGTGGCAATGGCCAACCTCAGAAGAAAAAATGGCCGTGAAAAACCATGGAACGTGAAATTTCTCGGTATTGGTAACGAAAGCTGGGGATGCGGTGGAAACATGACCCCTGAATATTACGCTGATTTGATGAAGCAATATTCGAATTATGCCAATATGTACGGTGGTGATAAATTTGAACGTGTTGGTTGCGGATCGAACGACAGCGATTACAACTGGACCAAAGTATTGATGGAAAAAGGCCGTAACAACATGAATGCATTGTCGCTTCATTATTACACTATTGCAGGCGAAGGCTGGAATAACAAGTCGGCAGCTACAGGCTTCAACGAAGATCTTTATTTCTCTGGGTTGAAAAAAGCATTGAAAATGGACGAGTATGTTACCCGCCATTCAATGGTAATGGATCAATACGACAAAAGCAAAAAAGTAGCTTTGTTTGTTGACGAATGGGGCATTTGGACCGATGTTGAGCCGGGAACAAACCCAGGTCATTTATTTCAGCAAAACTCCATGCGCGACGCCTTAATTGCTTCGAATACACTCGATATTTTGAACAAACATTGCGACCGTGTACGTATGGCCAATATTGCCCAGGTTGTTAATGTGTTGCAATCTATGATATTAACTAAAGGAAATCAACTGGTTTTGACGCCAACTTATTACGTGTTTAAAATGTACAATGTACACCAGGATGCCACTTTGCTGCCATCGAGTCTTTTTGCTGAATCGTACAAACATGGTGAAGAAGACATTCCGGCTATCAGTAGTTCAACCTCAATTGATAAAAATGGGAAAATTCATGTGACTCTTAGCAACATTAATCCGGCTAAAGAAATGAAGCTTGAAATCATTTTTTCAGGAAAAGAAATTTTGAAGATCAATTCAGCGACAATTTTAACTGCACCGTCATTCAATAGCGTAAATACTTTTGAAAAGCCTGAAGTAATTGTTCCTGCAACATTTAAAAATATAAAAAAGCTTACGGATAATAAGTTTGAGGTCAGTATTCCCGGGAAGTCAATTGTAGCTTTGGAGCTCGAATAAGAAATCATCAATCGGTTTACTTACAACTGATATACTGCCAGGTCGATTCGTCGATCGGGCAGTTTTATTATCCAAAATTGTGTCATTTATTTTGCTAAATCGTTATTTTTGGGGCTTTTATTCAGTACACCTTTATGAGTGCAGAAAAAATAAAAATCGGATTCCTCGGTTGTGGTGGTATAGCCCGCTCTCATGCCTTTGCGCTTAATTCGCTTAAGTATTTTTATTCCGAAGTTCCTGAAATTGAATTTGTCGCGGCTTGTGCTTCGCGAATGGAAAGCAGCGATGCTTTTGCTGCAAAATTTGGCTTCAGAAATGCTCAAAAATTAACTGAATTTGCAGTCAATCCTGAAATTAATACCGTTTTTATTTTAGGTCCAAATAAAGTTCATTTCGAACATCTTAAGATGGCTCTCGAAATGCCGTCGGTAAAAAGAATTTATCTCGAAAAACCTGTTTGTTCTAATTTGTGTGAGGAACTGGAAATGGCAGAAATTGCCGCCTCTTTCAGTAAACAAATCCAGGTTGGATTTCAATATTTGCTAACTGCTTCGGTACGAGAGGCTTTGGCTTTCTGGAATTCAGGTAAATTAGGTAAACCTATTCATTTCGATTTAAAATATTACCATGGCGACTATTTGCAAAAATCCTATCGCGAAAAGCGTGTTACCCGGTTAACTCCAGCTCCCGATGGCGGAGCGATGGCCGATTTGGGTTCGCATGGAATTAGCCTTTTAATGGCTTTTCTAGGCAATTCTTTGCAAATAACCAGTGCTTTTCAAGCCGGAAGTTTTGATGATGTACCATCTGATTCCGATTTGTTTAGTTCAATAACTTTATTTCATCCTGAAAGTAAAGCTGCCGGAACAATGTCGGCCAGTCGTATTAGTTCGGGCAGCGGCGATTTGGTAGCGCTCGAAATTTATGCTGAGAACGGCATGTTGCGTTATTCTTCTCATTCAGTTGATTATTTCGAATATTATATGGAAGAAACGGGGCAATGGACCAGGCAGATTGTTGGCAGTAATTATTTGCCAATTACCAGCTTCCCATCAGGACATGTACCTCCGGGGTGGTTACGTTCGATGATACATGCGCATTATTTGTTCTTGGGAGGAAAGGACACAAAGGCGTTTGTTCCCGATTTAAGGCATGGGCTATCTGTACAACGAATTGTACGCGAAACGGCTGATTATCTAAAGTTTTACAGGAATTTAATTCAGAATAATGGAAAGAAGTAGCGGCGTTTTGCTGCATATCAGCTCCCTTCCCGGCGAAGGTGGAATTGGGTGTATGGGAAAAGATGCTTACCTGTTTGTTGATTTTCTTGCACAGACAAAACAAAAAATATGGCAAATTTTGCCACTTGGTCCGGTTGGTTACGGAAATTCTCCTTATCAATGTTATTCGGCTTTCGCAGGAAACCCAATGTTTATCGATTTGGATCAATTAATTACCGACCGGTTCATTTCAAAGGATGCGGTTATTTATCCCGAATTTAAAACTAAGACTGTTGAATTTGAAAGAATAGAAGAGTGGAAACTAGGAATACTTGATGAAGCATTTAAGGGTTTTAGGAAGAATTTTGATCGTTTCCGTGATGAGTATCATAATTTTATGCAGCATCATTCATGGTGGCTCGATGGCTATGCTCATTTTCGTGCATTAAAAACTAAACATAAAGGAACAGTTTGGAATACCTGGGACACAAAATTGGTTTTTCGTGATTTTGAGGCGTTAAAAACTTCTTTTGTCGAATTGCATGAGATTATTGATTTTCACCGGTTTTTACAATTTGTGTTTTTCAGACAGTGGTATAAACTGAAAAGCTACGCTAATTCGAAAGGCATAAAAATTATAGGAGATATTCCTTTATACGTTTCGTTCGATAGTGTTGATGTTTGGGCAAATCAGGATATTTTTTTAATTGATGATGAAGCAAAACCAACTCAGGTTGGAGGTGTTCCACCTGATTATTTTAGCGAAACCGGTCAGCTTTGGGGAAACCCTGTTTTCGATTGGGAGCGTGTTGCTGAGCGTGATTTCGATTGGTGGCTTGCCCGAATTCATTTTAACCTGAGAATGTTTGACAGGGTTCGTATCGATCATTTTCGTGGCCTCGAATCGTTTTGGGCAATCCCGGCCGAACAAGAAACTGCTGTTGTTGGAAAATGGTTACCGGCAAAAGGACATGAACTATTTGGCAAGCTGAAAGAACATTTGGGTACGCTGGAAATAATTGCCGAGGATTTAGGTATTATTACCCCTGAAGTTGAGAAACTTCGCGACGATTTTAAGTTGCCTGGGATGAAAGTTTTGCAATTTGCCTTTGGGTCGGATACATTGAACCTGAATCTTCCTCACAATTATTCACCTAATTTTCTGGTATATACCGGGACTCACGATAACGATACATCTTTGGGATGGTTCAATTCAATCGATAAAAAAGAGCGGAGATTATTGCATAAATACGTAGCCGGAAAAGGGAAACAGTTTGTTTTTAATTTTATGGAATACGCATGGGCCTCAACTGCCCAAACAGCTGTTGCTCCAATGCAGGATATTCTAGGCCTCGATTCTACTGCACGGATGAATACCCCAGGAATTGCCTCAGGAAATTGGGGATGGCGCTTTACCTGGAGTCAATTGCGTCCAAATCACAAGCGTTTTTTGAAGCAAATTACTGAGAAATACAATAGGTAGAAAGTGACATTTTTGTTTCGGTAACGACGTGAAGCAATAACTATTTTTTCTTCAGAAAATTGATGAGTGTTTCCATAAAAAGTTGGGGCTGTTCGGCATGAAGCCAATGACCTGCATTGGGTATTTCTACAATTTCGGCTTCGGGGTATATCCTCCGGATTGACGGATAATCTTCAGGAAGAATATAATTGGAGTTTGCTCCCTTAATAAAAAGCACTGGATAATTTTTGATGGGTAATCGGTCGTCGAACCAATATGCATTGACTCCCTTAATTATTTCATCGAGGTTGTCATACAAAACTGGTACATTTAATCGCCATTCAAATCGGTTGGTTTCTTTGTTACGGTTGACACTTTTTAAAAGGAATTGTACGATTTGAAAACTGTCAATTCGTTCGCTCAGGAAATCTTCAATTTGTTTTCGGCTTTCAATCCTGCTGAAATCGATTTCGAGCATGGCCCGAAGTATATTATAGTGCAGGTAATACTGACTTTCGTCGTTCAAAAGAAAATAATCTTTGGGAGCAATATCGGCCACAATTAATTTTTCAATTCGTTCCGGATAATCGGCTGAAAAGCTCATGGCAGTTTTTCCTCCCATACTATGTCCCATCACAATGGCTTTTTCGATCTTTTGATGATCGAAAAATTCAGCCAAATCATTTGTCATTGCCTCGTAATTGTGTTCGTCGGAATTTGGAGAACGCCCGTGGTTACGTTGGTCGATCATGAAAACTTTGTAGTTTGCCGAAAGTTTTTTCCCTACCGTAAGCCAGTTGTCCGACGATCCGTAAAGCCCATGTACAATTACAATTGGAAATCCTTTCCCTTCTTCTCTGAAAAAAAGATTCATTTTCAGTTTATTGCAGGCAGGAAAGATAATCCTGGATGGTATTTTTTAACCCGAGATAAAGAGCATCTGCGATTAGCGCATGGCCAATGGAAACTTCGTCGAGGTAAGGAACATGAACATGGAAAAAACGAAGATTTTTCAAACTCAAATCGTGCCCGGCATTAATTCCTAATCCAAGTTTATGTGCCAGAACTGCAGCATCAATAAACGGGGCAACAGCTTTTACAGGGTCTACCGGGTATGCCGAAGCAAAAGGTTCGGTGTATAATTCGATGCGATTAGTACCGGTTTCCTTGGCTCCTTCTATTGCAGCCAAATCCGGGTCAACAAATATCGATGTACGTATTCCTGCTGTTTTGAACCGGGCAATTACTTCTTTCAAAAAACTTTGATGTTTTATAGTATCCCAACCGTGGTCAGAAGTTAGTTGGTCGTGCGAATCTGGAACAAGAGTTACCTGGTGTGCTTTTACATCAATAACCATTTGTATGAAATCGTCACTAGGGTATCCTTCAATGTTAAATTCAGTAGTAATAATTGGTCTAATATCAAAAACGTCTTGTCTGCGAATATGACGTTCGTCAGGCCTTGGATGAATAGTAATTCCCTGTGCACCAAATTTCTGGCAATTAATAGCTGCATCAATAACGCTTGGGGTATTTCCGCCGCGCGAATTTCGCAGTGTTGCTATTTTATTTATATTTACACTTAGTCTGGTCATAACTAAATTTTAGGTCTGCAATTTACGATTAAGATTTGATTCTGACCGTATTAAAAACTTAAAAAAATGATTGCTCATAGCCTGGTTTCTGAAGTAGTGCCTCCTTTACGCCTGAATGACAGCGGTCAAAAGGCTTTAAACTGGATGGAAATTTTCAGAATTTCTCATCTTCCTGTTGTTGATGGAAAAAGATTGTTGGGTGTAATTTCCGATAAAATCATATATGACCTCAATATAATTGAGCGTCCTATTTCTGATTATTCCGATCATTTGCTTTCGCCTTTTGTCATGGAGAATCAGCATATTTATGAAGTTTTTCAAGCTATTTCAACTCAGAAGTTAAGCGCTATCCCGGTTCTTGATATATATCGGCAATATTGCGGGGTAATTACTGTGCTCGATATGGCTCAGAAGTTTGCCAGCCTGGTTGCTGTTCAGGAACCAGGGAGTGTAATAGTTCTGGAACTTAATTCCATTGACTACTCACTTTCTCAAATTGCGCAGATTGTTGAAGGAAATGAAGCAAAAATTCTAAGTTTTTATGTGTCTCCAATTTTGGACTCTAAAAAGTTAACTGTTACATTAAAAATAAACGTAATTGATTTATCGGCAATTATACAAACTTTTGTCAGGTACGATTACAATATAGTTGCCGTTTACATGGATGAATCAAGCCTTAATGATTTGTATGAAGACAGACTTGGACAATTGATGAAATATATGAATATTTAATATTGATGATGAAAATTGCAATATACGGACAAACAGTTAATCCAGATTTTTTTGAGGAACTAGTTAAACTGTTTGTAATACTGAAGGAAAAACGAGTTGGCTGCTATATCTATCGGCCTTTTTTCGAATATTTACATGTCGATTGTTGCATAAAACCTGAAATTGTTGGGTTGTTTGACAATAATCAAGATTTGCCATCAGACGTTTCTTTTTTGTTTAGCATAGGTGGAGATGGTACCTTTTTGAAGTCGTTCCTTGTTGCAAGAAACGGTTCTATCCCACTAGTAGGAATAAATACTGGTCGGTTAGGCTTTCTTTCTGAAATATCAAGAAATGAAATAGAAACGGCATTAAATGAAATATTGGACGGCAATTTCTTAATTGATGAAAGAACAGTTCTTGAACTTGAAGTTGTTTCAGAAGAGTCGAAAATAAAACAGTATGCTTTAAATGAAATAGCTGTCACGAAGCTCGATTCATCATCAATGATCAATATTCATACTTATATCAACGATGAGTTTCTCAATACTTACTGGGCCGATGGATTAATTGTAGCAACACCAACTGGTTCAACAGCTTATTCTCTTAGTGTTGGTGGACCAATTCTATCGCCTGATTCAGCAAATTTCGTAATAAGTCCGATTGCACCTCATAATCTTACAGTAAGGCCAATTGTTGTTCCCGACCACCATTCCATAACCTTAAAAGTTGAGGGGAGAGGGCAGCATTTCCTGGCATCAGTTGACTCCAAATCAGAACCAATATATTTAGCCCAATCATTACGAATCAGAAAAGCATCCTTTAATGTTAAGACAATCAGGTTAAAAAACCATAGCTTTTTTTCAACGCTGAGAAGTAAACTTATGTGGGGCGTGGATAAGAGAAATTGAAATCTTTGATGCTTAACAATTTTTAACCTCTATTTGGGTTTTATAATATGCGGCAGGCATGGATATTTTAGAATTGTATTACTTTTGTAGCACTTGGAAGGTGTTATGTTCAGAGTTTAAATATTAGTGCCTGAATGCTTTATGAAATAAAACTCCTTTCAAAAATGTATTTCAATGAAGAAACTTTTTGTATTATTTTTATTTGGATTTCTTGCACTAAAGATATTTGCACAGCCAAGTGTTGATATTGGTTTTTTAGGAGGTGTAGGAACATATCTGGGTGATCTAAAGGATGTTGATTTGAAAAAATCAATTAATCCGGCTTACGGAGGGTTTGTCAGGTACAATTTTAATCCCAGGTATGGTCTTCGGTTTAATGTAATCAACGGAACTATTGGAGCTGAGGGAAAGTTTGATGGAAATCAATGGAATTTCAATAAAAATGTAATGGATATTTCCCTGAATTTTGAATGGAATTATATGAAGTATATTGTTGGTGAAAAAGAAACCCGTTGGTCGACTTTCCTTTTTGGAGGAATTGGACTACAGATGTACAATTACAAATTTCGTCAAGCTGAATTAGCTGCCTTGGTTGATCCAACATATTTTGAAATGGACCATCATAATCCAGGAAGTGTAGTAGCTCCTACAATCCCGTTTGGTTTAGGATTTAAGTTTAACCTGAGTAAAAGGATTGGTATTGCTCTGGAAGGCAGTTTAAGAAAAACTCTTTCTGATAAACTTGATGATTTAGATGACCCGTTAAGCTATATAAATAAAGATGTTACTCCTGAAGTACATGTTAAATTTACAGACCAGCTTCATAATAATGATTGGACTGCTTATGTAGGTTTTCATCTTGTTTATAAGTTAATTTACGGAAATTTGGAATGGGGAGTAAAGACCCCCAGACGTAATATTCTGGATTGGGGAATAACAAATAAAATTAGAAACTAAGAAACCAAAAATTAATGTACTTTTGGGCCACTTAGTTTTATGGATAAAACAATTAACAATGTTATTTAAAGACAAACTGATTAAAGAAAAGCTTCCAAAGCATGTTGCTATTATTATGGATGGTAATGGTCGTTGGGCTGCCCAGTTTGGGAATAACAGGACTTTTGGCCATGAACATGGTGTTGATGCTGTTCGTTCGGTTGTTGAAGGTGCAGGAGAAATTGGGATTGAATATCTTACTTTATATGCTTTTTCAACTGAAAACTGGTCACGACCCAAAGAGGAAGTTGATGCTTTAATGGGTTTGTTTGTTCAGGCAATTTCAGACGAAACTGATGAATTACTTAAGAATAATGTCCGGTTAAAGGCAATTGGTAATATTGCAAGTTTACCTCAAAATGTACAGGAAAAATTTCTTTGGTCAATCGATAAATTAAGTAAATGTACTGGTTTAACCCTTGTCATTGCTATTAGTTACAGCTCTAAGTGGGAAATCATTGAAGCGATAAAGAAAATAGCTAATGAAGTTAAATCAGGAGCAATTCAGCCAGCCGACATCGATGCTAATAAACTCGAATGCTACCTCAATACATCAGATATACCCGATCCTGAATTATTGATCAGGACTAGCGGCGAAATCCGAATCAGTAACTTTTTATTGTGGCAAATAGCATACTCTGAGCTATATTTTACTACAAAACTATGGCCTGATTTTATGAAGGAAGATTTCTTTGAAGCTATTTGCGAGTATCAAAACAGAGAAAGAAGGTTCGGAAAAACAAGTCAACAACTATAAAGCTAATTCAACAACGAAATAGAATGCGAAAGATTAAACTGTTTATTGTTCTACTGTTTATCAGTGTGAAATTAATTGCCCAGGAAGCTGAAAACGACAGCATCAACTTTTCAATTTACTATTCAAGTCCAAAAGAATATACCATAGCAGGCCTAGATGTTCAGGGAATTCGTTACCTCGATACTCAGGTTTTATTGCAGATTTCAGGTTTAAGTGTTGGAGATAGAATCACTGTTCCTGGTGATGAAATTACGCACTCCATAAAAAAATTATGGGAACATGGTCTATTTTCAGATGTTAAAATTTCAGCCGAAAAAATATCAGGAGAAAAGATATGGCTTCGAATTGATTTACAAGAGAGACCTAGATTGGCTGATGTAAATTTCTATGGAGTGACAAAATCGGAAAAAGATGATATTAATAAAAAGGTTTTATTATTAAAAGGAAGTCAAGTTACTGATCATCAGGTTAATTCAGCACAAAAATTAATTAAAAACATTTATCTGGATAAAGGTTTTTTAAATACCGATGTTAAGATCGTCCAACGTGATGATACTACTCAAAATAATAGCGTAATTCTTGATATCCGTGTTGATAAGAAAGAAAAGGTAAAAGTTAGTGACATCGTCTTCCATGGAAATGAAAATTTGAAAGGCGGAGTTCTGGAGAAATCAATGAAAAAAACGAAAGCAAAGAAGTTAAAAAACTTCTTTCATTCTAAAAAATTCTTGAATGAAAAATATGTTGAAGATAAATCAAACCTTATAAAGAAATATAATGAAAAAGGTTATCGCGATGCGACAATTTTAAAAGATTCAATTACAAAACTGAATAACGATAGGGTTCGCCTCGACCTTTGGCTTGAAGAGGGGCATAAATACTATTTTAGAAATATAAAATGGGTTGGAAATACGATTTATCCAAGTGATTATTTGTCGGCCAGGCTTGGAATTAAAAAAGGCGATGTCTTCGATCAAAAACAGCTCGATAAGCGGACTAAAGACGACGAAGATGCTGTTAGCAGTGATTACCTGGATCATGGTTACTTGTTTTTCAACCTAACACCTATGGAAACTCATGTTGAGAATGATTCGATCGATTTTGAAATGCGAATTAGTGAAGGTCGTCAGGCAACTATTGATAAGATTATTATTTCGGGAAATACAAAAACCAACGAACATGTAGCCCGTCGAGAATTACGGACATTGCCCGGTGATTTGTTTGATAAGTCTGCAATTATTCGTACAGTCAGGGAGTTGTCGCAGTTAGGGCATTTCGATCCTGAAGCCATTTCTCCTGATGTTCGTCCGCACCCTGAGAATGGTACTGTTGACATAGAATATAAACTTACAGAAAAGGCAAACGACCAGATAGAGCTTTCTGGTGGTTGGGGTGCTAATATGTTTGTAGGTACTCTTGGTTTAAAGTTCTCAAATTTTTCTGTTCGTAATATTTTTAATAAAGAAGCGTGGAGGCCTTTACCAACAGGTGATGGACAAGCATTAAGCCTGCATTTTCAAACAAGTGGTAAGTTTTATAAGAATTATAGTTTTTCTTTTACCGAACCTTGGTTCGGAGGTAAGAAACCTAATTCCTTCACAATTTCATACTCACATTCCAAAGTTAATTATTCGGCTAGTCGGTTATACAATAGCATGTATAATGATTACGGTAGTTATGGAAGCTATGGTTATGGCGGCTATTCACCTTATGGTTATGGGTATTCGCCTTATGGTTATGGCTATGGTTATGGTTATGGTTCATCTTCATCATCTAGCACCGAAGAAGCAGACCAGATTCAGATTACATCTGCTATTGCAGTGGGTTATGGCTATCGATTAAATTGGCCTGATGACTTTTTTACATTGTACCACGAGGTTTCATTCCAGCATTATAAGCTTCAAAACATGGCTGGATACTATTATTTTTTAAATGACGGAACCAGTCAGGGAAATGGTGGATTTAATAATTTGAGTATAAAGACAGCATTCGGGCGGAATTCGATCGACAATCCATTGTATACACGCCGAGGTTCGAATTTCACATTATCGTTGCAATTAACACCACCTTATTCTCTTTTGAATGGGATTGATTATAGTAAAGTAGGTTTGCAGGAAAGATATAAATGGATTGAATACCACAAATGGTTATTTAAGGGCGACTGGTTTACGCCTGTTACACGTAATCAGAATTTAGTTGTTCATACTAAATTTGAGTACGGGTTTCTTGGTTATTATAACAAGTATCGTCAGTCTCCATTTGAAGGATTCCGTGTAGGTGGTTCTGGTATGTCAGGATATAATTTATATGGTAGTGATATTGTAGCTCTTCGTGGTTACAAAGATTATAGCTTGAGTAGCTCTTCAGGTTCCAATATTTACAATAAACTCTCAATGGAACTTCGATATCCGGTAATTTTAAAACCATCATCAACTATTTATGTTTTGAGTTTTCTTGAAGCAGGTAATGCCTGGAACAAATTTGAAGATTTTAATCCGTTTAAACTACATAGATCAGCAGGTGTTGGGGTGCGTATCTTCCTTCCTATGTTTGGTTTGATGGGTATTGATTGGGGTTACGGGTTTGATCCTGTTTCTGGACAAAGTGATGCCGCTGGTAGCCAATTCCACTTTGTTATTGGACAGCAATTCTAATGCAGTATTTTGGTCTGGATTTTGCTAAAATGCATTAAAAAACAATTAAATAAATTAAACGATGAAAAAAATAGTTGTTATTGCATGTTTAATGTTGCTTTATTCAGCAGCCACATTTGCTCAGAAATTTGCTTATGTTGATAGTGAATATATTTTAGAAAATATTCCATCATATAAAGCTGCACAGGAACAGTTGGACCAATTGTCAGCTCAATATCAAAAAGAGCTTGAATCAATGCACTCCGAACTTGATCAAATGTATAAAGATTTCCAATCGGAAAGCGTACTTCTTTCTGACGAAATGAAACGCAAACGCGAAGATGTTATAGTTTCGAAAGAAAAGGAGTATAAAGAATTACAAAGGAAATATTTTGGGCGGGAAGGTGATTTGTTTAAAAAGCGCCAGGGACTCGTTAAACCAATTCAAGATGATATTTTTAATGCCATTCAGGAAATATCGAATGAAGGAGGTTATGCTGTGATTTTTGATAAAGCTGGCGGTGTAAGTTTGATTTATACAAATCCAAAGTACGATTTATCTGATCAGGTTTTGGCTAAGCTTGGCTATAAAAAATAATATTCTAATTTTGTCAAAATAAAAATTAAATCTGGAAAAGTATGAAAAATGTTTTCAAAGTATTTGTTGTAGGAATCATGTTGCTTTCTGCAAGCTTTGCAAAAGCTCAGGCTCCTAAATTTGGTCATATTGATTTTATGGGTCTCATTCAGGTAATGCCTGAAAAAGCTGAAGCAGAAAAGAAATTTACAGCATATCAGAAAGAACTTGAAGATGCGCTTGGAGTTATGCAGAAGGAATTCCAAACATTATATATGGAATATGCCCAAAAGAAAGATTCTCTTACTGAGACTGTGAAAAAAATGAAAGAAGATGATTTAAATGCTAAAAGTGAACGCATTCAAACTTATCAGCAAAATGCACAACAACAACTTCAGGCTAAACAGGCAGAATTATTGAAACCTGTTTATGACAAAGCTGAAAAAGCTGTTAAAGATGTTGGTTTGGAAAAAGGTTTGATTTATGTTTTTGATATGAGTTCAAGAGTGATTCTTTATAACTCAAAAGAAAGTATTGATATTCTTCCTTTTGTGAAAACAAAATTAGGTATTAAGTAAATTTTGGATAAATGATATATGAAGAGCCATCTGTTTAGGATGGCTCTTTTACTTTTGTAAAACGGAATTTAATGGCAGGGCAATATCAACCAATTGGCGTTTTCGATTCAGGTTATGGTGGTTTAACTATCCTGAAAGATTTTATTCAGGCTATGCCTGATTATGATTTTATTTATTTAGGTGATAATGCCAGAGCACCTTATGGTTCTCGTTCGTTTGAGGTAGTTTATGAATATACACTTCAAGCTGTAAAGAAACTCTTCGAAATGGAATGCCATCTTGTAGTACTCGCTTGCAATACAGCATCGGCTAAAGCACTTAGAAATATTCAGCAGAATGATCTTCCCAAAATTGATCCTAATCGTCGTGTTCTGGGCGTTATACGACCTGCTGTTGAATCTATTGGTGAATTTACTTCGAACGGTCATGTAGGTATATTAGGAACTTCAGGAACTGTACTCTCGAATTCTTATCCAATTGAATTGGAGAAATGGGCAAATGGAAAGGTTATAAAAACGACCCAGGAAGCTTGTCCAATATGGGTACCTCTGGTCGAAAATAATGAAATTGATTCAGCTGGTACTGATTTTTTCGTCGCTAAGAATATTCAAAATCTTCTTAATACTGATCCTGAAATTGATGCAATTATACTTGGGTGTACACACTATCCTTTATTGTTGCCAACCATTAAAAAGTTTGTTCCTGAAGGTATTACACTAATGGAACAAGGCAAGGTGGTAACACAAAAATTAGTAGAATATTTAACTCGTCACCCTGAAATGGATACAAAATGTTCGAAGTCAGGAGTTGTAAAATTTTTCACCACGGAAAATGTTGAGATATTTGAGAAGAACGCAACTACTTTTCTGGGAAAGTCTATAAAAAGCGAAAAGGTAATTTTGAAATAACAATCACTTCTTAAATTACCTTCTCTAAGTTTTTTAATTATTCCCAAAGATTTTCAGGATAAATTCCTATATCTGTAATTTCTTGTATTTGATCAATTACAAAAGGCTTGTCCTCCTTATATGTTACACCAAACCAAGGCGAGTCTGCAGATAAAACTTCAACTGTTATTATGTTCTTTTTTATCATTTCAAAAACCACGAAAGGAATGTAAAACTCCGATTTAGGTTGGTTTAAATTTTCTTTTAGAAAATCAATAAACTGAGTTTCTATATTATTGAAAATAGATGGGTAGAATCCCCAAAAATTCATTGAAACAATTTCATTACCATTTAATTCTTTAGTTGTTGCATCTTGTGTTTCACAAAGTATTTTCCCTTCTTCAAGCCTAATTTTATGCGTTTCTGTAATTTCACTTAAGTGGTTATTTGAGTTTGTTACACATATACCACGGGAAACAGAGCCAAATTTAGATAAAGTATTATTTAAATGATAGCCTACCATTGCGTATTGCTTGTCAGAACCTTGACTTGAAAGGTACTTGTGAAGTATTTTATAGGCATTTGCGCCGTAGAAATCGTCAGCATTAATTACTGCAAAAGGTTCATTTATCACATTTTTTGCCATTAATACAGCGTGCCCGGTTCCCCACGGTTTTTCGCGGTCTTGAGGTAATGTAAAACCATCAGGTAACATGTTTGTTTCCTGATATACGTACTTGATTTCGATTTTACCTGCTAATTTTGGCTCAAATTGTTTTTTAAAATTATCAGCAAAACTTTCTCTTATTACAAAAACAACCTTGCTGAAGCCAGCCCTGATTGCATCATAAATCGAATATTCTAAAATTGTCTCCCCATTAGGTCCAACTGGCTCTACTTGTTTTAGTCCACCAAATCGGCTACCCATACCAGCTGCCAAAATCAATAAAGTTGGTTTCATCATTTTGTATTTAGTATAAATTTTTTTCAAAATTATCTTTTTTAGAGATAACAATCAATTATTGAATTGTTTTTGAAATGCTATTTTGTTAGCTCAAACACCAAAAGCCCGATTGAATCGAGCTTAACAGGAGGGTAATATTTAATTTAAAAACTTTCGAAACCTGGACTTGGATTCTAAAATACCGGAGTTTGAACAAGGAACAATAAAGGAACCAGTATTATCGAAATCCAATTACAGAGAAACCAACAATCAATAAGATTAAGAACATTAATAATTAAGAAACAGTAAATCATTAAAAAACAAATGAATAACAGAGAACAAGTATTAATCATTAACGAGTAAAATCAAAGAACATCTATTATAAAAACTTTATTTATTCGGTATA
>CALGIG010000083.1 GCA_937915865.1 uncultured Prolixibacteraceae bacterium | reverse complement strand
TAAGCATCTGACATTAGCGAACAGGCACATGACACTAAAGAACAGGCTCCTGACATTAGAGAGTAAGCTCCTGACATTCGAGCACAGGCATCTGACATTAAAGAACAGGCTTCTGACACTCAAAAGCAGGATAGTAAGCCTTTGACACTCAAAAGTAAGCATCTGACATTTGCGTTTGTAACGGAATTTGTCTGAACCTTGATTTTTGGGATTAACTGATTTATAGGATTATGAAATCGGGGCAATCCCAAAAATCAGATGAATCAAGGTTCAGACTTTTAGTTGAGAGCGGGGATAAAAAAGAAAGTTTCGACGCACTTGGCGCGGCACCGTTTTGCCACACATTTGCCTGAAAACGGAACTGATTTGCGTTGCATTAACCCCGTTGGATTAAATAAACGACCGAGTGTAATGTGAATCCTAAGGGTTCAATCCGTTGAATAAAATTAATCCTACGGGGTAAAGCCTGATGGGACATGAAAACAGCAAGACCGCTGAGATTTACACTCCTATCACTACAAAAGGGTTCGATCAGATAAAAAATCTACTGGACAATATTGATTTTTAAAGACATAATCCTATATTTGATTGTGTATTGATTTATGTTTTGTTCGATCGAAAAAGTATCTGCTTTCTCAAAACCAAAAAGATTAATTAAAAATGAAACACAATTTATATATACCATACAAAATCAGTACTTTAACAAATTTATCCCAAACAAGCTAATAACGATATATCCACAACTCTGTGGATATACAGATGTTATAGGCAAGCGTACCAGCTTCTTTGAAAAGTTATCGCTAAAAATGAAAAGGCATTAAAAAATAACACGATATGAATTTACCAAAATGGATGCTAATTTTTAATTCATGGACGAGATTACAATTTTATGCTTTCCTTGAGACACAAAGACCTGAAGCTATCACTAATTTAGACAAGCAATTTCAAGACTTCGTAGATTCCTATGGATATAATCCATACAAAACAGATACAGTCCGTTTTTTCGGTGGTGACACGTTAATTGGTCTTTCATATTTAATTTTAGTAAGAACATTTGAATATATAGATAAAGAACTTAACGACATTGAAAAACGTGATGTTTTAGAAATTAGTAACTGGAATTTGATTAATGTTTTTACGTTTAATGACCTAGTATCAAGGCATTCTATTAATGTAATCAAATTGCTGGATAAGAAACAAAATGGTAGTAAACTTTATTCAAACGACAGTGAAAAACTAGAATATTTCATTCGTAAATTGAGAAATTCCATAGGCCATCATCATTATACAAATCCAGATATGGACAGCATAAAACTTATAGACATAAATCCGAATAGCGGAAATATTGAAATGGAATGTATTTTCAAATATTCATCGTTTTTAAATTTCTGCATGGATTATTTTCATATAGTTAATACTAAATTGTATTCATTACACCATCATTAATTTATGAAATCTTTTGACAGGCAGAACAATGCCAAAGCGCAAATATTTTTTCGTCATATTCTATGTATGGTAAATATAAAACATCAATGTAATCATGTCCTCTTTTGGTTTTGGAGTATTCTTTTGCTTCAATTTCAGTATCGAAAACACCCTGCTCCTTGGGATATGCCCAAAGGTTGCAGTTGCTGGTCACGATTTGTATTCGTCACCTCTTAGTTCTGGATTTGTAATCCAGTGGACGGCCAGAAGATTATCTTTACAGTTCGGCACGCGATTATTCCGGGAGTAAAGGCTTGGTAGAAATACAATTCGTTTAGGTGCTTGAAACGGATCACAGATCCGAAGTTAAGAGGTGCTGATTGCAAATCAGCACCAGCCACATCGAATAGCATAGCACAAATCCGGATGAGCTTGTTTCTCACATTTTGAGAGAGCCATATAAAATGAAAAATTATACAAATAATAATGCGTTATAAGCGTTCACGATTTTTTTAAATACCACTTCTAAATGTTAAATTATGAGAGGAAAATTTAAATGCATAGTATTTTTGATTTTGGGTATTTTATCGTCTTGTTCAAAATCGGACGATGAAGTTGATATATTAAACTTCATGAATTACAGATATATTGACATTGTGGAAAATACTTATTATCCAGATGTTTCTGGATATAAATATATTGACACTATCTGGTTTGATTTTATTTTACCTGATACTTTAAAATCAATTAGGCACTATTACAAACCACTAAATCCACCTGTGTTAATTAAAAAGGACATATGTGTTAGACGATTCATTATAAATAATAATAAACTAATAAATGGAATTTTCCCTAATCCGCTCCCAACATTGTATGGTGTTAATTCTTTCCTTCTAGATAAAGAATGGATGATAAAAACAAATTCTGAAACTGATTTAATACTTGATATATTTGATACTAGTAATAATAAAAGAGAAAAAGTGGGGTACAATTACCCACTGATAAAGGAAAAAAAATAATCAACATAACTTATTTGTAATTTTTTGGGTTTGACAAGTTCCCGTTTTTAGCGACAGACAAACGAATTTAAAACATTAATTTTCAACTTGACACAATCTGCAACAGGAGACGAGTTTTCGGACGAAATTTTCAAAACTTAGTTGAATTGCCAAAGGAGAATCTGGTTGAGAGAGTTTTGCAGTTGACTGGCAATTCATTGACTGACAGCATTTAATAGTGATTTATAAAAAGAAAAATATACAAATGTTTCAAGTGGACGAAAACCGACCCCATAACTTCAGCTACCCGGCAAGTCCGGCGGCTGTTGGTATTCGGTCGGCGGCTCTCCGCTCGATTTCCTTGTCCTACCGGACAGGAAATCGCCCGCAATCCGCCCCTGCGTGTAGCTTCCTACATTATGGGGCAGTTTAATCGCTCATTGAAACAGTTTCGGTTTTAGACAAAGTTTTTAAATTGACAGTTTTGGTTGCTTGAGAGATTTTCCCGTCTTAGCAAGTTCCCCCTGCTCCTTGGGATATGCCCAAAGGTTGCAGTCGCTGGTGACGATTTGTATCGTCACCTTTTAGTTCTGGATTTGTAATCCAGTGGACGGACAGAAGATTATCTTTACAGTTCGGCACGCGATTATTCGGGGGAGAAAGGCTTGGTAGAAATACGATTCGTTTAGGTGCTTGAAACGGACCACAGATCCGCAATTAAGAGGTGCTGATTGCAAATCAGCACCAGCCACATCGAATAGCATAGCACAAATCCGGATGAGCTTGTGCATCTTTCTGCCTGGGCATGAATTGAAAATCGATGCAAGTCCAAATTGTATGTACAGCCTGCTATGTAATGAGAATGAAATAATGTCGTATTTATGTTTGTATTTTATACTGACTCACCTCCTGCACCTGACGGACATTGAGGTGAGTACAAAAAATACGACAATAAATTGTTCCGGTTACTTAAAATGCCTAACCCAATTTTTTTGAAGAAAAAAACTAAACGTTGAGTTGAATAATCAGCTTTGGTGTTGAGCCACTTTCGCCAGCCTGTCAAGATTATAGCCACGCTGGCGTGCTTTGCCGAGTAACATCTGGTATGTCGATTCGTCCATCTGTGGGGTTCGGCTCAATATCCAAAAATATTTGGGCGACGAACTCCCAATCATCGCATATTGGTAATTATCATCCAGCTCAAGCACATAATAATCGGCATAAAATATCCAGAAGAAGGATACTTTCAACTTTCCGGGTTGCGATTGGTCAGGGATTTTGGCTTTGCCTTCGGCAACGGAAAGTTCGCCATTCAAGCCATTTTTGTAGCCTTTGTTCAAAACACTGATTTTGCCATCGTCGCGCAAACTGTAATTGGCCGTAACACCCGCCATCCCCTTTTCGAAAGAGTGCGGAAACCGGGCAATTTCGTACCAGGTGCCCAAATAGCGGTTCAAATCAAGTTCCCGAACGGTAGTTGTATCAATCATCTGGCTGTTGGTATTTGTGCAACTAAAGGTAATTAATAACAAAAGAATCAGCACCAACCGAATATTTTTCATTTATAATTGTTTAATGTTTATATACTGACATCAAACAAAAAATCAGTCATTAAGTTTTGAAATTTCGTAAGAAATGGTTCCAAATCGGTTCCAATTTCAGGCGAATAACTTCAAATTTTTCAATCACATTTTTGCTACCTTTACGGCCTTTGAAAAACCAAGTTCATGGAATTAAATTTACTTACAGCAATATCGCCTATCGATGGCCGTTACCGTTCGAAAGTTGAAAATCTTCAGCTCTATTTTTCCGAATTCGCTTTAATAAAATACCGGGTACTGGTTGAAGTTGAATACTTTATAGCTTTGTGCGAACTTCCGTTACCTCAATTAAAAACGTTTGACAAAGCGCTTTTTACACCTCTTCGTCAAATTGTTGCCAATTTCTCGGTTGACGACGCCCAACGCATTAAAGATATTGAAAAGGTAACCAACCACGATGTAAAAGCTGTTGAATATTTTCTGAAAGAAGAGTTCGACAAATTAGGCATTCAAGCTCATAAAGAATTTATTCACTTTGGGTTAACCTCTCAGGACATTAACAATACGGCCGTTCCGAAGTCGATTCACGATGCGCTGGACAATGAATATTATCCTGCCATTTACGATCTGGTTGACAAACTTGAAGAAATGGCTGAAGAATGGAAAAGTATTCCAATGTTGGCAAAAACACACGGTCAACCAGCCTCGCCAACCAACCTGGGGAAAGAAATCCGGGTATTTTCAGAGCGCCTGAAAATACAGCTCGAACAACTGAAAAGCATAAATTGCGATGCTAAGTTTGGCGGAGCAACCGGCAATTTCAACGCACACCACATTGCTTATCCCGAAATTTCGTGGAAAGCTTTTGGCAACCATTTCCTGAAAAAGTACCTCGGATTGGAGCGGGCTCAATACACTACGCAGATTACCAACTACGATAACCATGCTGCCATTTTTGATGCGTTGAAACGAATCAATAACATCATCATGGATTTGAACCGCGATATGTGGACCTACATTTCGATGGAATACTTCAAACAAAAAATTAAAGCAGGAGAAGTTGGCTCATCAGCAATGCCACATAAAGTAAACCCGATTGACTTCGAAAACTCGGAAGGAAACATTGGAATTGCCAATGCCATTTTCGAACATTTGGCTGTAAAACTTCCTGTTTCCAGGCTTCAGCGCGATCTTACCGATTCAACTGTTTTGCGCAATATTGGTGTTCCGTTTGCACACACACTCATTTCGATAAATTCAACGATGCGCGGGCTGAATAAATTGCTACTAAATACAGCTGCTATAGAAGCCGATTTAGAAAAAAACTGGCCGGTTGTAGCCGAAGCAATTCAAACCATTTTGCGCCGTGAAGGTTATCCAAATCCTTATGAAGCTTTGCGTAACCTTACCCGTGTAAACAGGAAAATCGACCAACAGGTAATTCACGAATTTATAGATAGTTTAGAAATTACCGATTCGTTAAAAGCAGAACTTAAAACGATCACTCCAAGCAATTACACTGGCATTTTTTAATTGGAAATAATATCCATTTTGAATGTTTTACAAAATACTGTCCCTCGAATAAACTTATAATGAAGGATTTTTTCAAAATTTTAAAGCGCTTTATTCCGCCATACAAAAAGCAGTTGGCCCTCAATTTCCTATTTAATGTACTTTCGGCAGTTTTTACTGTTTCATCGATGGCTTTGATGAGCCCGATGCTTGAAATTTTGTTCGGTACATCAAAGGATGTAACTGACATGGTGCCTTGGCAAATGACTAAAGATTCAATCATTCACAATCTGTATTATTATCTAACTATTTTCAAAAATGCGAATGGCCCTGGGTTAACTCTTTTATTTGTTGGACTCTTTGTGGCAATTGCCACATTTCTAAAAGTGGGATTTTATTACCTGGGGGCGTATGAAGCTGTTTATATCCGAAATGGTGTAGTAAAAGATATTCGTGAACAAATTTACACCAAGATACTTAAACTAGCTCTTCCATTTTTTTCAGAAGAACGTAAAGGCGACATCATTTCGCGCATAACAGGCGACGTGGCTGAAGTGGAAAATTCGATCATGTCATCACTCGACATGTTTCTGAAAAATCCGGTAATTATAATTGTTCTTCTTATTTCGATGCTCGTGATGAGTCCAAGCATGACCTTGTTTATTTTACTTGTACTGCCTATTGCAGGGTTTATTATTGGCCGGGTTGGAAAATCGCTAAAGAAAGAATCTCGCCAGGGACAGGATAAAATGGGGATGATTCTGACTGTAGTTGAAGAAACACTCGGTGGGTTAAGGATCATCAAAGCTTTCAATGCTGAACGGAAAATGAATGCCCGGTTCAATGAAGAACTGCATGATTACCGTAGAATAATGAACCGGTTGATGCGGCGACGTGAATTGGCTCATCCATTAAGTGAACTCCTGGGAACTATCGTAATCATAGTAGTTGTATGGTATGGTGGTACGCTTATTTTAAGTAATGACAGTGAATTATCGGGACCGGAGTTTATAATATATCTGGGGATTTTTTATCAAATAATAAATCCGTCGAAAGCATTTACCCAGGCGCTTTACAGCATCCAGAAAGGATTGGCTTCAATGGACCGTATCGATAAGATTTTATTAGCCGACGTTACTATTCCTGAAAAACCTGATGCTCAAGGAATAACAACGCTTAAAAGTTCTATTGAATACCGTAATATAACCTTTGCCTACGATGAAAAAATCGTATTAAACAACGTTTCACTTAATATTGAAAAAGGCAAAACTATTGCTTTGGTTGGACAATCGGGTAGCGGGAAAACCACTTTTGTTGATTTATTGCCACGTTTTTACGATGTTATTAGCGGACAAATTCTGATTGATGGGATCGACCTCCGAGACCTTAAGCTACACGATTTGCGTGATTTAATGGGAAATGTAAACCAGGAGGCTATTCTTTTCAACGACACTATTTACAACAACATAGCTTTTGGCGTTGAGAATACCAGTATGACCGAAGTTATTGCCGCTGCAAAAGTCGCCAACGCTCACGATTTTATCATTGAAACTGAGAATGGATACGACACCATTATTGGAGACAGGGGAAGTAAGCTTTCAGGCGGACAACGTCAGCGATTAAGTATTGCCCGCGCTATACTTAAAAACCCACCAGTTCTAATTCTCGACGAAGCAACTTCGGCACTCGACACAGAATCAGAGAGATTAGTGCAAAATGCACTTGAGAACTTAATGAAAAACCGAACATCAATTGTCATAGCACACCGTTTATCTACCGTTCGTAATGCCGATTTGATTTGTGTGTTCCATGAAGGCGAAATTATTGAACGTGGTACCCATGATGAACTAATCCAGCTTGATGGGCGCTATAAACGACTACATAGTCTGCAAATGTTTTAGTTTTCATATCTACCTTTAAGTATCCGATCTTTTTAAGAAAGATCGGATACTTAACTACTCTTTCCTTTTGCAAAATAGTTGAAAATACTTTCAATAATTTATTACATTTACCCCGTTTGAAAAATCGTTGGTCGCTTAGGATTGGCGCGGCTTTCAGGCTTATTTGTAATTTCACTTTTTTGAACCGGATATAGTTCATGAATGTTTAAAATAAAGTCTTAAGGTTGTATCCCGATTTATTAAAGCATAATTTGGATAAAAAGCCTGTTATCAGGCTAGAAAAATGAGTATAAATAAACAATTAACTTTTCCTTAATGAGAAAATGGCGTATTGAAGACTCGGCTGAACTCTACAACATCAATGGTTGGGGGATCAACTTTTTTTCCATCAACGAAAAAGGTAATGTTACCGTAACTCCCAAAAAAAACGGCGTTCAAATTGATCTTCATGAATTGGTAGAAGAGCTTCAGCTTCGCGATGTTTCAGCCCCCATGCTGCTTCGTTTTCCCGACATTCTTGATAACCGGATTGAAAAAATGGCGAGCTGTTTTAAAATCGCTGCCGAAGAGTACGAATACAAAGGTCAAAACTTTATCATTTACCCTATCAAGGTAAACCAGATGCGCCCTGTTGTCGAAGAAATTGTTGATCATGGTAAAAAATTCAATATTGGCCTTGAAGCAGGTTCAAAACCAGAACTTCATGCTGTAATTGCAATAAATACCGACAACGATTCGCTTATTATCTGCAACGGATACAAAGACGAAGATTACATTGAATTAGCCCTTCTGGCCCAAAAAATGGGACGAAGAATTTTCCTTGTAGTTGAGAAACTCAATGAACTCAAATTAATTATCAAAACGGCTAACAGATTAAAAGTAAAGCCAAACATAGGTATTCGCATTAAACTGGCCAGTTCAGGAAGCGGCAAATGGGAAGACTCGGGCGGCGATGTAAGTAAATTCGGGTTAACTTCAAGTGAACTTCTCGAAGCCCTTGATATTCTGGAGAAAAAAGAAATGGTGGACTGCCTGAAACTGGTACATTTTCACATCGGGAGCCAGGTTACTAAAATACGCCGTATAAAAATTGCTATGCGCGAAGCCTCGCAATTCTATGTTCAACTTTACCATAAAGGGTTTAAAATTGAATTTGTTGATATTGGCGGAGGTCTGGGTGTTGATTATGACGGCACGCGTTCATCAAGCAGCGAAAGCAGTGTAAACTACAGTATTCAGGAATATGTTAACGATGCCATTTCAACCTTTGTTGATGCCAGCGATAAAAACGATATTCCGCATCCGAATGTAATTACCGAATCTGGTCGTTCGCTTACAGCACACCATTCAGTATTGGTATTTGAAGTACTGGAAACTGCTTCGTTACCAACTATGAGCGAAGAAGAAATGCCACATGACGATGATCATGAGCTGGTACGGGAGCTTTTTTCGTTATGGGACCAGATCAATCAGCCACGAATGTTGGAAACCTGGCACGACGCCCAACAAATTAGGGAGGAAGCGCTCGACTTATTCAGTCTGGGGCTCCTTGACCTGAAAACCCGTGCGCAAATAGAACGACTTTTCTGGTCGATTACCAAAGAAATTCACCAAATGACCAGTGAGTTAAAGCATGTTCCTGAAGAATTGCTTTATTTGCCAAAGTTGTTGTCGGATAAATATTTTTGTAATTTTTCGCTTTTCCAGTCATTACCCGACTCATGGGCAATTGACCAGATTTTTCCAATTATTCCAATCCAAAGATTGGACGAAAAACCAGATCGTTCGGCAACCTTACAGGATATTACCTGCGATTCGGATGGAAAGATTGACAACTTTATATCGACCCGTAATTTCTCGTACTATTTACCGGTACACTCGCTAAAAGGTAGTAAGCCTTATTATATTGGCGTTTTCCTTGTTGGCGCATACCAAGAGATTTTGGGCGATTTGCATAACTTGTTTGGCGATACCAATGCCGTGCACATTTCGGTCGATGAAAAAGGTTACCATATCGATCAGGTTATTGATGGAGAAACTGTTGCTGAAGTTTTAGACTATGTGCAATACAACGCCAAGAAGCTTGTTCGCACAGTTGAAACCTGGGTTACCACTTCTGTAAAATCAGGAATTATCAGCGCTGAAGAAGGAAAAGAATTCTTGTCAAACTATCGTTCTGGATTGTATGGATATACTTACCTTGAGTAAGATATTAAGTTTCTATTATACTGAAAAGCAAATACTTCGACTGAGGCATTTGCTTTTTTGTTTTTAAGTAATGAGAATGAAATAATGTCGTACTTATGTTTGTATTTTATACTGACTCACCCCCTGCACCTGACGGTGCTTCCCCCTCTCTACTCTGGTAGAGAGGGGAACGGCCGCCTTGCGGACGTCGGGGTGAGTACATTTAAAATACGACAATAAATTTTTCCTATTACTTAATTACTCGGAGACCTTCGAAAACAAGTAATAATCTTTCACCAGCCGGTCTTTTATTCCTTTCGCATAATTTAGGTTAATCCGGTAGAGCTTTTGAATGTCGTATTGCTGAAACTGTTTTGTTATACTTGCAGAGTCTTTCATATCTACCAGTAATCCAAACTGTTTCTCGACGGGAAGTAAAACCTGATTCCCTTTGGGCTCCAAAACAGGAATTGGCTTCCCAAAATCCCAAATTACTTCAGGCGCTACAGCCGATAAACTATACGTTTTCACATTGTACTGCTTTTCAATCGATAATGCCTTACTCGCTGAAGCATAATCCGGGTTATAAACCAGCTCTTTCGACAAAAGGGCCAGTGCAAACACCACAACCGTAAACAACGCAATCATCGAATAAAACACCTTACTGAAATTTTTCTGCATCAAACCGTTGATAATAAAAAGAGCACATCCGATCATCAATAGTGAAGAAAAAATTACTACAAACAAATGTGCCATTATTTTTTCTTTCAGGATAAAAATCAGCGCAAAAGGATAGACAAATCCAACTAAAGCAATGATTACAGAGAAAAAATATACAATGTTACGTTCCCAGTTCTGCACATTATCTTTAAAACTACGGATTAAATATTCGATGTAAAAACCAGTTGTCAGCGCCAAAGGAATAAGCACCGGAACTAAATAGCGCACTTTTTTTTCGGGAATAACCGAGAGAAAAATAAGCGCCAATAAAGTCCAGAGAAGGGAAAACTGATACGCTTTCAGGTTACTCACCCTACTCTTTAAATACGGATAAACCAGCGCCAAAAGCGAAGGAATTGTCCATAGACCAGATTGCACAAAAAAGCTCCAATAATAATAAAACGGCTTAACTTCGTAGCTCGACCAATTGGCTGTTTCGCGCGAAGCAATTGCATTGAAAGCTTCAGTATCCTTCAGGCGAACATAAATATACCACGACGCGCCAATAACCAAGCCTGAGAACAACATACCGACAAAATAGAACCATTTCCGCCGGAAAGGAATCCGGTATACAACACCGTAACTGATTAAAAATGGCAGGAAAAGCGCATAAAACGAAACCGGCCCTTTGCTGAGAATGGAAAAACCCAGGAACAAACCAGCGCAAAGTGCATTTTGTATTTGTTTTGCATCTTCCTGAAACAGCTTCCAGAGAAAGAAAATACTGGCCATCATAAAACTATGCGTGTACATGTCCCACTGATTATCGCGTCCGGCAAAGAAAATATAGAACGAGGTAATCAAGATTAAACCATTGTTCAGCGCATGTTTTTCGTTCAGTCCCATTAATTTGGAATGGTAATAAAACATAAAAACCAACGACATCGTAATGGCAACTACAGGAAGGCGCATTGCAAAAAGCGAATCGAATCCAAAAACTGTTCCTGAAATGGCAGTCAACCACGTAGGTAATGGTGGTTTTTCGTAGCGCGGCTGATTGTTTAAAGTTGTCAGCAGATATTCCTGATTTTGAACCATCTCACGGGCAGAAATAAAATTCCTCGCTTCCATAATATTAACATCGACTTTATCTAAGCCAGAGAGCAATAGTATTCCGGAAACAAAAAGCAACAACACAACAGATTGAAATGAATGGAGTTTAGTTTCCATAACGCTTAACTAAATAGATATTTCGGGAATAAATAATCAGCCCAGACAAATGCCCTATAAAAAGTACAGGATCTCGTCTGAAAATAGCATAAGTAAATATAAGCAATGATCCAATAAAGCTCAACAGCCAAAAGCCCAGCGGTAAAAGTGACTTTTGTTTTGTTTCGGAGTAAAGCCATTGATACACAAACCGAAGGGTGAACAAAATTTGTGAAACAATGCCAAGAACCATCAATAACAAAGGAATATTTTCATTCTGAAAAAGATTTACCCGATCAAGTGTATTGTTGTTGAAGCCATAAATTAGGATCAGAACTGGGAAAATCAAAATAAAAATGCGTAATATTCCTGGATATTTGTACCATTCCTTTTCAAGCTGAATGTTCCTCACATAAATGTAATAGGTAATTACCTGACCTAGCATTATAGCAAAATCATCGCGCAAATAACCATAAACAAATAGCAAACATGAAGCCAGCAAACTTATCTCCCAAAACAAGTTGGGGGTAAGTACTTTTTTATGCTTTTCAGAAATAATCCATTGCAAAAAGATACGGCTTGAAAACAATGCCTGTGCCAAAAATCCAAGACCATAAACGAACCAGTGACTCATTGTTTTAAAGTTTTGATTCAGAAACTTCGTAGTTAATGTATTTCTTTTTCATCCAGAGATAAGCAAAGCAATCCATTAACGGACCTAACAACCTGTTCCACAAATTATACTTTGATTTTCCGGCAATTCGTGGAAAATGCCTAACATCAACCTGCTTAATCCGCCCATTCTGAAGCAAAACCATAGCCGGCAAAAAACGATGCAAACCGTTAAACATCGGAATTCGTTTCGCAAAATCGGTTCTGATAATTTTTAACGGACAACCGGTGTCATCCATACCATCGTGTGTAAAAGCGCGACGTATGCTATTGGCAATCAGCGACGACATATTTTTCACAAACGAATCTTTCCGGTTACTCCGAACTCCGGTAACCAAATCATAATCATTCGTATATTCCATTAAAACATTAAAATCAAATGGGGAGGTTTGCAAATCGGCATCGATGTAACCGGTCAACGGTGTATCGGAATAATCAAACCCAGCTTTAATCGCAGCACTTAAACCACAATTCCGTTCAAACGAGCAATAGGTAAACGACTCGGAGCGGTTACAAATCTCCTTGATTTTATTCAAGCTATTATCTTTTGAACCATCGTTAACAAACAATATTTTGGTATTTTTAGAAGCTACTTTAAGATATTCGTTGATTTGCTCATATACCCGTTCCAGGTTATCTTCCTCGTTATATACCGGGATTATTACAGTCAATTCGAAATTCATATTTTTAGTTTTACTCATAACAGACTCATTTTTAACACAAAGGCGAAGTATATCTCCGGATAAAGAATTCAACGTTTTTTCAACAATATTTTTAGTGGAAATTTTATCCATCGTTTTAATGATATCCTTGCCAGAAAATACTGTCGGAAAAAAACCATCGCCATAAGTGTTTGTAAATCGTTGGTATCAGACATTTGGGCATATTCAGCAGCGATAATCCCATGCCATTCAACTGATAAGTTTAAGCGTTTTAAATTATTCATCCCCCGTTTAAATGAATAGCGGTGAAGTTTTATCCGATTGTTGTCGATTAAAGAGAAATCGTAAACACCATCTTTATTTGAGTAGAGAATATTAGTCAAAGTCAGATCGTTATGAAAAATTCCAATTTTATGTACCCTATAAATAAACCGGGCAAAGGCTTTGAGGCCTGGCTCCGATTCAGAAATTGGAAGCTTCAACATTTCTTCGAGCGGGCTGTAATCAGAATAAAGGCTAACATAATAGCACTGATACAGCATTCCATATTTATAATAGTCAATGTAAGCAACTGATTTTGGAGAAGTTATACCATTATTCAACAACATGTCAGAATGTTCAAAAGCTCTCCTTGCCTTCGATTTACGCAGGTGTGCATAAATGTATCGGTTTGCCAGCGTCATTTTCTTGAAATATTTTATAGCGAGAACAAGCCCGTCGACATTTACAAGCCTGACTTCATTTCTAGCTGAATAAATTTCCTGTCCAAGTGATGTAAATCCAGGCGGTATTTGCCTGATAAAATCATCGAGATAAGAAAATTCCGGTTTAACAACAATTTCTGTTTTCATGTATATTCGTTTTCTAATTCATTCTTTTACATGTCACATAAATAGCAGAGCTATATTTAAGAATTATGCGTAATTGCATTTTTACTGATCTGAATTCCAAAGTATTTTCTATACCATAAGATAAACTCTTCAATTCCTTCATCCAAAGAAACCCTTGGTCTAAAATCACAACGTCGAGCTAATTCTTCAGTATCAGCCCATGTTTTCTGAACATCACCTGGCTGCATTGGCAAAAACTGAATATCAGCAACTTGATTCATTGCACATTCAATTTTATTTATAAAATCAAGCAATTTCACTGGATTGCCATTTCCAATATTGAAGATTTGGAAATTGCTGTCAGCAGTAAAATCTACTTGAGATAATCTAAAAACACCTTCTACAATATCGCTAACATGAGTAAAATCACGTTCCATTTCGCCATTATTAAAAACTTGCAAACGGTTTCCTTTGGCAATGGCATGGGCAAACAACATGGGCGACATATCTGGGCGGCCCCACGATCCATAAACCGTAAAAAAGCGTAATCCGATGGTCGTAATCTGATATAAATAACTATAAACATGAGCCATTAACTCATTACTCTTTTTAGTCGCCGCATATAAACTAACTGGCAAATCTGTTTTATCTCCAACAGAAAACGGAACTTTAGAACTATCGCCATAAATACTTGAACTAGAGGCATATAATAATTTACATACTGAAGAATGGCGACAACCTTCCAGTATATTAAAAAAACCAATAATATTACTCTGAATGTAAATATCTGGATTTTCGATGCTATACCTAACTCCTGCCTGAGCAGCAAGATGAATCACCCAATCAAATTTTTCTCGGGCAAACAAATCAAATAATGAATCCTTATCAACAATATCTAATCGGATAAACCGATAATTTGGATAAATAAATGAAGATATTTCCTGATTAAAGTTAATCACAGAAAATTCGCCTTGAGACTTTTGCTGACCTAAAATTCCGTTTTCAGCCAACCGCGCGTATTTAAGTTGAGGATCGTAATATTCATTAACATTATCAATTCCAACAACTTCATAACCTTTCTCAAGAAACCTTCTGGTTAAATGAAAACCTATAAAACCAGCAGAACCTGTAATTAGAATTTTCTTCATAATAAAAAGTAATTCTCAATTTCCAACGAATAAGAAGATGGCACATAGTACTTTTCGCCATCACAAAATTTCGTTATCAAATACTCAAAATAGAAGCTGTTTTAATTAATCAACTGATTTAATCAATTGATTAATTAAAAATAAAAAAAATTTTAAACTTTAATTGCTTTTATAATAAAATCAGCTACCTCAGTTTTACGATTTTCAATAAGCACATCAAAAAAAGAGTAATCACTGGAGGCATCCTCCAAAACAAGAGGCTTAACAATTGCAGGAAAGACACATAACGAAATAATATTCAACAATAACGATAACGCCGAAATGTGTTTAATCGTTCCCTTTTCGTATTCCTTCTCCAACTGCTCCGAAAACGTTCTGAATACGATTAGGAAACTCATATTACCGAGCATACGTTTCCCAATCCACGCGGGATTTCGAATCATCTCACCCATAATAAATTGCGGCAAATAGGGTTTTTCGCAAAAAAAAGTAATATATTCCTTTACTATAGTCCGAATCTTTTCAAATATGTCTAAATTATCATTGGTAAGAACAATTACTATTTTCTCAACCAACAAGCGGAATGCTTCATCCAACACCAAAAAAAACAGATTTTCTTTCGAACGGAAGTAATAATGCAGCATCGCCATATTCACATTAGCTTCAGCAGCGATATCGCGCATAGTAGCCTCTTTAAAACCTTTTTCCTGAAAAATCTTCTGGGCAGCTAAAATAATGCCTTGCTCTGTATTCCTATCCTGCTTCAACATACATTATAGATTTAATCAATTGATTAAATACAAAATTAAAATATTTTAATAAGAGAGAACCTAAAAAAAGCAGAAACGGACTATTTAATAAAGAGTTAACCAATGAAGTAAAATACAAAAATATTTTTCGAGTCCTTTCGATTGTTCTCACCGCGTAAAGCAACAGTCTAAACAATTGTTTATCAATAACTTTATCATTAATCGCATAACTTTTTTTTGCAAATCTGTGATTTAGTATAATAATTTGCATCGCGTCAACAACTTTTTTAACTCATCATTAGTCTTTCTGTTAGTTTTACTATCTGAATATATTCTGGTTATGAAAAGACTAATATTTTGAGCATAAAGAAGTACTTTTTTTCTCGTTTTTTTTTACTCAAAGCTAAAAATTTCTCTAGGTAGTGAAAAAGTAATTACTATATTTGCACTCGCAAAACGGATACGGGTGTAGCTCAGTTGGTAGAGCATCGGTCTCCAAAACCGAGTGTCGGGCGTTCGAGTCGCTCCTCCCGTGCAAAAGCTGCTCAAAAAGGGCAGCTTTTTTGTTTATAGGAAAGTCTTTTGGTAACTTCGGCACAAACAAAATGAGTATGACAGTCGATCTTTTTATACCTTGTTTCATCGATCAAATTTATCCTGAAACGGCTTTTAATACAGTCAAACTTCTTCGGAAAGCCGGACTGGACGTAAATTACAACCCGGAACAAACCTGCTGCGGACAACCTTCGTTCAATAGCGGCTATTGGGACGAAACGAAAACGTTAGCAAAGAAATTTATCCGTGATTTCCCGAACGACCGTCATATCATCAGTCCGTCGGCATCATGTACCGGGTTTATTAAAAATTATTATCCTGATCTTTTCAAAAAAGGGCTAGCTGGTTATGAAGAATACGAACGCTTGAACCGGAATTTATTTGAATTGACCGACTATCTTGTCAACCAATTAAATTTCACCGATTTTAGTGCCGAATTTCCACACAAAGTTTGTTACCACGATGCCTGCACCGCGCTACGCGAATATGGAATCAGACAAGAACCGCGGTTGCTGCTCTCGAAAGTTAAGGGTTTGGAACTGGTTGAGATGGAAGATACCGACACCTGTTGTGGCTTTGGCGGAACATTTTCAGCTAAATTTTCAGCTATTTCGACAGCGATGACTCAGCAAAAAGTTGAGAATGCACTGAAAACCGGGGCCGATTACATCATTTCAACCGAAGCCTCGTGTATTATGAACATTGAAGGGTACATCTTAAAAAATAATTTGCCAATCAAACCCATTCACATAGCCGATATTTTGGCTTCGGGATGGTGATTGGCAGCGGCCCGTCAGCTAAACAGACGGCAAAGAATATCTGCAACATTTGAATTGCGGACTCAACCTGAAACTTGAAACTTTGAACTTGAAACTAAGACTATGGCACAAATAGGAAAAATAAATAATCTGGAAGTACTAAAAGAGCTCGACTTTGGTATTTACCTCGACGGCGGCGAACTGGGCGAAATTTTGATGCCCAAACGCTATGTTTCGGAAGGCACCATGTTGGGCGATTACATTGAGGCATTCATATACCTCGATTCGGAAGACCGTTTGATTGCCACCATCGAAAAACCATTGGCTCAGGTGGAAGAATTTGCATTGCTCGAAGTAATATCGGTAACTTCGGTTGGCGCATTCCTCAATTGGGGATTACCCAAAGATTTGTTTGTTCCCTTCCGCGAGCAGCGCAAACCCATGGAAGTGGGTGAAAAATACCTGGTTTACGTTTACCTCGACACCAATACCAAACGCATCGCAGCTTCATCGAAGATTGAAAGCTACCTCGATAATGTTCCTGTTGATTACGATGAAAATGAAGAAGTTGATTTAATCATCATCAACGAAACCGACTTGGGATACAATGCTATTATCGATAACAGCCACATTGGTGTTTTATACCGAAACGAAATTTTTCAAGCGTTAAATTCGGGTGACCGTATTAAAGGTTACATTAAAAAAATAAGGCCCGACGGAAAGATTGATCTTCGTCTGGATAAAATTGGATACGAAAAAATTGGTGAATTAGCCAATCTTATCATTGTTAAACTAAAGCAAAACAATGGCTTTTTGCCATTTACCGATAAAAGTTCACCCGAAGAAATATATAAAGTATTTAAAGTCAGCAAAAAGAACTTTAAAGCAGCGGTTGGCGCATTGTACAAACAACGACTAATCTCTCTGGAAGAAAAAGGGATTAAGCTGTTGGTTTCTGAATAAATGGGTGCATTTGACTGTGAAAACTAGTTATATTTGTCAATAGTTACAAAAAAGTGATATGGATTATATTGAAATTAATGGTTACAAATCTATCAAGTCAACTCGTATTAAATTGGCACCTATAAATATTTTAATTGGTGCTAATGGCAGTGGTAAAAGTAACTTTATATCTTTCTTTGACTTTCTGAACCGTGTTTTTAATAGAAAAATCAATGACTATATTGCTTTAAATGGTGGAGAAAATAAATTTCTGTACAAAGGCAAAAAACATACAAACGCTATTTGTTTCCAAATGGAGTTTGATAATGGTACAAATGGCTATTATGCAAAATTAGAATCTGGTACTGATGGTTTTGTATTTACTGATGAACGATTGATTTATAAGGGAAATCTAGGATGGGATATTAGTCGTTCCGACACAGAATCACGAGTAAAAACAACTGATGATTTTAGAGCTAAGTATGTTATAAGATATTTAAAAGGATTCAGAAAGTATCATTTTCATGACACCAGTTCAAATTCACCGTTTGCGCAAAGTAGTCATATCGAAAATGATGCTTATTACCTTTATGAAAATGGCAAGAATTTGGCAGCCTTTTTATATAATATTCACAAGGAAAATAAAATTGTCTATAATCGCATCATTAAAAATATACAATCTATAGCTCCATATTTTTCTGATTTCTATTTCAGTCCTAATTCTGAAAATTTGATAAGATTACAATGGACAGATAAATATAGTGAAGTAATTTATGGTGCTAATGATCTTTCAGACGGAACACTTCGATTTATTGCTTTAACTGTTCTTTTCCTTCAACCTACTTTGCCTGATACTATTATAATTGACGAACCTGAATTGGGACTTCATCCTGCTGCAATTGCCAAATTAGCAAGTATGATTAAGTCTGTTTCAGCAAAGATGTGCCAAGTTATTGTAGCAACACAATCAACCGACTTAATCAGTCACTTTCTGCCAGAAAATATTATTACAGTTGATCAAATTAATGGCAAGAGTGTGTTTGAAAGGCTTGACAATAAATCCCTTCAAAAATGGCTTGACGATTACACCATTGACGATTTATGGAAAAGAAATATCATTACAGGTGGCCAACCAAATTTTAGTTAAATGAAGAGGGTCATAATTATTTGCGAAGGAGAAACTGAGAGGGAATTTTGCAAGACCCTTCTTGCATCATACTTTATCAAAAGGAATATTTATATACAAGCTCCGCTAATAAAAAGGTCGATGGGAGGAATTGTCCGATGGGGAATCCTTAAGAAAGAAATTGAAACATATCTTCGGGAGAAGGATGTCTTCGTTACAACGTTGATTGATTACTATGGGGTTTATTCTAAAGATCATTTTCCATGCTGGGATGAATCATCAAAAATCTTAGATAAAAGTTCTAAAATAGATTTTTTGGAAAAAGCTATGCAAAATGACATTCAGTCTTCAGTTAGACGCAGATTCATTCCATATATGCAACTACATGAATTTGAAGGTTTACTTTTCAATGAAATAGAAATATTTTATGAACAAGTACCGGCAAATGAATTGGTCGGAATTCGAGAATTGAAACAAACATTCAAAGATTATCCTGATAATCCGGAAATGATAAACAATAATCCGGAGACTTCTCCTTCACATAGATTAAAAAGAATAATAAGTGGCTATGATAAGGTATTATATGGACATTATTTCGCTGAAGCCATTGGATTAGAACGGATAAGAAATAAAAGTCCAAGATTCAACAAATGGATCGAAAATATAGAAGATATTTAATATAGCCTCTTAAAATCATATATCGCAGGTCTCGTTTATAAATCTCCCATGAAACTTTGTATTGCTGAAAAGCCTAGCGTAGCGAAAGAACTGGCGCAAATTATTGGCGCAAAAACACGCCGCGACGGCTACTTTGAAGGAAACGGATATTGGGTTAGCTGGACATTCGGGCACTTGTGTACCCTGAAAGAGCCCAACGATTACACCGAACGCTGGAAATTCTGGAACATGCGCGAATTGCCCATGATTCCACCCAAATTTGGTATCAAAGTGATCGAAGATGAGGGCGTAAAAAAGCAATTCGCCATTCTCGAAAAATTGATTCAGGAAGCCGAAGAGGTGATCAATTGCGGTGATGCCGGCCAGGAAGGAGAGCTGATTCAACGCTGGGTGATGTCGAAAGCCAAATGTAATGTGCCGGTTAAAAGGTTGTGGATTTCATCGCTTACAGAAGAAGCTATTCGAGAGGGTTTTCAAAAATTATTACCTGCTGAAAAATTCGATAATCTTTATGCTGCCGGAAGCGCCCGTGCCATAGGCGACTGGCTGTTAGGCATGAATGCTACCCGTTTGTACACTTTAAAATATGGGCAAAACAAACAGGTTTTATCCATCGGACGAGTGCAAACTCCGACCCTAGCCATCATTGTTGCCCGCCAAAAAGAAATTGATTCATTCAAACCCGAACCGTACTTTGAAATCAAAACAATTTATCGGGAAGCTACATTTTCTGCCGCCTCCGGCAGATTTCAAAATCGGGAAGACGCTGCTCATGTTTTAGAAGAAATAAGCCGGCACGAATTCGAAATCGGAAAAATCGAAACAAAAAACGGAACAGAACAACCGCCACGCCTATTCGACCTCACTTCGCTCCAGGTTGAGTGCAACCGGAAATATGGCATGAGCGCTGAAGACACCTTGCGCACCATTCAGTCGTTGTACGAAAAGAAAATGACCACTTATCCCCGCGTCGACACGACTTATCTTTCCGACGATATTTATCCCAAAGTGCCAGGAATACTAAAAAACATGAAAGGATATGAAACAATTACAGCACCGCTACTTCAGGAAAAACAGATACCTAAAACAAAAAAGGTATTTGATAATTCGAAAATTACCGACCATCACGCCATAATTCCAACAGGGCAAATGCGTATGGATTTAAACAACAGCGAACGCCAGGTTTTTGACATGATTGCCAAACGGTTTATCGCAGTTTTTTATCCCGATTGTAAAGTAGCCAACACCATTGTTGAAGCAAAAGCCGGGGCACACGACTTTAAAGCTACCGGGAAACAAATTCTGTCGCCAGGCTGGCGAGCCATTTATGCAAACGATAAAAATCCGGTACAAAACGACGAAAACATTCTTCCGGTATTCGTTGCCGGGGAACATGGTCCTCATGAACCAGGACTTCTCGAAAAACAAACACAGCCGCCCAAATACCTGACAGAGGCCACACTACTCCGAGCCATGGAAACTGCAGGAAAAACGGTTGACGACGAAGAGCTGCGCGAGTTGATGAAAGAAAATGGTATCGGTAGGCCATCAACAAGGGCCAACATCATTGAAACACTTTTTAAACGCCGCTATGTCCGCAAAGAAGGAAAACGACTGGTAGCCACGCAAACCGGAATCGATTTGATTGACACCATTGAAAATGAGTTACTAAAATCGGCGGAATTAACAGGACAGTGGGAAAAGAAACTGCGCCTGATAGAACTCGGGCAGTATGATGTCGCCTTATTCATGGACGAAATGAAACAAATGGTTATCGAGGTAGTTGATCAGGTGAAACGCTCGCCCCGCAAAGCAATTGCTCTAGCTCCCGAGGAAGTGGCTGAAACTGAAAAAATTGCAAAAAAAGAAAAGCCAGAGCCCGATATACCTAAAGAAACAACCTGCCCTTCCTGCAAAAAAGGAATTCTTCTGAAAGGCAAAAGTGCCTGGGGATGCTCTGAGTGGAAGAACGGCTGCAAATTTGTGGTCCCATTCGAAATTATGGGCAAAAAGCTGACTGATTCGCAAATCAAAAGGCTGGTTGAAAAAGGGAAAACCACTCTGATTAAGGGATTCAAACAGGGCGACGATTCGGTTGACGGGTTCCTCGAACTAACCGACAATTTTAATGTTAGTTTTGCTGAGGCTGAACCGGAAAAACTGATTTGCCCATCATGCAAAACCGGAGAAATTGTGAGAGGAAATACTGCATACGGATGTACCAATTATAAGGGAGGTTGCAAGCTGCGCATTCCGTTTGAATTACAAGGAAAACCACTAAATGAAAGCCATCTTTCTCAACTTGTATTAAAAGGTCAAACCCGTACATTTACAATTACGTCTGAAGGAAAGAAAGTTACGGGTTTTTTCAGGTTTAATAACCATTTTCAGGTTGAGTTTCAGGAGAAATAAACAAATGTAATGTACTGGTTTCACCTCGGGGGTGAAACCAGTAATGAAACCAGCAGTCTATTGAATGATATATTCATATATACCAGCAGGCAAATTGGTGATATAATCAGTATTATTCGATTTTGCTTTCTGGTAAACAATTTTGTTGTTGCTTCTAATTTCAGTACCTGCCAGCTTTAATGTTGCAGAACTATTTGCAGGAATCACAACCTGATAAATGATTTTCTTTCCTTCCCGTTTCCAAACCGACTGAATCTCTCCATAAGGTCCTTTATGGCTAAACTGGAATGAATTTAACCCTTTTACAAAGTGAGGCTCCAGAAGTATATTCTTAAATCCAGGATTGGAAGCATCGGGCTTTATCCCTCCAAGCGCTTTATAATACCAGGCTCCAATTTCACCAAACATGATATGGTTAAGCGAAATATCACTTTTTGCATCAATTGGCCAATTTTCGTAAAGTGAAGTTGCTCCATGCACAATCCACCATCCCCACGACGGAAAATCCTGTTGGGCAGCAACTTCGTAAGCCAAATCGGCATAACCATTTTCGCTAAGCGCATTCAGAATAGTTTTTGTACCCAATAAACCAACGTCCAGATGTTTATTATCGGCAATTACACGTTGTGCCAGATTAGCTGCAACTTTGGCCTTTAATTCTTGAGGAACAATTCCCCACATGAGCGGAGCGCTCAGCTCAGTTTGTAAACCTTGACCATAAATACCCGTATCCTGGTTCAGGTATTTTTCATTAATAGCTTCAGCAATTTTATTAGCTAAAACCGAATACTTTAGTTCATCTACCCCTTTCCCAAATATTTTAGCTGCTTTGGCCAAAATGGAAGCATCAACAAAATAATAAATTGAAGATGTCAATTCTTTAGGAGCTTTTGATTTTACCGGCACCCAATCACCCAATCCCCAATCGGTAATTCCATTGGGGCTAATATCTGTAATGTGATCCACATACCGTTTCAGGTTCGGATAACAATCAGCAAGAAGTTTCGAGTCGCCATAAAATAAGTAAACATTCCATGGAATAATTGCGATGGTACTTGTCCAATCAGGCCCGTTAGCCCAGGTATACCCCCAACCACTTGTAGGTACAATAGCAGGCAAAACACCGTTAGGCTGTTGCTCATCGCGATGATCGGCCAGCCATTTTTCGTAAACAGTAATTCCATCGAAATTGTACAATCCAGTTTCACTGGCAATGTGTGCATCGCCTGTCCATCCATTCTTCTCACGCTGCGGACAGTCGGTTGGATAACCCTGAAGATTTGACAAATAAGAAACATTTGTGGCTTTCCAGATTTTATTCAGTACCTGGTTCGAGCTGACTACATTCCCGATTGGAGGAACATCACTGTGCATAAAATATCCGGTCAGCTTAATTATTTCGATAGGATTATCGCTTGTAACTTCGACATACTGAAACCCTTTATAATTGAAGTGCGGCCAGAATGTCTCCTCTCCTTCCCCATTCAAAATATAAATATCAGTCTGGAAAGGATCTTTGTCGTCGGTTGGACGGTAATGCACATCTATATTCGATTGGTCAACCGAACCATCTGAGTTCAACCGTTCTCCATGTTTCAACCTGATTTCGGTTCCTTTTACGCCTTTCACACTAATCTGGCTAATTCCAGAAATATTCCGGCCTAAATCGTAAACCCATTTCCTATCGGCAAGTTTGGTTACTTTTACCGGGCTCAGTTCTTCTACAAACCTGATAGGTTGTATTTGCTGTGCCACAATATTTTGCGACGGTGCATTTACCTGAATGGTATTTTTCCACTTCGAATCGTCAAATCCGGGTTTATCCCAACCAGGCTGATTTAAGCGGGCATCGTGGTGTTCTGCTGTATAAATACTATTAAAAATGATTGGGCTGAGTGAAGTTTTCCAATCGGTTCCAGATTTTATAATATCCTGATGTCCATCCTGATAACTAATTCGCAAATCGAGGCAAAATTTAGGACGATCTCTCCATGGCGCTTTATCAAAATACCATACTGCTGTGGATTGATGGTTATACCAGCCATTTCCGAGTAAAACCCCCAGAACAACATCAGAAGAATTCACCATTGAAGTCACATCATAAGTCACATATAAAGTACGTCTGTCGAAACGGGTATACATGGGGTCAAGCCGATGATCTCCAACACGTTTCCCGTTGATGGAAAGCTCGTACAAACCAGCTGCGGCAATGTATAAACGGGCGCTTTTAACTTTTCCCGAAGGATGAAATTCTTTACGGAAATAAGGGGCAGGTTGCAATTTTACATCCTTCGAATCGGAAATCCATTCTCCTTTCCAATTGCTAATTTGCATCATTCCGGTTTCGAAACTAGCTACAGGCGCCAAATTTGTCTTATGTTGATCCTTATCCCATAAGGCCACGGTCCAGTAATATTTGGTAAACGGTTGTAATGATTTTCCGGCATAACTTATCAGTCTCACTGAACCATTAATTTTACCAGAATCCCAATAATCGCCTTGACCCAAAGCAACTTTAACAGAGTCAATACCGACAACAACCTGATATGCCGATTGGAAAGCGCCATTCCGGTTATCATCCATTTGCCAAAGCAAACGAGGGGCTGAAGTGTCAAGCCCTATAGGGTTTTTCAAATATTCACATTGAAGATTAACCGGTTGAACGATTTGCGCAAACGAGTAAAGGCTTAAAGCAATTCCGGCAAACAGAAAATTAATTTTTTTGGTCCACATGGCATTGTTGGTTTATAAATATGTCGAAAGATAATAATTTAACAAATAAACATTACCTCTTTACCTCACCGAAGATTATAAATCAAGATTACAATTTCGCTCCACCTCATCAATTTCGGCACCCAACTGCTTATAAAATGCAATCGCAGGGCCGTTCCACTCAGAAACCTGCCAGCGCAATTTATTACAATTGGTTTCTTTAGCTTTGGTAATCACTTGCTTAATAAGTAACGATCCTAACCCTTTACCCCGCCAATCAGGTGTAATGTAAAGATCGTCCATATACATGGCCTTACCGGTAAATGTGTAATAAGTGAAGAACCAGGTTGCATAACCAACAATTTGCCCATCAGATAAAACAGCTACAAATCCATTGAAAAACTCTTGCTCTTTCAACATTTGCTCTAACGAATTAATCATTCGATACTGCAAATTCTCGAAAGTAGCAAACTCTAAAAATAACCCAACCAATTGCTGAAAATCATTTTTTGTGGCTGCACGAATTATAAACTGTTGATCTAGTTCCATTTCCATAACTCGGTTTTCAAAAAAAGGTTAATTACGAAAATACAAAACGTAAAGAGAAAATATTGAAACAGAAAAGAATTAAAAACAAAAAAGTTTACATAAAATGACAAATAGATGATTTAAATTTGGACAAATAAATATCTTTCGTTTCATGCAAATCACCTCCAATAATTCAATCATTAATCCTAAGATAACGTCATTCAGCGGCAAAAAGCATGAGCTTACCTTGTTTTTGTATACCGAGCACTTGTCATATCATAATTTTACCACATCAAAAAACTAAAACTTATTATTATGGAAATTGCATTAGCAGTTGTTGGAGCACTCGTTGTGCTCATTTTTTTATCAGGATTTGTTACAGTAAACCAGGGAAGTATAGCGGTCATAACCATTTTTGGTAAATACCGTCGTATCATGAGTCCCGGGTTGAATTTTCGAATTCCTTTAATTGAAAATGTTTATAAACGAATTTCAATCCAGAACCGTTCAGTCGAACTTGGATTCCAGGCTATTACGCAAGATCAGGCCAATGTTCATTTTAAAGCAATGTTGCTTTATGCTGTAATTAACCAGGAGGAAGAAACCATCAAAAACGTGGCGTTCAAATTCGTTGACCAAAACAATTTCAACCAAGCCCTCACTCGCACAATTGAAGGCACTATCCGTAGTTTCGTGGCCACAAAAAAACAAGCCGAAATTTTAGGCCTTCGTACTGAAATTGTTCAGGAGGTAAAAACACATCTCGATGGAACATTGGAAGCATGGGGTTATCACATGATTGATATCCAATTAAACGATATTTCGTTTGACGAAGAAATTATTAAATCGATGGCTAAAGTGGTAGCTTCGAATAATCTGAAAGCTGCTGCCGAAAACGAAGGTCAGGCGCTTTTAATTACTAAAACAAAAGCTGCCGAAGCTGAGGGAAACGCGATTAAAATTTCGGCAATTGCTGAAAAAGAAGCTGCTATGCAACGCGGACAAGGTATCGCACTTTTCCGCCAGGAAGTAGCCAAAGGTATGGCTTCGGCGGCTAAAGAAATGGCCGATGCCGATCTGGATACCTCATTCCTGTTATTCTCGATGTGGACCGAAGCCATCAAAAATTTCGCCGAAAACGGCAAAGGCAATGTCATATTTCTTGATGGTTCAACCGAAGGAATGGAAAAAACCATTCACCAAATGATGGGAATGATGAAACTCGAAGAAACGAAATAGACTAAAAAAAAAGCCACAGTTTTTCATTCTCAGGCGTAATTCGGCCCTGCAATGAAAGACTGTGGTTAAACCCAAAAATTCCAAATAAATCTCAACATGAAAAGATCGACCCGCGTAGTGCTGGGAATGATAATGCTTGCTGCCATTCAATCGTGTACAAACCGTAATACCAATGACGACTGGATTACAGGGGCCAGTAAAAACGGACAAACACGCGATACACTTGTGAATAAAATGCCATACCGCTATTATGGGCATGGCTGGTATCCAATTTATAACGAACGTATAAATCCAAACAGATACAATCCATCAACAACTACTCAAATTCGCTCACCGTTTCACATTCCGACGCAAATTCGCACTGGAGGTTTTGGCCGAATCGGGAGAGGCCTATCTGTACACAGCTAAATCAACACATGGAAAGAATAAATTTTACCCCAAGGAAAAACTGGCAAAAACGTATTGAGGAGCAAGGATTTTTGTTCAACGACGGTGGAAATTACTGGAAAGAAGAAGCCGCCTATAAATTTTCGGAATCAGAAATCTTGCACCTCGAAAAAGCTACCAACGAAATATTTGAGATGTGTTGCCAAGCTGTTGAATACGTCATCAAAAACGAATTGTATTCACGCTTTGCCATTGATCCGCAATTTGGTGATCTGATCAAATGGTCGTGGTACGAAGATCAGCCATCGCTTTACGGGCGCATAGATCTTGCCTTCAATAATGGAGAAATCAAATTGCTTGAATTCAATGCTGATACACCAACCTCATTGCTAGAATCGTCAGTTATTCAATGGTATTGGCTTCAGGATGTAAAACCCGACGCCGACCAGTTCAATTCCATTCACGAACGCCTGCAAAAGCACTTTCAGGTAATTCGCGAGTGGCGCGATTCAAATCGTATGCACTTTTGCTGCGTCGACGAAAATCTGAAAGATCTGATGACCGTTAAATATTTGGAAGATGTTGCCACCCAAGCCGGATTCGACACTCATTTCATATACATGGAGCAACTGGGTTTCGACGACAGAAACAAAGTATTTGTTGACGATAACGGCGAGGAAATATCGACCATTTTCAAACTGTATCCTTACGAATGGATGCTTGGCGAAGAGTTTGGTCAGGAATTAAACCCAACGCGCGATAAATGCTGGTGGATAGAACCAGCATGGAAAATGTTATTATCCAACAAAATGATACTTTGTATTCTTTACGAATTATTTCCCGACTCGCCTTACATTTTGCCATGCTCTGCCTCGAAACCATTAACAGGCGAATACGTTCGCAAACCACTGCTTTCGCGTGAAGGAGCCAATGTATCCATTGTAAAAAACGGATCAATACTTGAAGAAACTGATGGCGAATATGGAGAAGAGGGCTATGTATATCAGCGATATTTTACATTGCCAAACTTTGAAGGAAACCATCCGGTAATCGGTAGCTGGATAATTGGATCGGAAGCAGCAGGAATGGGTATTCGCGAATCTGTCGGATTAATAACCGGGAATACCAGCCGTTTTGTGCCCCACTATTTTGAATAAGTTTAAAAGTCTGGAATAACTCAAATTCGGTGAATCAATGAAACCCTTTTACTAAATTTGGAATGATGATTAAAACATTGTTAAATAGGAAGTTAACTAAGCCTGAATATACTTTTCAAGTAATAAAAGAATTTTGGGCTATTCCAGTTATTGGAGCAATTTATTATTATTTACTAGTTCTTTCCCCTTCAATTAACTATTCAAACCTAGGTTTAAACGTTGCTCTTATTTTATTGGGTTATGGCATTCTCATATTTTCAGTTAAGAGATATGGTCGGAAAACAAAAACAATTGAAATATCTTTAATAATTGATAGTGAATTAATTATAATTTCAGATAACTTAACTCCATTGAAAATATCGATTAAAGAAATTCAGGATTTAAAAATATTTTATCAGGGATATAATGGATATCGGGTGGGCCGCGAAGTTAGTTACGGTGATAATAACAGAATCTCATTTATTTACGCCAATAATGTTTACGAGTACCAATTTGATCTTGACTCGGAAGAAATAATGAGTGACTTTACATCGATACTTTTGTATTGGTATGAAGCCGGATACAAATTTAAAGAATATAAAAACGGTCAACGATCCTTTCTTTTCAGAAACGAACTTAGTTATCAGGAAGTACAGGAACTAAAAAAACAATATAACTTTGAGTGGTAAGTAAAAATATAAGCGCTTTAATATACACAAACATCATTAAAAAAATCAACTATGGAAAAAGTAATTGCCTGCTGCGGCCTAGACTGCAAAACCTGCGACGCCCGTATTGCAACCCTTGCCAATGATAATGAATTACGTGCAAAAACAGCTGCCACCTGGAAAGTTCAATTCGGTGCTGATATTACACCTGAAATGATTAATTGTACCGGCTGCCGCGAAGATGGAGTAAAATTTGCACATTGCAGTCAATGCGAGATTCGCAAATGTGCCGATGAAAAAGACTTTAAAACCTGCGCCACATGCGATCAACTGGACACTTGCGAAACAGTGAAAAACCTGCACCAGTTCGTTCCTGAAGCTTTACTAAACTTGAAGTCACTGAACTAAAGGTATTTCGCCACAGATACTCACAGATTTACACAGATCGTTTATCCTTCCCTTGTAAATCTGTGAATGTCTGTAGTACAAATAATTTTATCGCTTTTCGAGCAAAACCACATTCTCTACATGATGCGTATGCGGAAACATATCCACCGGTTGAACACGGGTAACTTTGTAGGCCTCATTCATTAACGACAGGTCACGTGCCTGGGTAGCCGGATTACAACTAACATACACGATACGTTCAGACGCTGCTTCCAAGATGGTTTTCACCACATCTTCATCCATTCCGGCACGAGGAGGATCGGTAATAATTACATCTGGCTTTCCCTGGCTGGTTATGAATTCGCTGGTCAGAATTCGTTTCATGTCACCCGCAAAAAAGCTTGTATTCTCAATGCCATTAAGTTCTGAATTCACACGCGCATCTTCAATTGCTTCACGAACATATTCTATCCCGACAACCTTTTTCACGTTGCAAGCTATAAAATTGGCAATAGTTCCGGTTCCGGTATATAAGTCGTAGACTACTTCCCCTCCCTTTAGTGCGGCAAATTCACGGGCTACCTTATACAGCTCGTAAGCCTGACCCGAATTGGTCTGGTAAAAACTTTTGGGGCCTATTTTAAATTTCAAGCCTTCCATTTCCTCAAGAATATAGTCTTTCCCCTTGTAAACCAGTATTTCCTGATCTGTAATCGTATCGTTGCCTTTCTCGTTGATCACATACATTAGCGATGTAACCTGAGGAAATTCATCAGCCAAAGCTGCCAGTAACTTTTCGCGGTTTTCGGTTTCTTCACGGTAAAAACAAACAATCAACATCACTTCACCCGTTGACGATGTACGAATAATAATATTTCGTAATAAACCTGTTTGAATCCTGCGATCAAAATATTCTAATCCATTCTCATCGGCATACTTTTTAATGAAATCACGAATTTGGTTCGAAGGATCGCCCTGTAACCAGCATTTGTTAATATTAATAATTTTATCAAACATTCCAGGAACATGAAAACCCAAAGCATTCATATTCAAACTACTTCCTTCTAAACCCATTTCACTTTCAGTTAGCCAACGTTTGTTCGAAAAGCCATATTCGAGCTTATTTCTATAAAAAGTTGTTTTAGCAGAGCCTAAAATCGGTCTAATATCTGGAAGTTCTATTCGTCCAATACGGGTTAATTGATCGACCACCTGCTTCTGTTTGTAAAAAAGTTGCTTTTCGTAAGGAAGAAATTGCCACTTGCAACCGCCGCAAACTTCGAAATGTTCACAAAATGCCGGAACACGATCAGGCGATGGTTCTACAACCTTAACCACCTTGGCTTCCATGTACTTTGAGCGCTTTTTCGTGACCTGTAGGTCAACTACATCGCCAGGAATTACATGGGTCGTAAAAACCACAACATCATCAACTCTTGCAATTGCCTTACCTTCAGCGCCTATGTCTGTAATCTTAACCCTTTCAAGAAATGGTTTATTTTTTTTACTTCGTCCCATGATTTCCGAGAATTTTCGGCAAAAGTAATCAAAGTTCCTGTTTATCTTTACCTGAAATTTTAAAGTCATGCTACGCATTAAAAAACGGTACTTGATCCCCGGAATTATCTTATCGATCATCATTGTATTTTTTTATTTTCTTTCCTCAATCACTAAAATGTACCTGGTTAAAAACAGCGAAAAGATTATTGGCCGGAAAATAGAGGTTGGAGAACTGCATTTCAACTACGCTAAAGTTGCTGTTCGGGTTAACAACTTCGTAATGTACGAGGACAACAAGACTGATAAATTTCTATCATTCAAAGAGTTTTATATCGACCTTAATCTTTGGACTTTGCTCAAAAACGAATATTCGGTCTCTGAAATCAGGTTAACTGAACCTAAAATACAAATCATCCAGAACGGCGAAAAGTTCAACTTCTCCAGCCTGATGCCGAAAGATAGTACCCATGTAAAGAAAGACTCAACCAAAAACGAAACATTAAAATTTAGCATCAGGAATATCCAATTAATAAGCGGGCAATTGAAATATACTGACGTACAAAAAAATAATGAACTGGATATGAAAGACCTAAATCTGAACCTTCCATTAATCGCCTGGGATAACAAAAAATCTGACATAGGAGTAAACTTTACGTTGGGTGAAAAAGGTCATGTTAATGTACAAGCAACAGTTGATAATATTGAAAAGAAATATAAAATTGAACTTGCCACTCAAGACATTGACATCAAACCTGTTAAAAATTATCTGACCGACTATTTTAATATTGAATCGTTAAGTGGCGCTTTAACCTCAAATCTTGAAATAGTTGGTGATATAAATGAAGTAATAAACATTTCACTTGCTGGGAAAGGATACATAACCGATTTTTTTGCGATTGACAAACGATCGGAGAAAATTATTTCAGCTCCTAAAGTAACAGCCAACATCAATGGTATTAACTTAAAAAGCTTTCATTTCGACTTTGGGAAAATTGAAGTAAACCAACCTCATTTGCTTGTGATTCGAGACAAGAAGCATATTAATGTAATGCAGTTTTTTGAACCTTATTTCCGTAACGATTCGATAGCAAATGCGATGGCAGGAACGGCTTCAAAACAAGAAATAAATACCCCGGTTACATATAAAATCGATACTATCCAGGTAAATAATGGATTGGTATCGATTACTGATAACACGCTTAACCGTCCTTTTAAATATGATCTGAACAATTTAAATTTAACAATGAATGGCCTGACTGAAAGTGCAGGGCAAATCCCTGTCATTTTCAATACTAAACTTAATAATAAGGGTGAATTTAGTGGAAAAACTATATGGAGTATGACTGATTTTATGAATTTACAAATGGAAGCCAAAGTTAAGCGAATGGATTTGGTTAGCTTTTCACCATATTCTGAATACTATGTTGCATCTCCTATTACACAAGGCTGGATATATTATGATCTCGGACTCAAAATGACTGCCAATTCATTGAATAATACAAACAATATTGTCATCGATGAGCTTGAATTTGGGAAACGAACCAAAGATACTACTGCCATGAAAGTACCTGTACGTCTGGCTTTATATATCATGAAAGATAAAAACGACCAAATCAAATTTGATTTGCCAGTTTCAGGAAATCCATCAGAACCGCAATTCAAACTGGGAAAAATCATCTGGAAAACGTTTGTTAATTTGATGGTAAAAACAGCATTATCTCCTTTTAATGCACTGGCAAGCCTGGCAGGAGCAAACCCCGAATCGATGGATAAACTTCCTTTTGCATTTGCCCAAGATTCGCTTAACCAAAGGCAGCGAGATGATTTAACCAAATTAGCCTCAATTTTAAAGAAGAAACCTGATTTAATTGTCACCTTTAATCAAACAACCGATCCTGAAAAAGAAAAGGCGCAAATTGCCGTTGAATTGACCAAAGCCGAATTTGCCGCAACCCCGACTGCTGAACCAAACACTCCCAGGATAAAAGTTTCTGAAATTAAAAACGATGACGCCAATCTGTTGGCTTTTATCCGGAAAACCGTTCCGGGCGTAGATTCGCTGGGCGTTGAGGCGGCCTGTGTCAAACGAATTGATGTTTCCCGCGTTGATTCCCGTTTTCAGGAAATTCTAAATCAACGGAACAAGATTCTTTATGAATTTTTAAACCAAAATCAGGGCATCCCAGCTGAAAATATTCAGATATCAACAGCCGACTTCCGAACCCTTCCTCAAGAACTCAAAGTTCCTCAATTCAAGGTGGAAGTATCTATTAAATAAAAACGTACCTTTTACTCTTCTCTGAAGAACGAACTTTTAAGTCCTTCACCACTGAGGTTTTGTGCAGGACTTTATTTTTCTATCTTTGCAGCCTCAATTTTTAACATTATGATTTCGGTTGATCAATTGGTCGTTAGCTTTGGCGGCTTCGACCTTTTCAAAGGGATTTCGCTACTGGTGAGTCCGCGCGATCGCATAGGTTTGGTGGGCAAAAACGGGGCCGGTAAATCTACGCTCCTAAAAATATTATCAGGATTACAGCAACCTACTGAAGGTGTGGTTGCTGTTCCATCAGATGTTCGGTTAGGCTATTTACCCCAACACATGTTGGTAACCGATGGGCGAACTGTCTTTGAAGAAGCGGTCACATCGTTTGAGGAAATACTGGCTCTCGAAAAACGTATTGAAGACATCAACCACCAGATTGCCATTCGTACCGATTACGAATCGACTGAATACCACCGCCTGCTCGACCATGTAACCGAATGTAACGACCGTTTTCACATGCTTGGGGGAAACAATTTTGAGGCTGAAGTTGAACGCACGCTCGTAGGACTTGGATTTAAGAGAAGCGATTTTACCCGTCAAACTTCGGAGTTCAGCGGAGGCTGGCGTATGCGCATAGAACTGGCCAAAATTCTGCTGAAACGCCCCGACGTTTTCCTTCTTGATGAGCCCACAAACCACCTTGATATTGAGTCGATACAGTGGCTCGAAGATTTTTTGAAAACATATAATGGCTCTGTGGTTTTGGTATCACACGACCGGGCATTTCTTGATGCTGTTACCAATCGGACTATCGAAATTACTCTTGGCCGTATTTACGATTACAAGGCAAATTATTCGAAATACCTTATTCTACGTCAGGAATTGCGAGAACAACAATTAGCGGCCTACACCAATCAGCAAAAAATGATTGAGGATACTGAGAAATTCATTGAACGGTTCCGATACAAAGCAACTAAATCAGTTCAGGTTCAGTCACGCATCAAAGCACTCGACCGGCTCGAACGTCTGGAAGTAGATGATGAAGATAATTCGGCGCTCCGTATCAAGTTTCCTCCTGCTCTGCGTTCCGGTACTGTGGTTGCCGAAATCAAGGAACTCTCGAAAAGTTATGGAACTCACGAAGTTTTAGATTCAATAGATGTGATTATTGAACGTGGTGAGAAAGTAGCTTTTGTTGGTAAAAACGGCGAAGGAAAAACTACTCTGGCACGCATCATCATGAACGAGCTTGAATACAATGGAGGTGAATGCAAATTGGGGCACAATGTAAAAATTGGATATTACGCTCAAAACCAGGCCAATTTATTGGACGAAGAATTGACTGTATTCGAAACGATCGATCGTATTGCTGTAGGAGAAATTCGTACAAAAATTCGAAATATACTTGGCGGTTTCATGTTTTCGGGCGACGATGTCGACAAAAAAGTAAAAGTACTTTCAGGAGGCGAACGTTCACGACTGGCAATGGTAAAACTGATGCTCGAACCGGTTAACCTGTTGGTACTCGACGAGCCAACAAACCACCTTGATATTCGTTCGAAAGAAATTCTTAAACAAGCATTGGCCGATTACGACGGAACAGTGATTGTTGTATCGCACGACCGCGAATTCCTTGATGGACTGGTGAATTGCGTTTATGAGTTCCGCGACAAAAAAGTTAAACAACACCTTGGCGGCATATACGATTTCCTTCAGAAGAAGAAATTGGACAGTATGAAAGAATTGGAGAAAAAGGATGTACCTTTAACTCAGAAATTTGAAAATCAGAAAATTGAAGAAACCGATAAGCTAAGTTTCGAAGAACGGAAGGAAATCAATAAAAATATCAACCGGCTTGAAAAAAGTGTAGAAAAAACAGAACAGGAAATTAATTCATTTGAAAGTAAAATCACTGAAATGGATAAAGCCCTGGAAATTGCTGATGGTTCTGATCCTGAAATTTTCAAAAAATACGACCGACTGAAGAAAGAATTAGAGCAGAAAATGTACGAATGGGAAATACTTCAGGAAGAATTGGAAGAAATTGTTAAAAAGAAAACATGGTAAAAAACAACAGCCTCGTCCAATCTCCTCCTAAAGAGGGGGCTTTAAGCCTTACCCTTCGGGGGAGATTGGTGGGGGCTAATATTTCACAAAATGATTAAAGATAAACCAGCCGACGATTTAATCTTTGGCATAAGGGCAGTCATTGAAGCTATTCAGGCCGGAAAAGAAATCGACAAAGTGCTTATAAAAAAAGGGCTTACCGGCGATTTATTTAAAGAACTTTTCGATCTAATCCGCATCAACAATGTCCCTTTCCAATATGTGCCAATTGAAAAACTAAACCGGATTTCACGAAAAAACCATCAGGGCGTACTGGCTTTCGTTATGCCGATTGCACTGCAACGCATCGAAGACATTATTCCTACTCTGTACGAAGAAGGCAAAATACCATTTGTTCTGATTCTGGACCAAGTGACCGACGTCCGTAATTTTGGAGCTATTGTCCGTTCGGCTGAATGCGCCGGAATTAACGCAATTATAATTCCTGACAAAAGCTCTGCGCGAATCAATGCCGATGCTGTAAAAACCTCAGCCGGAGCTTTGCATATTGTTCCTGTTTGCCGTCACCGAAGTTTGAAAGAAGCTGTTACTTTCCTGAAAAATTCAGGATTAAAGCTGGTTGCTGCAACCGAAAAAGCTATTAACATTTATACAAATAGTAATCTGTTGGGACCAATTGCAATTGTTATGGGCTCAGAAGATACGGGAATTGACCCACGCCTACTTGCATTGGCCGACGAGCAGGTAAAAATACCACTCCTGGGGAAAATAGAATCCTTGAATGTTTCGGTTGCTGCCGGACTATTGGCTTATGAAGTAGTTAGACAAAGAAGTCAAACAAAGGAATAACCTGATTTCAAGATATAAAATGCGAAAGAAGAATTGATTCGACACACTTTTCAACAAATCTTTATCCGAGCAATTCTTTCGCAGCTTTTAAAGTTGTTTCCGTATAGTTTTCACCTCCAAGCATCTGGGCAATTTCAGCTATACGTTCTGTCCCGGTTAACTCTTTCATAGCTGTAAAAGTCTGGTCATATTGGTCATACTTATACACCTTAAAATGATGCTTTCCTTTGGCAGCAATTTGCGGAAGATGGGTAATATTTAAAACCTGAACGGTTGTGGCCATTTGTTCAAGAATCTGCCCCATTTTTACAGCAATTTCGCCAGAAACCCCTGCATCAATTTCATCAAAGATAATGGTTGGTAAAGAACGCACATCGGTTATAAGAGTTTTGATCGCCAACATTACCCGCGACATTTCGCCACCTGAGGCTATTTTCCCGATTTCCTGTAACTCCTGGCTTTTATTTGCCGAAAACATGAAATTAACTTCGTCGAATCCGGTAGAACTTAACTGCGTTAACTTATTAAATTTCAATTGTAAATGAGCATTAGGGATTCCTATACTTTGCAAAACTTCTACTATTTTATTACCAATTTGTGCTGCAACTGAATGGCGTTTTTTTGAGATTTTACCAGCTTGCTCTTCAAGTGCCCTTTTAAGCGTCTCAATTTCTTTTTGTAAACGTTCAATATCCAAATCATAAGAACTAATCAATTGAATTTTGTCTCCAAAATCGGCCTGTATTTCCAATAATTCAGTAATTGTTTTAACCCTGTGTTTTTGTTGAAGTGAATAGATCAAATCAAGACGTTGATTCACTTTTTCAATCATTTCGGGGTCATTCTCTGTACGTTCAGCAATCAAAAACGATTCGTTAGCAATATCTTTAAGCTCAAAATAAACTGATTCAAGACGTTCAAAAAGTTGGCTGGCTTCAGGAAGAAAATCTTTTAACTTTGAAACATTATTCAAATTATCTTTTAATACCGACAAAACAGATCTTTCTTCTTCATTTAGTGTTTGGTTTATCTGACCAAACGCAGTTATAATTTCTTCGGCATGGGTAAGTTTTTCGAGCAAATGCTCTAATTCCGTTTGTTCACCAGCTCTTAATTTTGCTTCCAACAGCTGATTAAATTGAAACTGGTAATAATCGAGGTCCTTTTTTGCCTGGTCAGCTAGTAAAAGAGCCTTATTCAATTGTTCCTGAATTGTTAAATAACTTTTGTAATCAACAAAGTATTTTCTAAGCAAATCACCATTTCCTGCAACTAAATCAACAATTTGCAACTGGTAATTTTTCTCATTTAATTCAAGGTTCTGGTGTTGCGAATGAATATCTATTAGCTTCAAGCCTAAGTCGTGCAACACCTTAACGCTAACCGGAGTATCATTAATAAATGCACGCGATTTGCCTTGCGGCGTTATTTCACGCCTGAGAATAGTAACATCATCATAATCGAGCTCATTTTCAACAAAGAAATTTTGAAGGTTGTAGTTTCCAATATCAAAAATTCCTTCAGCTGAACATTTTTCCGTTTTATCACGCAAAATATTGGAATCAGCGCGTTGTCCGATCAACAAACCAATGGCTCCCAATAATATTGATTTACCTGCACCGGTTTCACCAGTCAGTATATTTAATTCACCATAAAAATTAATTTCAAGTGAATCAATTAATGCATAATTTTTAATTACAAGTGATTTAAGCACAGTATGTTTCTGAAATAAATAATGTCTGGGAAATGATTTTCTTTTCCGGCAATAAAGATAACTGATTATTCAAATTTCAAAAACCTTCAGCTTTCGAAATCTTTTCATACTTGCTTCCGTTGGAAGGATCACATTCGTTTAGAATAGTCACAACTCGATTACGTTCATCGGGAAACGATTTAGAAAAAACGTTCACCAATTCATCAGATTTGGCATCAAAAAAGACCTGTAATAGATATAAAGATGGACGGGTTCTAAAAACTTTTTGTATTAATTTAAGAGATTCAGCAATTGCGCCACGGCCTTCAGCCACTTTATCAGCCATTAAATCAAGACCTTGCCTATGATATTGATATATACATGTACGATATCCTGAATAGGATTTATTCAGAATATTCTCAATTAGCCAATATCTATTTCGTTCACTTTCATACGATTTCCATCCTTTTTCACGGGCACTCTGAGAATTATTTACTATAGCCAGAGCCTTTTGAAAAAATTCTGTTCCTCCCTCTGGCGAAAAAGAATCGTGGTCGATACCAAGAATAACGTAAGCATAGAATGCTAATATATTGGTCAGATTGTCTTTATTAGAAGTCTCATTAAACTCAAGCGTTTGGTATTCAATGTATTTAGCATCGAAATCATTGTCTTTTAAATTCAACAAGGTTGTTTCGTATGATGAGTTGAATACCGGGCGACGAACCTGAACCTGAATTGTTCCTTTGAATTCGTCAGACGAAACTTGTTCTGTAAGATTAATAAAAAAACTACATTCAATACGTTCGTCCATTGCATATTTTTCATCGGACCATTTGCGATTGTTCATAAATTCATATAAATCCGACTGCATTGTTTCAAACAAGGTACGATTCGCACTTTGAAGACTTGATGCAGAGATACTTATATTACATCTAAGCTCCTGAGCTAAAGCTGGAGCCTCAAAAAAAATGATTAATATAATTAACGCGTATATTCTTTTCATAAGTATCTTTTACCGATTAAATTGATCGCAAACTAATTGCCTTTTTCATTAAGTGATTCAAATTCCTGCTTAATGCGATCTACTATATCCCTGGCAACGTCATTCTTTGACTTTAACTCAAAAAACATTGTATTATTGTTCTTGTCAATCAATGTAATTTTATTGGTATCTACTCCAAATCCGGCACCACTATCGTTCATAGAATTTAAAACTATGAAATCCAAATTTTTACGCCGTAGCTTTGAGAACGCATTAGCGAGTTCGTCATTGGTCTCCAAAGCAAATCCAACCAAAATTTGTTTACTCGTTTTAAGTTTTCCAAGTTCTGCTGCAATGTCTTTGGTTGGTTTAAGCCTGACAACCAAATCATCTTTTCCACGTTTTAGTTTTTCGCTGGCAATAATTTCAGGAGTAAAATCGGCAACCGCAGCGCACATAACTGCCCCATCTACATCAGGATATAATCCTACACAATGTTCATACATCTGAGCTGCCGAATCAACAAATATTATTTGAATTTCAGGATTGGGATTTTTAATACTTACCGGACCTGAAATTAAGGTAACCTTAGCTCCGGCAGCAATTAATTCATTGGCAATAGCATAACCCATTTTACCAGATGAATAATTTCCAATAAAACGGACTGGATCAATTTTCTCGTAAGTTGGTCCGGCTGTAACCAGAAAATGCTTATTCAGTAATTTTTTTTTTTGATGAAAGAACTTTACAACTTCTTCGATAATATTATCTGGTTCTTCCATCCGGCCTTTACCATGTAAACCACTGGCTAAGGCCCCTTCTCCGGGTTCTATAATAATATTACCATACGAACGCAAAACTTCAATATTAGAGGTGTTGGCCGGGTGTTGGTACATATCAAGATCCATCGCTGGTGCAACCATAACCGGACATTTCGCTGAGAGATATGTTGTTATTAGTAAATTATCACTTATTCCATGCGCCATTTTACCAATTGTTGCCGTGGTTGCAGGGGCAACAAGCATTAAGTCGGCCCACAAACCCATATCAACATGCGAATGCCATGTGCCATCATTGGCCGAAAAAAACTCGGAAGCTACTGGTTTTCCCGATAAAGCCGACATGGTAACCGGGGTAATAAATTCTTTGGCCGCCGGCGTCATCACTACCTGTACTTCAGCTCCTTCTTTCGCTAATCCACGTAAAAGATAAGCTGCCTTGTAGGCAGCTATACTTCCGGTAACACCCAATATTATGTGTTTTCCTTGTAGCCTCATAAAGGCTTGTATTACATTTCTTTATTTCTATTTTCCTTCGCTGGATTGCGATGATAAATCTGATTGTTTACAAATTCTTCGTAAGCAATCAATGTTGGTTTTGGAAGACGTTCGTAGTATTTTGAAATCTCAATTTGCTCGCGGTTTTCAAATACTTCTTCCAAATTGTCGGTATATGAAGCAAATTCCTGTAATTTCTGGCTAAGTTCTTCTTTCATCTCAGATGCAATCTGGTTTGAACGTTTCGCCAGAATCATCACTGTTTCATAAGTATTGCCTGTGCGTTTTTCCAATTCTCTTAAATCTCTTGGAACTGTTGTAGATTCAGCTTTAATTTTCTTGAAATCCATATTAATTAACGTTTGTTTCCGATTTATAATTCAACATTTTTTCTGCTGTTGAGTGAAATTTCTCCGCCTCTTTCCTGAATTTGCTTTCAGGATAAGAGTCGACAAAAGTATAATATTCGTCTAAAGCAGAGCTCAATCGTTCATGCTTTTTTTCCACCACACTATTTATAGCTAGCAAATATTTGGATTTTAACAACATGAACATCAGCTCTTCACGATATTTGGTATCAGGGAATTCTTTCAACGAAGAGGTTAAAGCAACTACAGCTGCTCTATAGTTATCGAGATCGAAATATAATTTACCACTCAAATATGACTTATAAACAAGCTTGTCGCGCATTTCAATAATAAGGCGGTTTGCTTCTTCAACCCTTGTAGAACGAGGATATAGGTTAATAAACAATTGTAAAGCATCGATGGCATTTTGTGTTGGACCCTGATCCAGGCGCGGCGATGGTGAATCGAGATAGAAACAATACCCAACCATATATTGCGATTCTTCAGCATATTCACTTCGTGGAAACTCTTTAACCAAGGTCTTAAAATAGTGGCCAGCCATCATATTATCTTTCATACCAAACTGACTTTTGGCATAATAGTAATAGACTTTATCGGCACGGCTTGTTCCTCTAACTATTGAAATCATTTCTTTCAGAAGACCCGAAGCGTGAACATATTCACCTTTTTCGTAGTATTCGAGCGCTTTTTTGTACTTATATTCATAATCGGTACTTTTAACTACTTTATTATAGTCGCTACAACCGGTCAGTAAAAGCACAACAACAAAAACTGATGCGAAATTTCTCATTTTCATTAACATGGCGCAAATATACATTTTTTAATAAATTTTCGACCCGAAAAATAGAACGATTTCTTTAGAATACAATCTTGTTTAGTATAAATTAACACATTTGCAGACTTATTAAAAAAAATTACTTTTGCAATGCTAATTTTAAAAACCAGATCAAAGTGGATATTTTTGAAAAACTGAGAAGCAACATGGGAAGCCTGGGGCAATATATGAAACAGGCTCATGGATACTTCGCTTTTCCTAAATTGGAAGGCGAAATTGGTACAAAAATGAAATTCAGGGGCAAAGAAGTTTTAGTTTGGAGCCTTAATAACTATATAGGGTTGGCAAACCACCCTGAAGTTAGAGAAGCCGATGCCCAGGCAGCTGCTGATTATGGAATGGCTTATCCGATGGGAGCCCGAATGATGTCGGGACAAACTAATAAACACGAAGAACTGGAACATAATCTTGCGGAATTTGTTGGTAAGCAAGATGCATTTTTGCTCAACTTCGGATATCAGGGAATGGTTTCGATAATAGATGCTATTGTTGGCAGAAATGATGTTATTGTTTACGATTCGGAAGCACATGCCTGTATTCTCGATGGCGTTCGCCTGCATATTGGTAAACGTTTCGTTTATGCCCATAATAATATGGAAAGCCTTAGGAATATGCTTACCAAGGCAACTCGACTGACCGAAAAACAGGGCGGTGGAATTTTAGTTATTACTGAAGGCGTATTCGGTATGGCCGGAGACCTTGGAAAACTTGATGAAATTGCCAAATTTAAAGAGGAGTTTAATTTCCGTTTACTAGTTGACGATGCTCATGGTTTTGGTACAATGGGTGCAACAGGCGCCGGTACTCCTGAACATTTTGGCGTAATGGATAAAGTTGACCTTTTATTCGGAACTTTCGCTAAATCAATGGCTGGAATTGGAGCTTTCATTGCCTGCGACGAAGATATTTGTAATTATTTACGTTACAACATGCGCTCTCAAACTTTCGCAAAATCGTTGCCAATGCCTATGGTTATTGGAGCATTGAAAAGGTTGGAGCTTTTACGCACTAAACCTGAATTGAGAGAACGCCTATGGACTGTAGTTGCAGCCCTTCAAAAAGGTTTGCGCGAAGAAGGATTTGATTTGGGAGTTACAAATTCTTGCGTGACCCCGGTATTTTTTCAGGGAGGAGTGGGCGAAGCAACCAATGTGGTAATGGACCTGCGTGAAAACTTTAACGTATTCTGTTCTGTGGTTACATATCCTGTTATACCTAAAGGGCAGATAATGCTACGTTTGATTCCTACAGCCATGCATACCCTTGAAGATGTTGATTATACGATTAAAGCATTTGCCGAAGTTCGTACAAAACTTGAAGAAGGCAAGTACAATATTTCTCAGATACCATCAATTATTTAACAATTAAATAGTAAAGCCATCAAGTAATGGTTTTACTATTTAAGCCTCTTTAGCTCAGCCGGTAGAGCAGCTCATTCGTAATGAGCAGGTCGTGGGTTCGAGTCCCATGAGGGGCTCTTTCAAAGGGTCAAACCATAAATTATCCAATTAATTTCTGATTTGACCCTTATTTTTTTTGATTCCTACAGTAAAAAAAAGGCAAACTCGCAAACAATACAATGAGAAAATTAGATATTAAATTATCTATACGGTTGCTAAATATCAATCATTTTTTTATTGAAATTAGTTTGGTGCTACATTGAAAAAACTACTTTTGCAGCGTCATTTCGACTTACCAAATTTTTCTAGAAAATTTAAGATATGGAAAGTGAATCTTTAATTCTCTTTTTTATAATTGCAGTCATCCTTGTTGGAGGTGCAATTATATTCGCAACCCTTATTGCCCCCAGTTCGTTAAATCCAGTTAAATCTGAGCCTTACGAGTGTGGTATTGAATCAGAAGGTCCAGCTTGGATCCAATTCAATGTTGGCTATTACCTCTTTGCTATCATTTACCTTGTTTTCGATGTTGAAACAGTATTTCTGTTCCCATGGGGAGTTGTAATGAAGGCTATTGGTATAAGAGCGTTTATTGAAATCATTATTTTCTTCTTCATTCTGGGCCTTGGACTTTTGTATGCCTGGAAAAAAAGAGCTTTGAAATGGGTGTAAAAATCAAATCAATGAAGTATGAGGATTTCGGCGACAATGAATCGCTCGAACTCCTGAAAAAGTCGGGTAGTAATGTATTCCTGACGAGTATTGACAGTGTTCTGAATTGGGGACGTTCAAACTCTATTTGGCCGTTAACATTTGCTACCAGTTGTTGTGGTATCGAAATGATGGCCACAGGAGCGTCACGTCACGACTTCTCCAGGTTCGGAATTGAAGTTTACCGTGCCTCACCTCGCCAGGCCGACGTAGTTGTAGTTGCAGGTACAATCAACCATAAAATGGCTCCGGTACTCAAAAGGTTATACGACCAGATGCCCGAACCAAAGTATGTAATTGCTATGGGGGCCTGCGCAATTTCTGGCGGCCCATTCTTTTATAATTCTTATTCAGTAGTTCGCGGTGTCGATCACATTATTCCGGTTGACGTGTATGTTCCAGGATGCCCGCCACGCCCCGAAGCTTTGTTATATGGCGTGATGCAGCTACAGCGTAAGATTAAAGGCGAATCGATTTTTGATTACGACGATCCTAACGAAAAACTTCTATAAAACGATCATGCTTAACAGAGAGGAATTAAAAAAAATAATAGGTTCTCTTGAGCCTGATGCAACTTTTTCAGAAGGGACACAACTTTTAGAAGTGACTGTTCCGGCTGAAAAATTATATGCATTGGCAGAGAAACTGAAATCGGATAGCAGAACTACATTCGATTATATGATTAATCATACCGCTATTGACTTTGTAAAAAACTTCACTGTAGTGTACCATCTTGAATCAACAGAAATGCGTCATCTCGTGGTACTGAAATCAATTCTCGAAGATAAAGATAATGCTAAAGTTGATAGTTTGTCTGCACTTTATCCAGCTGTAGAGTACTTTGAACGCGAAGTTTTTGATCTTTTTGGAATACAATATAACAATCACCCCTACCTGAAACGCTTTTTTATGGAAGATGGTGCAGGATTTCCGCTTCGCAAAGATTACCGCGATGAGGTAAACATTATTGAACGTTAATACTCGACAATATATGAGTGAAGAAATTATAAAAGACGTGATCATTGGAGAAAATGAGGAATACATTGTTAATATGGGTCCTCAACACCCTTCAACTCACGGGGTATTAAGGCTTGAAGTATGCCTGAAAGGAGAAACAGTAAAATACCTGATTCCACATATTGGGTATATTCACCGTGGTATTGAAAAGATGACCGAGGCATTGACCTATCCTCAAATTATTCATTTAACCGACAGGATGGACTACCTCTCAGCACATATTAACAACGAAGCGGTGTGTTTGGTTGTGGAAGATGCCATGCAAATTGAAGTGCCTGAACGAGTGAAATACATTCGTACCATTTTGGATGAGCTTAACCGTTTGGCTTCGCACCAGTTGTGGTGGAGTGCTTTTGGCATGGACCTCGGTGCTTTAACTACTTTCTTCTATGGGTTACGTGACCGCGAATACATTCTCGATATTTTCGAAGAATCTTTTGGTTCCCGTTTGCTTCACAGCTTTGTGATGCCAGGCGGGTTGATGCACGATATTCATCCAAATTTCCAGAAAAGAACTAAAGAATTTATAACTTATTTCCGCAAGAAATTGCCCGAATACGATCAATTGCTTACTGGCAACGTGATTTTCCATAACCGTTCGAAGGGAATTGGATACATGAGCAAGGAAACTGCAATCGGTTACGGTGTTACCGGGCCTTCGGGTCGTGGTTCTGGTTTCTCGTGCGACATTCGTAAAATTGCCCCTTACGGTGCTTACGATAAAGTTCAGTTCAACGAAATTCTGGAAACCGAAGGCGACACGTTTGCCCGCTACCAGGTTCGTATGCGCGAAATGTGGGAATCGTTGAATATCATAGAACAGTTGATCGACAACATTCCGGAAGGCGACTATACTGCCAAAATGAAACCAATCATTAAACTTCCGGCAGGCGAGTATTTCCGCAGAGTTGAAACAGCCCGTGGAGAACTTGCTGTGTATGTGGTCAGCGATGGCAACAAATCGCCATACCGTATGAGATTCCGTACGCCTAACTTCAGCAATTTGTTCGTTATGAACGAAATTGCCAAAGGTTGTAAAATTGCCGACCTGATTGCTATCAGTGGCTCACTCGATTTAGTAATCCCTGATATTGACCGATAATGAACACTAATATGACTTCAAACATTTACGATTTTTCGACACTTACCGGCCAGATACACACTTGGCTCTCGGGCCTGATGTCGCCGGGATGGGTCACATTTACCGAGTTTGTTCTCGTCGGGTTGGTCTTTTTATTGGCTTATGCTTTACTTGGTTTATTCCTTGTTTATGCCGAACGTAAGGTTTGTGCTTTCATGCAAAACCGCGTAGGACCAAACCGTGTAGGTAAATGGGGTATCATTCAAACCATTGCCGACTTGATTAAACTTTTGCTGAAAGAGTTGATCCCGATTCGCAAATCGGATCCATTCCTTTTCAACCTTGCACCTTTTATCGTGATTATCTGTTCGTTCCTGGCGATGGCCGCAATACCTTATGCCAAAGGACTTCAGGCAATCGATTTCAATATTGGTGTTTTTTACGTGATGGCTGTTTCGTCGTTGAGCGTTGTGGGTATTTTGCTCGCAGGCTGGTCGAGTAACAGTAAATATTCGTTGATTGGTGCGATGCGCAGTGGTGCGCAGATTGTGAGTTACGAACTTTCTGTTGGATTGTCGTTGCTTTCGATCATCGTTTTCGCCGGAACCATGCAGCTTTCAGGAATTGTAGAAAGCCAGGCTAACGGATGGTGGATTTTCAAAGGCCACATTCCAGCCGTGATTTCGTTCATCATTTTCCTGATTGCCAGTACCGCCGAAATCAACCGCGGACCTTTCGACTTGGCTGAAGCTGAATCGGAGCTGACCGCCGGTTTCCACACTGAATATTCAGGTATCAAATTCGCCTTCTTCTTCCTTGCTGAATACATGAACATGTTTATTGTATCGGCTATCGCAGCTACCGTTTTCCTCGGAGGCTGGATGCCGCTTCATATTGGCAACTGGGAAGGCTTTAACCAGATCATGGACTACATTCCATCTATCATTTGGTTTATCGGTAAAACATTCTTTGTAATCTGGGTAATCATGTGGTTCAAATGGACTTTCCCACGTTTGAGGATCGACCAGTTGCTTACACTCGAATGGAAATACCTGTTACCAATCAGTTTATTCAATATTATACTGATCGCTTTCATCGTTTTGATGGGATGGCACTTTTAATACGAAAATCCAATGAATAGTATAGCAAAATATTTATCCGAACTGTTTAAAGGCGTTTCAACGTTGTGGGCAGGAATGCGCATAACCGGGAAATACTTTTTCAGCCCAGGTGCGATTGTAACACAACAGTATCCTGAAAACCGGAAGACGCTGAAAATGACCGACCGCTTCAAAGGCGAAGTGATCATGCCGCACGATGAAAACAACCAACACGCTTGCACGGGCTGCGGCATTTGTGAAATGAACTGTCCGAATGGATCGATCGAAATTATCACAGACCGCGTGCCAAATGCTGAAGGTAAAATGGAAAGAGTGATCGACAAACACATCTATCATCTTTCGATGTGTACTTTTTGCGGCTTGTGTGTAAAAACATGTCCGTCGGATGCACTGGCTTTTGGTCAGAAATTCGAACACGCCGTTTTCGACCGCAATAAACTCACCAAAGTTTTGAACCAGCCCGGTTCGAAATTAAGAAAGGAGGCTAAGTAATGAATGTATTCATGTTTTACCTGTTTTCAGGAATTATCCTGATTTGCTCGTTATTAACGATTACAACCAGAAGGATACTGCGTGCAGCTGTTTATCTGCTTTGCGTACTGCTTTCAACTGCCGGTTTGTATTTTATGCTGAAATACCAGTTCATGGCTGCCGTTCAGCTTACACTTTATGCTGGAGGTATTGTTGTTCTGATCATTTTCAGTATCCTGCTGACACACCACATTACTCATCGCTTTAAACACCCCGATTTGGTTAAACTCATCATGGGTGTGGGCGCAGCTCTGGTTGGTGCAGGTTTGGTTTTTGCAACCATTTTCTCGAATTCGTTCCAGCCAGCTTCTGTTCAGGAATTGCCGGTTGATATGACTGTAATAGGTACCCAATTGTTGAGTACCGAAAAGAATGGTTATGTGCTTCCGTTCGAGTTGATCAGTATTTTATTACTGGCCGCCATGATTGCTGCTATTGTAATTGCTAAAAAGGAAAAAAATAAAAACACAGAGATATGATTCAGGGAATTCCAATCGAACATTTCTTGGTCGTAAGTACGATCATGTTTTTTATCGGAGTTTGCGGCTTCATTATTCGTCGTAACCTGATTACCATGTTGATGGCCGTTGAGCTCATCCTGAATTCAGTTAATATCAATTTTGTGGTTTTCAACCGTTATCTGTACCCTGATCAATTACAGGGACACTTCTTTTCGCTGTTCATCGTTGGTATTGCTGCTGCCGAAGCTTCGGTTGCTATTGCCCTTATCATCAACATTTACCGCAAGCTGAAGAATATTGATGTTGAAAATGTAAATGAGTTGAAATTCTAAACAGAACAATAATGACTGGATATAACTATACAATATTAATTCCAATAATACCGCTGGTAATATTTTTGGTTACCGGATTACTTGGGATGAAATGGAAGCCAATTGTTTCGGGCTTAATTGGAACAGTTGGAATGGGAACTGCATGGTTGCTCTCGATAATTACTGCCGGAAGTTATTTCTTTGGCGGACATCATGCCGAAGGATTTCAAACGATCATACCTTTCGAAATGACATGGTTGCGGTTTACCGAGACTTTAATCATTAAAATGGGTGTTTTACTCGATCCAATATCTGTTATGATGCTGGTTGTTGTAACTACCATTTCGTTTATGGTCCATTTGTACAGCATTGGTTATATGCATGGCGAAAAAGGTTTTCAAAGATTCTTTGCCTTTTTGTCGCTGTTTACTTTTTCGATGTTAGGTTTGGTTATTGCAACCAATATTTTCCAAATGTATATTTTCTGGGAATTGGTGGGTGTCAGCTCATTCCTGCTGATTGGTTTCTACTACCAGAAACCTTCGGCTGTTGCCGCATCGAAAAAGGCGTTTATTGTAACGCGTTTTGCCGACCTTGGTTTTTTAGTCGGTATTTTAATATTATCGTATGTAACCAAAACATTTGATTTTGGCCAATTGACTCAACCCGGAACAACAATCTTTGGGAATGCTGCTTCTTTAAGTTTTATGGGTGTTTCAGCCCTGACTTGGGCTATGACTCTCATCTTTATTGGTGGTGCCGGTAAATCGGCCATGTTCCCGTTGCATATATGGTTGCCCGACGCAATGGAAGGTCCAACTCCGGTATCCGCGTTGATCCATGCTGCAACCATGGTTGTGGCCGGTGTTTACCTGGTAGCACGTATGTTCCCGGTTATTCACTTTCAGGCTCCGGCAGCTCAGGAGATAGTTGGCTATGTTGGCGGTTTTACTTCACTTTTTGCAGCAATTATTGCAATTACTCAATACGATATTAAACGTGTGCTTGCATTCTCAACCTTATCACAGTTGGGGTACATGATGCTGGCTCTTGGCGTTTCGGGTTACGGTGGTGAAGAAGGTTTGGGTTACATGGCTTCCATGTTCCACCTGTTTACTCACGCTATGTTTAAAGCGTTATTGTTCCTTGGCGCTGGTTCTATTATTCATGCTGTTCATTCAAATTACATGTACGACATGGGTGGTTTACGCAAGTATATGCCAATTACACACGCCACATTCCTAATTGCATGTTTAACCATAGCCGGAGTTCCATTTCTTTCGGGATTTTTCAGTAAAGACGAAATTTTGGTGGCCGCTTTGCATCACAACAAACTTTTGTTTGCTGTTGAGTTTATCGTTGCCGGTTTAACCGCGTTCTATATGTTCCGTTTGTACTTCAGTGTTTTCTGGGGAAAAGACAGACATTATCATCATACGCCACATGAAAGTCCGCTGGTAATGACAATTCCTTTGATGTTCCTTGCTTTTGCTTCAATTTTTTCTGGCTATCTTCCATTTACCGAACTGGTAACTTCTGATAAAATTGGATTCGAATCAGAAATGAATTATATGGTTGCAATTCCGTCAATATTAATTGGCTTCCTTGGAATTGCAGTGGCTTGGGTTCTGTACAAGAAAGAAAGCGATATTCCCGCTAAGCTTGCCAAGAGCTGGGGTATATTATATACCGCAACGTACAACAAATTCTATTTCGACGAAATTTATTTGTTTGTCACCCGCAAAATCATTTTCAACTACATCTCTCGCCCGATTGCGTGGTTCGACCGTCATATTGTGGATGGATTTATGGTTGGTATTGGTTTGGTAACCGAAAAAGCGTCGTACAAGATTAAAGGAATGCAGTCGGGGCAATTGCAACACTATGCTTTTGCTTTTGTTGCCGGGGCGTTGGCTCTTGCGTTGTTTATGATTTATTACCTAATGTAGAATAAAAACTTAGACAAATGAATATTCTTACTTTATTAGTAGTAATACCGATTCTGACCATCATAAGCATCCTTTTTACGAAGGACCTGAAGGGTGCGAGAGTGGTGTCGGCGGTTGGTATGGGAATTCAGCTCGTTGTTGCAGCGGTGCTGTTGTTCATGTACCTTGGTGCCAGACAAACCGGTAATATGCACGAAATGCTGTTTACAGCCGATTATACCTGGTTTAAGAGCTTAAACATTCATTATAGTATCGGAGTTGACGGCATTGCTGTAGCGATGATTTGCCTTACTGCAATTGTAACTTTTGCCGGAATCTTTGCTTCGTGGGAAATGGCCTACTTGTCGCGCGAATTCTTTGTTTTGCTCATATTACTGGCAACTGCTGTTTATGGTTTCTTCATTTCGCTTGATTTGTTCACCATGTTCCTTTTCTATGAGTTAGCGCTAATCCCTATGTATCCGTTAATCGGTATCTGGGGTAGTGGACCGAAAGAAAAATCTGCAATGAAACTGACATTGATGTTGATGGCCGGTTCGGCTTTGATTATGGTTGGTATTTTTGGCCTTTACTACAACTCAGCTCCTAACGGTGGCCCACTTACGTTTAATATCATCGAAATTTCGAAAATCATTATACCGGAGAAAACACAAATGTTCTTTTTCCCATTTGCTTTTGTGGGATTTGGAATCCTTGGTGCTTTGTTCCCGTTCCACACTTGGTCGCCCGATGGTCACGCTTCGGCGCCAACTGCTGTGTCAATGTTACATGCTGGTGTTTTGATGAAACTTGGAGGTTACGGGTGTTTCCGCGTAGCGATGTTCCTAATGCCCCAGGCAGCAAATTCGATGGCATGGATATTTATTATTCTGACTTCGATCAGCGTTGTTTATGGCGCTTTTGGCGCAATATGGCAGAAAGACCTCAAGTTCATTAATGCTTACTCTTCGGTAAGTCACTGCGGGCTTGTAATTTTTGCCCTCCTGATGATGAACCAGACTGCTATGGACGGTGCTATTCTTCAGATGATTTCACACGGTTTGATGACAGCCCTTTTCTTCGCCTTGATTGGTATGATTTACGGACGTACACACACACGTAATGTTACCGAGATGGGTGGTTTGATGAAAGTGATTCCATTCCTCGCGGTAGTATATATGATTGCAGGTTTTGCTTCACTGGGTCTTCCGGGATTGAGCGGATTTGTAGCTGAGATGACTGTTTTTGTAGGTGCATTCCAACATCAGGATATGTTTCATCGCGTAGTAACGGTTATTGCCTGTTCTTCTATTGTAATTACAGCTGTATATATTCTTCGCGTTGTTGGTATGATGTTGCTTGGTCCGATTAAGGACCCGCATCACGAACACCTTGAAGATGCGAAGTGGTACGAGAAATTAAGTACTGTCACTCTTCTTGTTTCGGTAGCTGCGGTTGGTATTGCTCCACTTTGGTTATCGGAGGTAATATCGGGTAGTTTGAAACCTATTGTTGACAAACTGGCTGCTGTAATTCCATTTTAAAGCCCCTTAAATCCCCCAAAGGGGGACTAATATGAAAAGGCAAAATAAAACAAAATAAAATCAGAGCGATCTCCGGTTCCCCTCCTTCGGAGGGGGTTAGGGGGAGGCTTCTAAAAATAAAAAATATGGATTTCGGACAATTTATAATTATGCGACAGGAGTTATTGCTGATCATTGCAGCAGTAGTAATCCTGATTGCTGAAATTGCGACCTCTGATGAGAAGAAAGGCAGCATTATTCCATTTTCACTTGGACTATTTGTGCTGGTTACTGCAGTAGGTTTTATTCCTGGGCAGGAAGGAACATTGTTTGGAGGGGCATATCAATCGACTCAGCTGACTATGTTCATGAAGAACGTATTAAATCTTGCAGTATTGATTGTTTTCTTTCAGGCCGAAAGTTGGCTGAAGAAACCTGAAAATCTGGATAAGATCAGCGAATACTTTATTCTGACTATCTCGACTCTGATTGGAATGAACTTCATGGTTTCTGCAGGAGACTTTCTTACATTCTATCTCGGACTCGAAACGGCAACTATCCCTATTGCTGGATTGGCAGCATTCGATAAATACAAAAGTCAGTCGGCTGAAGCTGGTATCAAATTGATTCTTTCATCGGCGCTGTCTTCAGGAATTTTGTTATTTGGACTTTCGATGATTTACGGGGCAACAGGATCAATCTATTTTGCTGATGTTGCTGCTAAAATCGCTCCAACTCCGCTGATTGCACTTGGATTTATTTTCTTTGTAGCTGGTATGGGTTTCAAAATTTCGTTGGTGCCATTCCACTTCTGGACCGCCGATGTTTACGAAGGAGCGCCAATCAATGTAACTTCATACCTTTCGGTTGTTTCGAAAGGCGCTGCCGCGTTCATTTTTACGATTGTGCTCTTCACCGTTTTCAAGAGTATTGTTGCCCTGTGGCAACCGCTTATCTACACGATTGCGGTGGCAACTATGACATTGGCTAACTTGTTTGCACTTCGCCAAAATAACATTAAACGGTTCCTTGCATTCTCTTCGATTGCCCAGGCAGGTTTTATCTTACTTGGTATTTTGGGTGCCGGAGATCTGGGAATGACTGCTGTTGTTTATTTTGTGCTCGTATATGTGTTCACTAACCTTGGCGCTTTCGGTGTTGTTTCGGCCATTTACGATGCTTCTGGTGTCGAAACCATTTCAGGATACAATGGTTTGTATAAAACAAATCCGAATCTTAGTCTGGTGATGACATTATCATTGTTCTCATTAGCCGGAATTCCGCCTGTTGCAGGTTTTTTTGGTAAATTTTTCTTGTTTACTTCGGCTGCTGGAGCCGGATATTATATTCTGGTTTTGATTGCTGTTTTAAATGCTACGATTTCACTTTACTACTATTTGAAAGTAGTGAAAGCCATGTTTATCGATCAGAACGATCAGCCAATTCCAACGTTCCGTAGCAGTATGGCTATGCGAATTGCATTGGTTGTTTGTGCTGTCGGCGTATTTTTTGTTGGTTTTGCCAGCGGTATTTTCGAGTATATCCGCAGCATCAGCCAATTGTTTTTAAACTAAAAAGATCAGTAAAATGGCTTTAAATAAAGGAAAACATATCGTTGAAGAAATTGAGGGAGTTCGCTGTTCGGTTGTTGAGAAAGGTGTTTCGCCCGAGCGTACTGAATTTCTGAAAAAACTGCTCACATTGAATGGTTACGACGTTAAGGTTGTTGCCGAAGGCGAAACCGGAACGTTCAAAATTGGTGTAACCGATATTCTTTTCAACCCGGTTGTTGATGTTTACAAAAGAAGACTGAAATCTCCTTCAGGGAAGAAAGTTACACCAGCATACTGGCTTCAGGAATCGGAAAGTGAAACTGCCGAAGAAGTTAATTACTGGAATTATAAAAGATAAAATAATCAGTAATGCTATAAACAAAAAAAAGGCTTCCAAATCAGGAGCCTTTTTTAGTTTATAGCATCTTGAGTTTAAATCCGATCCTCAAGAATTAGCTTGATCTCATCAGGGCCAATATTGCCGTTTTCGCCCAATTTATAACCTCGTTGCCTGAATCGGTCTGTAATAGTAGTTATTGTTTCTTTCGTGACGGAATACGCTGACAAACGGGTTGGAATGCCCAGCGATTCGAAGAAGTTAATTGTTTTTTTGATGGTTTTATCAATCTTTTCATCATCAGTTCCATCAACAACTCCCCAAACACGTTGTCCGAATTGCAGAATTTTATCTTTCTTTTGCTCGCGCATTACCTGCATTACTCCTGGTAACACTATAGCTAATGTACGACCATGATCTATGCCGTGATAGGCAGTGAGTTCATGCCCAATCATGTGGGTAGCCCAGTCTTGCGGAACCCCTGCGCCAATCAATCCATTTAAAGCCAATGTAGCACTCCACATAAAGTTTGCAGCTGCATTGTAATCGTTTTTATTTGCCATCACTTTAGGTCCCTCCTCAATAAGCGTCAATAAAATACCTTCTGAAAAGCGGTCCTGAAGTGGCGAATTTGCCGCGAAAGTTAAGTACTGTTCAATCACGTGAACAAAAGCATCAGCAATACCATTGGCAATTTGTTTATCAGGCAACGAATAAATTGTTTCAGGATCGAGAACAGAAAATAATGGCATCACTTTAGGTGACATAAAAGCCAGTTTTTCTTTCGATTCAGCTTTAGTTATTACTGCTCCCGAATTCATTTCAGAACCGGTAGCCGGCAAAGTCAAAACAGTTCCGTGAGGTACAGCATCCTTAACAAATGCACGTTTGGCAAGAATATCCCATGGATCGTTCCCTTCGAAACGTGCAGCGGCAGCTATAAATTTGGTTCCATCAATAACCGATCCGCCACCAACCGAAAGCAAAAAAGTAATTTTCTCCTTTTTTACAATTTCAACAGCTTTCATCAACGTTTCAAAGTGCGGATTGGGCTCAATACCCCCAAACTCTATAACTTCAAAACCTTTAACTGATGCCATAACCTGATCGTAAACACCATTTTTAAAGATACTTCCACCGCCATAAGTAAGAAGCACTTTGGAACCTTTAGGAATATTTAATCCTACTTTTGCTATTTCACCTTTCCCAAAAATAACTTTTACAGGGTTTTGATACTCGAAATTATACATGGTAAATGATTTAAGTTGTAATTAAACTGCAAAAAAAACATTTGTTTGAATACTAAGTTTTTCTGTTAAGAATTATTAGCAATTCAAAAATGATCAAACAACAGATGTAATTATTAAATTTTAATATTCAGACTATTCATAGTTGAATATTAGATATTTAGAAGACACTTCAATATTGTATATTGAAGTGAATATTTATTAGTAACTAAAAAGGGAGCCTCCCGGCTCCCTCCCATTAATCTACATTATTGCGATTCGTGAAAAAGGGTCTTTTTTTCTCTGCGGGTAATACATTTATGATGTTTTTCAACCAAAGCGCTTCTTTCTTTCCCCGACAAGTTTTCGTAAAATGTTAACCGTTCCTCAATTTTAAACTTGCGAATATGGCTAAAACTACAATTTGGTAATTCACAGCCAACCGGACAATCAAAAATTAATCCTAAATAATTCAATTCTACCCTCGTCATACATCCCTCCCAATTGTTCTATCTATATGTTTTAATCCTAAAAACAGACAAAAGGTAACCCACAACAAACAACTATTTTAAATTTTCAGATTTACGGCTCTATGCCATATTTTTATATTTTTGCAAAAGTTTTTACAAAATGTAATATTTCTGATAGATATGTTTGAGAATCTGAACGAAAAGCTGGAGCGGTCGTTTAAACTACTGAAAGGTCAGGGGAAAATTACCGAAATAAATGTTGCTGAAACGTTAAAGGAAGTCCGCCGGGCGCTGCTTGATGCCGACGTAAATTTTAAAATAGCCAAATCGTTTACCGAAAATGTAAGGAAAAAAGCCTTAGGGATGGATGTTCTCAACGCCATCAAACCAGGGCAATTAATGGTTAAAATTGTACACGACGAACTTACCGAATTAATGGGCGGTAAATTTGTCGATATTAACCTAAAAGGAAGTCCTTCGATTATTTTAATTGCCGGATTGCAAGGATCAGGTAAAACAACATTCTCGGGCAAGCTCGCCAAATTACTTAAAAGTAAGAAAGGAAGACACCCCTTATTGGTCGCAGGCGATGTTTATCGTCCGGCAGCTATTGAACAGCTTAAAGTTCTTGGGCAACAAATCGGAGTTCCGGTTTACACCGAAGACGACAATAAAAATCCTGTTAAGATTGCTCAGGAAGCTATTCGCCAGGCAAAGATGCAGGGAAACGACGTTGTAATTATCGACACCGCCGGTCGTTTAGCAATCGATCAGCAAATGATGAACGAAATAGCTGCTGTTAAAGATGCAGTAAAACCTCATGAAATTCTTTTTGTTGTTGACTCAATGACCGGTCAGGATGCTGTAAATACAGCCAAAGAATTTAATGACCGGTTGGATTTTGATGGTGTTGTTCTTACAAAACTCGATGGCGATACCCGTGGTGGTGCTGCACTTTCAATTCGTTCTGTTGTAGATAAACCAATAAAGTTTGTTGGTACAGGAGAAAAGCTTGATGCACTGGATAATTTCCACCCTGAACGTATGGCCGATCGTATTTTAGGAATGGGCGATATCGTTTCGTTGGTCGAAAAAGCGCAGGAACAATTCGACGAAGAGGAAGCCAAACGGCTACAACAAAAACTTGCTAAAAACCAGTTTAACTTCACCGATTTTCTGAAGCAAATCCAGCAAATTAAAAAAATGGGAAACCTGAAGGATTTGGCCGCGATGATCCCCGGAATGGGAAAAGCATTAAAAGATGTTGAGATTGAGGATGATGCCTTTAAACATATTGAAGCTATTATTTATTCGATGACATTTGCTGAGCGGGAAGATCCAAGTTTACTGAATGGTTCGCGCCGTAAACGTATTGCCGACGGATCAGGCACGAGCATACAGGAAGTAAACCGTCTGATTAAACAGTTTACCGAAACCCGCAAAATGATGAAATTTGTTTCCCAGGGTAAGAACCTGAACCGGATGATGGGTAACGTTGGTCCAAAACGATAAAAAACAAGATATGATTTTAATTGACGGGAAAAAGACTTCAGAAGAAATAAAGAAAGAAATTGCAGAAGAAGTAAAACAAATTGTTGCTTCGGGCAAAAGAGCCCCGCATCTGGCCGCTGTTTTGGTTGGACACGATGGCGGAAGCGAAAGTTATGTGGCCCACAAAATTAAAGATTGTGCCGAAGTAGGTTTTCGCTCAACCTTAATCAGATACGAAAATGATGTAACTGAAGCCGAGTTACTTGCAAAAGTTGCCGAATTAAATGTCGACGAAGAACTTGACGGGTTCATTGTACAGTTGCCCTTACCAAAACATATTTCGGAACAAAAAGTAATTGAAGCAATCGATTCGAAAAAAGATGTTGATGGCTTTACTCCTGAAAATGTGGGCAGAATGGTGCTTGGCCTACCTGCATTTTTGTCGGCTACACCTTACGGAATTGTTGAGCTATTGAAAAGATATAATATTTCAACATCAGGTAAAAATTGTGTAATCGTTGGACGAAGCAATATAGTTGGCCGGCCAATGAGCATATTAATGTCGCAAAAAGCTATAAATGCAACAGTTACCGTGGCCCACAGTCAAACAAAAGACCTTGGCAAGGTATGTGCAGAGGCTGATATTTTAATCACAGCTTTAGGATCGCCTGAATTTATTAAAGCAGATATGGTAAAAGAAGGTGCAATTGTTATCGATGTAGGTACTACGCGAGTACCTTCAACCGAAACAAAGTCAGGCTTTAAATTAAAGGGCGATATCAAGTTCGATGAAGTTGCGCCCAAATGTTCGTACATTACCCCTGTACCAGGCGGTGTTGGCCCAATGACCCGTGTTTCGTTACTTCAAAATACTTTGCTGGCAGCTAAATTAAGATAATAACGAGCAAAAAACATAAAAATCAAAAGGTGCTAAACGCACCTTTTTTTATTGAATTTGTTTAATTTAGATATGTTGATCTAAAGCAATTAAATTTATTTTAATCATTGGAAACAATACATAGAATAACGAAAAATTATAAAGATGAAAAATGCACCTATTAAAAATGCCGTAAAAATTATTCTGGTTTCATCATTATTACTAATCGAGTCGTGTGCAACAGTGCCTTTGGTAGGCCGCAAGCAGTTAAGCCTGGTACCTGAGTCGAGTATGCTCGAATTAAGTTTAACTAACTACAACGACTTCTTAAAAGCCAATAAATTATCGACCAATCAAGAACAAATAGCAACAATTAAAAGGGTTGGGGCTAAAATGTCGGCTGCCGTTGAGAAGTACTTAAAGGAAAATGGTTTTGCAGACCGGGTTGCCGATTTTAAATGGGATTTCAACCTTGTTGAAAGTAATGAATTGAATGCATGGTGTATGCCGGGCGGAAAAGTAGTCTTTTATACCGGAATAATGCCCATAACCAAAAACGATGCAGGCGTAGCTGTTGTTATGGGACACGAAATTGGACATGCAGTCGCCCGGCACGGCAATGAACGAATGAGCCAGCAACTGGTTCAGCAATATGGTAGTGTAGCCCTTTCTGAATTAATAAAAACCAAACCACAGGAAACGCAATCAATTTTTATGACAGCTTACGGACTTGGTACCCAATACGGTGTAATGTTACCTTATTCACGTCAGCAAGAATATGAAGGAGATAAACTTGGATTGATTTTTATGGCAATGGCCGGATATAACCCTAATGAAGCGATTAGTTTTTGGGAACGTATGGCCGCAAATTCAACCTCTAAAGTGCCACAATTTTTAAGTACCCATCCAGTTGAAGAAAACAGGATAGCCGCAATAAAAGCTTTTCTGCCAGAGGCAATGAAATATTATACAGGAAAATAGTTTTTGATAGAACGAACGAAGTTTTTTTCTCGCCATTTCCAAATGCCTCATTTCAAGGTTAGTGTGTTTATTAACACCTGATGGTATTTATCAGATATTTTTTTTAATTTTGGTGAAATAGTTTTTTTGACCTGAAAATTAAATTAAACGTTATTGAAAATAGACTAACCGGCCAATTCACTGTTGTAGTTGCATACACAGACATCAGATTATGAAAAACATTGATGCGCTGATGAAAGGAATTGGTATTCAATTGAAAATGTATGATGGAAGACTTTGAAAGAAATGAGGATCATTTAGAAAATGACAGTAATTTCAGGGATGAAATTTATTCAGTAGCTGTCAGAGCTGGGAAAAGAACTTATTTTTTCGATGTAAAATCTACTAGAAGAGATGAATTTTATTTGACTATTACTGAAAGCAAGAAACGTTTTGAACAAGACGGCAATTTCCATTTTGAAAAACACAAAATTTTCCTCTACCGTGAAGATTTTGCCAAGTTTATGGATGGTTTGCAGGAAGTAATAACTTTCATTGATCAGAATCAACAGGATGTTGATTACAACGAACACACTGATATTGAAAGTTCTGTACCAGTTAACAACAAAGAATTTGAAGAAGTTGAGTATTCAAAAGATTTTACTAAACTCGACTTTGAAGACTTGAACTCGTAATTTAACCAGGGAATAAGGTTATTTTACTGAATATTTTGAGATTTTTCGTGAAGACCAGTGAAAGATGCAGCTCCAGGTAAAAACCGGGGCTGCATCTTTTGTTTTGGAAATTATGGTATTGTTTCAGGCTTTTGGATTTGGTTTTATTGGCATCTTGGCCATTTTTTCAACTTCCAGGCTCGGAAAACCAAATTCTTCAACAATTTTACCCAGCATCAGGTAAATACCATCTCCCCTGAAAGGATATTGTTTTAAAGATGGCGGAAAGTGTACAGTGTCAAAAAATTCGCCTTGAACATCGGTAAATGTTCCAAAATGCATGATTTCGTTTCGTGAGGTATGTACATATTTAATAGCCACCAACCGTCCCAGCATACGTACTTTCCTGCCTACATTTTCCATCATCTTTTTTGCAGTTACTTCACCCCTGAAACTGGTTTCGAGCATGTCGAACGGGCTTAAAGTTACCGGAAAACCAAGCAGTTCAATTTCGTCGTAGGCATCGGCCAGTAATGGTTGCTCAAATTCGGGCAACTGGTATTTACGTTCCTGGGGTTGAAATATAGAACGGGTTTGCACCACCGGGGCAGGGCGGTTGATAAGCAGATAGGCTTCCCATATAAGCTCAGCTTTTGTTTTATTACAGAAACGAAAAGCACCAAGCCTAATCAGAATGACCAGTTGCTCTTTTGAAATATTGACCCTGCTGATAAAGTCGGTTAACGACAGAAATTTTCCATCTCGCGCTCGCTCGTCGAGCAGTTGCTGAATAGTGTTTTGTTCGAGGTTTTGTACATGAACAAATCCTGTATAAATGGTTTTCCCTACGATGCGGGTTTCGCTACGGCTATAGTTCACACAAGGCAGCTCTATGGTAGCCCCCTGCCGTTTGGCTTCGTTAAAATACACCCAGGTGCGGTAAAACCCGCCAAAGTTATTGATTACCGCCGTTTGAAATTCGAGCGGGTAATGTGCTTTCAGAAAAAGGCTCTGGAAACTTTCGACTGCGTACGAAGCCGAGTGCGCTTTCGAGAACGAATAACCGGCAAACGATTCGATTTGCCGCCAGATTTCTTTGGTTATTTCTTCGGGGTAATTTTGCTCTCTGCAATTCGAAAAATACCGGTCGACAATACGCTGAAATTCTATTTTCGATCGGTATTTTCCGCTCATAGCGCGACGTAGCACATCAGCCTCGGCCAGATCGAGCCCCGCAAAATAATGCGCTACTTTAATCACATCTTCCTGATAAACCATTACACCAAACGTTTCCTTGAGTTGCGCTTCCATAACCGGATGCAGGTATTTTATTTTTTCAGGATAATGAAACCGCTGAATATATTCCTTCATCATACCAGATTTGGCCACCCCCGGACGAATGATCGAGCTGGCGGCCACCAAAGTCAGGTAATTATCACAATGTAGCTTAGTGAGTAATCCGCGCATGGCCGGGCTCTCGATGTAAAAACAGCCATTGGTTTCGGCAGTCCGGAGTTGAAATTTCACTTGTTCGTCCTGGAAAAAACGCTCGACATGGTGAATATCGACTTTCTCGCCACGGTTTTCCAGAATAATATCAACGGCATCCTTAATGTGCCCTATGCCGCGTTGACTGAGGATGTCTAGTTTCTCGAAACCCAGATCTTCGGCCATATACATGTCCCATTGCGTGGTCGGAAAACCTTTGGGCGGCAAGTCGAGCGCGGTGTAATAGGTGATGGGTTCTTCCGAGATCAGGATTCCTCCGGCATGGATGCTCCGGTTGTTCGGGAAATTCATCATCTTTTGTCCCAGCGAACCAATTAGTCCGGTAATGTGGTTTTGGTTTCGCACGTCATCAGGGTTGTCGGCCAGCAAATCGATTTCCTCTTTCGGAAGCCCAAAAACCTTGCCTAACTCACGAAATATTGAGCGATCTTTAAACGTAGTGGTAGCGCCAAGTAAGGCGGTATACTGATACCCGTAACGCTTAAAAATATAATCCTGAATGTGTTCACGGTCGCGCCACGAGTAATCGATATCGAAATCGGGCGGCGAGGTGCGTTGCGGATTCAGAAAACGCTCGAAATAAAGGTCGAGCTTAATCGGATCGACATCGGTAATTTTCAGGCAGTAAGCCACAATGCTGTTGGCGCCGCTTCCGCGCCCCACGTGGTAAAACCCGCGAGACATGCCATAACGGATAATGTCCCAGGCAATTAGAAAATACGACGAAAAGCCGAGTTTATGAATAATCTCCAGCTCGTGCGACACTCGTCGTTTGGCTTCGGCATTGCATTTTCCATAGCGGTAAACCATGCCTTCAAACGCCAATTTCTCAAGCAAAAGTTTGTCGTCGTAAACCGATTGGGTAAACATTTTCTTGTTCTTATTCGACTTAAAATCAATATTCAAAGAACAACTATCGAGCAACTTTTGTGTATTGCCAACGATTTCCGGGAAATTCCGGAACTGGTTCAGCAAAGTTGGGTAATCCATATCTTCAGCCTCATCGGCAAACTGGCTGGGCTGTAGTTTACTGATGAGTGTATTGTGTGCAATGGAGCGCAACGATTTGTGTAAAAACCGGCCCGTTTGACATTGAAAAGTTACCGGCTGCCAAACAACTAGTTTTTCAGGAAAATTGCGGTATTCAGAGGTAAGCAGTTTATTCAGTTGTCGGCTTTTTATGCCGGTAAATTCATTTTCATTCAAGCCGTTAGCTGGTTTTAGACCTAATGGGTAAACAATGTATACATGGTTGAATGCAGGAGCATCTGCCGGGTATTTTTTTTTCTGAAGGTTGTGTTCTGTTTGCCAGTCATTCAGTTCTTTCAGCCCTTCGTGGTTTCGGGCAATGGCTATGTAAAGTAGGTCGTCGTCGTTCCGAAATTCGCAGCCAGCGACGGGTTTTATGCCTTTTTTCTGGGCTTCCATCGCAAATTCAGGAATGCCCATCGTGGTGTTAATATCGGTCAGCGCAAAGGTTCCGATGCCATTTTGCGTAGCCAGATCGAGCATCTCGCCAATACTGAGCGTTCCGTAATGAAGACTATAATATGAATGGCAGTTTAAATACATTTTCGAATTGTTGTGAGTTGCGAAATTCGGGTTGCAAGTTCAAAAAAAGCGACTAGCTGCCAGCCGCTAGCCACTAGCAACAAATCTTCAAATTTCAACATCTTTAAATCGTGCGGTTTGCAACTGAATTCTGCGACTGACAACTTTTTCTTTCTTTTCGACTCCCGAGGCGCGGTGAATGGAGTCGGAGCCGTAGCGCAGGCGGATTTTGTCCATCGACAGGTAAAGCTTGACCATCTTCTCGTTGTTGTCGAACAGGTCGAGTTGCTGAACACCGCCAATCAGTCCGCCCAGCTTGACGCCAATCAGGCGGATGAGCATTCGTCGCTCGTACAATCGCCTAAACAAATCGAGTGCGGTACTCATCAGCACATGATCGAACGAAGTATAGGCAATTTGCTTTTGCAAGGTGTGCGTGTCGAAATTTGAGTAACGAATTTTTACTGTAACCACCGAAGCCAGTTTTTGCTTTTTCCTCATTCTGAAGGCTATTTTCTCAACCATAGCAATCAGCAGGCGTTCGAGCATCTGCACATCGATGGTATCGGTTTCGAATGTACGTTCGGTACTGATCGACTTTTCTTCGGAATAACGCACCACCGGCGAAAAATCGATACCATTGGCCTTTCTCCAGATATCGATTCCCGATTTGCCCAATGCACTTTGAAGCATTTCAGGAGGAATGATGCTGAGCGTGTGAATGGTAAAAACACCCATTGAGTGCAATAGCTGACGGGTTTTGTCGCCCACGCCGGGAATTTTTTTGATGGGTAACGGGTTCAGGAATGGTTGCACCAAATCGCGCGGAACCTGCTTTTCGCCGTTTGGTTTAGCTTCGCCGGTCGCAATTTTCGATACCGTTTTGTTTACCGACAAACCAAATGAAATAGGCAAACCTGTTTCGCTGATGATTCGGCGGCGTAATTCGTGCGTCCATTTGTACGACCCGATAAACCGGTCCATTCCCGAAATGTCGAGGTAATGCTCGTCAATCGATGCTTTTTCGTATACGGGGGCGCTTTCGGCGATGATTTCGGTTACTTCGCGTGAGCGTTTACTGTACTCGTCCATATCACCACGAATAACAGTGGCATCGTGGCATAAATTAAGCGCCATACGCATGGGCATAGCCGAATGAACACCAAATTGCCGGGCTTCGTAGCTGCAACTGGCAACCACGCCCCTATCCGAAAGTCCCCCGATAATAACTGGTTTCCCGTTCAGCAGTGGATTACGGAGCCGTTCAACCGACACAAAAAAAGTGTCGAGGTCGAGGTGTACGATTGTGTTGTTTTGTAAGTTCATTGTTCATCCTCCCCGCATTTCGTTTTTCCTATATCAATTCCAATTTTCTTTATGACTCCCTGTATTTTTCATCGGTGTAACTCTGTAGCAAAAAATATTGAACCACATGATCAACTCATTTATCCACAGAGTCTTCCAGTGAAATTTTTAACCAATAATGCCATCCAAACCAAAATTACTATTCAATATTTTGTTTTTTAGATACAATCCTTTATATTTGACTACTATTTAATCATTTTAATTGACCTTAATTTAATCTTTAAAATTAAATCTCCAAATATGTACTTCGATTCGAATATTAAATTTTTGAGAACCAGAAAGAAACTTACTCAGGATCAGCTTTCTGTAGCGTTAGAAATAAAACGTTCGACGTTAAATAATTACGAGAACGGAATTTCGGGACCAAGTATTCAGTCGTTGATTATATTATCTGATTATTTTCACATTGCTATTGACACGTTACTACGCGTCGATTTATCAAAGTTACGCGAAAGCCAGCTTTACGAACTGGAGCATGGACAGGATGTTTTCCTGAAAGGTAGCAATATTCGTGTTTTAGCAACTACCATTGACAGGCAAAACCGCGAAAACATTGAACTGGTTTCAGAGAAAGCCAAAGCAGGCTACACAAATGGTTTTGCCGATCCGGAGTACATTTCGGAATTGCCTGTTTTTCAACTCCCATTTTTATCGTCGGAGCGAAAGTATCGAACATTCCAGATCAGCGGCGATTCGATGTTGCCTGTTCCCGATGGCTCCTGGGTGACCGGAGAATTTGTTCAGGACTGGAATGCGGTTAAAGATGGACAGTTCTACGTAGTACTCACGCTGAATGAAGGTTTGGTTTTCAAGCAACTTAAAAATGAACTGGCTACACGCGGCTGTTTTCAAATGATTTCGTTAAACAAAATTTACGAACCTTATGAACTGGCAGCAACCGAAATCCGCGAAATCTGGAAATTTGTTCATTACATCAGTAAAGAAGTAACCGAAGCTCAGCTGACCGACAATCAAATTGAAATGCAACTGAAAATACTAACCAGTGAAATTCAGGCGTTAAAGAGTCGTATGGATGTGAAGAATTAAAGTGGGTCGTAGCAATCTACATAAATTGAGAATTAGAAAATGTATGGTTAAATAGTTTCATGGCCGAATGGTTAAAATGAGTGACCAACCATGTAACCATTCAACAATTTAGCCTTTTATTTGTATCACGCATCCCGTAACATTTTTTTAGGCACTCCATACTTTATTTTTACCTTTGAATATCAAATTCTGATTGTTATGCCTTTTATTCAACTCGAAAAATGTACCCGATGCCTGAAATGTGAAAAAGACTGTCCGGCAAATGCCATTACTATTGCAACAGGAGAAATTGCCGACACTTGTATTCATTGCGGGCATTGTGTAGCTATTTGTCCTGAAATGGCTGTCAGACCCGATTTTGGCGATGTTTTTATGCTTCAGCCACACCAGGTTACTCCCAAAGATTTTCGTAACCTGACATCTGGAATACGCTCGTGCCGAAGTTATTTACCTAAAGATATTCCTGATGCTGTATTGTTGCAACTGACCGAAAATATGAAACATTATCCATCGGCCAGTAATACCCGTCCGCTGCAAATTACAGTTGTACGTTCAAAAGAAAAGGTAAAACTACTGAACGATCTTGTCGAGGAAAAACTAATTAAGCTATTTAGTTTTGTGAGCTCACCTTGGGTGAGCCCATTACTTCGCCTGTTTGTTCCTTCATTTAATGTAAAAAAAATGCGAAGATACCGCGATTCGTTTATCAGCCGGAATGAAGCTGGTGAAACGCAAATATGTTACAATGCCCCGGCGGCTATTCTTTTTCATGGAGAAGTTTCGAAAACCGGGATGCTCGATGCCGATGCCAACATTTGGGCAACTTATACATCTATTTACGCCAATACGCTGGGGTTAGCTACCTGTTTCAACGGCTTTATTGTAAAAGCTATGACTAAAAAGAGCAAATTGAATGTACGGTTCAATATTCCTGAAAATCATCAGGTTTATGCAGCTTTACTTGTCGGTTATCCAAAAGTAAAATACAAAAACGAAACCTCACGGCAAAGTCCGGTAGTTGTGTTGGTGTAACGAAAAGTAAAAAGCCGGCCCTGAAATAACTCAAAGCCGGCTTTTTACTCATTTACAGGTCTCTTAATTATAACGCTCGTCACGTAACGTCTTAATTTTTTCATCAGTGAGGTAATCCTCGAAATCCATGTATTTATCAATGGCTCCTTTGGGTGTCAGATCAATTACGCGCGAACAAACCGATTCGATGAATTCATGGTCGTGTCCAGTCATCAGAATTTGGCCAGGGAAAGCTTTCATGTTGTTATTAAATGCCTGTATTGACTCCATATCCAAATGGTTGGTTGGATGGTCGAGTACAATGGAATTCGGGTGAACCAGCATCATTCGGGCAATCATGCAACGCATTTTTTCGCCTCCTGAAAGCACTTTCGCGCTTTTCTGAAGATCGTCGCCCGAAAACAACATTTTTCCCAGGTATTGACGCAGGAAATTTTCGCTGGTATCATGCGAATATTTACCAAGCCATTCGTATAATGTTTCGTCTTTAGTGAAAAAATCGGTTACATCGAATGGTAAATAAGCTGTTGTAATGGTTACTCCCCAGGTAAACGACCCTGATGTAGGTTGAATCAAACCATTGATGATATTGAAAAATGCTGAAATTGAACGATTTTCTTTAGCCAGAAATACCACTTTATCTCCACGTTCAATGGTAAACGAAATATCTTTAAACAATACTTCGCCATCGATTTCATAAGTAAGGTTTTCAACCGAAAGAACACGGTCGCCTGTTGCCCGTTCAGGCTGGAATATAATTCCGGGGTAACGGCGGGTTGATGGCTCAATTTCTTCGATTTTAAGTTTTTCGAGCATCTTCTTACGGCTGGTGGTTTGTTTCGACTTAGCCACATTAGCGCTAAACCGCTGAATAAATTCCTGCAACTCTTTGCGTTTTTCTTCGGCTTTTTTATTGGCGTTGGCTGCCTGACGTAATGCCAGCTGGCTTGATTCGTACCAGAACGAATAGTTTCCTGAAAAAGCGCGGATTTTACCGTAATCGATGTCAACAATATCGGTACAAACATTATCGAGGAAGTGGCGGTCGTGAGATACAACAATCACTGTATTCTGACAATTGGCCAGGTAATTTTCCAGCCATAAGACTGTTTCAAGATCGAGGTCGTTGGTAGGCTCATCGAGCAACAGGTTATCGGGATTACCAAACAAAGCCTGGGCAAGCAAAACGCGCACTTTTTCCTTACCATTCAGGTCTTTCATCATGGTGTAGTGCATGTGTTCCTTAATTCCCAGGCCACTAAGCAATCCGGCGGCATCACTTTCAGCATTCCAGCCGTTCATTTGGGCAAAATCATCTTCGAGTTTAGCAGCCAAAATTCCATCTTCTTCCGAAAAATCGAGTTTGGCATACAGTGCATCTTTTTGTTTCATTATGCGAACCAACTCTGCATGTCCCATTAAAACAGTATCGAGAACACTATATTCGTCGAAAGCATGGTGGTTCTGGTTTAACACCGATAAACGCTCGCCTGGCCCCATTAAAACTGAACCTCGGGTTGCATCAAGTTCGCCGGAAATAATTCGAAGAAAGGTAGATTTTCCGGCACCGTTTGCACCGATTACGCCATAGCAGTTCCCTGGTGTGAATTTCAGGTTAACGTCTGAAAACAAAGGTTTTTTCCCAAACTGGATGGCCAAATTTGAAACTGTGATCATTTATTATAAATGTTTTGTGATTTTTTCAGGTTGACAAAGGTAACAATATCTATTTGAAGCGATTGATTTTTAGATTAATAAATTTTTAAAAATCATGAAACTCCATGAACCTATCTTTGGAAATATGTTTAAGTCAGTTCGATTTAAGCTTTTTAAAATTTCTTTGCCCTGTCCATTTCCCGAGAGGCATCTTTCAACTTTAGGGTTTCTCGTTTGTCATAAGTTTTCTTTCCTTTGGCCAATGCAACTTCAAGTTTAGCCAAACCACGATCGTTAATAAAAAGCTTAAGTGGCACGATTGTAATTCCACCTTCTTTCGACTTCTTCTGAATTTTATCAAGTTCTTTGCGGGTAAGGAGCAGCTTTCGGTCGCGTTTAGCGATATGGTTGTTGCAGGTCCCTAGTTCGTATTCAGCAATGTGCATGTTTTTTACATACAATTGATTGTCCCAAAATGAGCAATATGAATCGACCAAACTGGCCTTCGACCCGCGAATTGATTTAATTTCGGTTCCTGCCAGTTGAATTCCGGCAATGAAAGTTTCGAGGATTTCGTAATCGAAGAAAGCCTTTTTATTTTTGATTGTAATGTTTTGTTGTCTGTGCGTCATCTTAAATTCATAATATTCGCTACGAAGCCACAAATACGAAGGTTCATAAATAGATCATCCAGCGCGTCATTTTGTTTCTGTAAATCGTCGTAGCGAAATCGAAGATACAATTAATTTTGCCCCACAAAAATACATTAATTTGCAAAATCAAAACTTCAGATTTCATGCAGACGAAAAAATATAATTTGATTACCATTTTAGGACCAACGGCTTCGGGTAAAACAAGCGTTGCAGCTAACGTAGCTTTGGCGCTCGATGGTGAAGTTATATCGGCTGACTCGCGCCAGGTTTATCGTGGAATGGACCTTGGTACAGGAAAAGATTATGCTGATTATTTGATTAACGAGAAGCAAATACCGTATCACCTCATCGATATTGTTGACGCCGGTTACGAGTATAATGTATTTGAATACCAAAAAGATTTTCTGAAAGTTTTTGAAGAAATTAAAAACCGCGGAAAACTGCCTGTAATGTGCGGTGGAAGCGGACTTTACCTTGAAGCAATCCTGAAAAATTACAAGCTGATTCACGTGCCGGTTAACGAGGAATTGCGCAAAAAAATGGATGGAAAAAAACTGGACGAACTAACTGAGATTCTTAAATCATACAAATCGGAATTGCATAACCAAACCGATATTGAGAATGAAAAGCGGGCCGTACGGGCTATTGAAATTGAAGAGTTTTACCTCTCTCACCCGGAAATCAATACCGGAATGCCAACAATTAAGAGCTTGGTCGTAGGTGTGCAATTCGACCGTCAATCGCGTCGCAAACGAATTACCACACGCCTTCGCCAGCGCCTGAGAGATGGAATGCTCGACGAAGTGCAGCGATTGCTCGACAGTGGTTTAACTCCTGAGCAACTCACGTATTACGGCCTCGAATACAAATTTATGACACAACATTTGACCGGAGAATTGACTTACCATGAGATGTTTGATGGCTTAAATGTGGCCATTCACCAGTTTGCCAAGCGCCAAATGACCTGGTTCCGACGAATGGAAAAACAAGACATCGAAATCCGCTGGCTCGACGGATTTATGCCTTTGGACGAGAAAGTGGCAAAAATCGTAGAGTGGTATAACGAATAGTGCGACGCAACCTTATTACTATTTTGCTCATCTATTCCTTTGTTTTATAAAGCCAAATACTGACATCAAAACTAAGCGATGAAAAAAATTATCTTTCTCTCGTTCGTCTTTTGTGCTTTCCTTTTTTCCTGTCAAAAAGAAGACAACTTATTATCTGACAGCAAGTATCCAACTACTATAAAACCGATAGATACGGTTATCCTGAAACAAAAACAACAAGAGTTCCAAGAACAAAATAAATACATCGCTTCGTCATTGAATGAATTTGGCTTTTGTGCATCTAGTGAAGCAACAGTCAACAATCCACTGCCTCCATTTACAACTCCGTTAACAGAAAGTGAGGCGATTGGTAAAGCAAAAATGTTTATCGTTAACAACAAAAACTATTTAGGCTTAGACGAACCTGATAAAGTTGTAATTACGAAAGCTTGGTTCTCGACAGGATATTATAATGGGGGAACTATATGGAGAATTGACTCTCATGATCAGAAGTACGATACCATTCAGGTACTGTATTCAAACATCTCTATCCTTATCATGAACAGCGAAATACATTATTGTACAGGAAACTGGTATCCAAATATTTACATTCCGAAACATTTCAATTTTGATCAGGAAAAAGCAAAATCAACTTTAAGAAACAAAACAGTATGGCATAGCGATATTTCTGGACAAAGTCATCCAACGAAAATTACTGACCAAGCTTTAGCTTCGTGCCAAATCAACGGATTGAAGGTTTATCCGGTTAAATCAGACGATAAAATTCAATTGTTTGTAACCTGGAAAATTCATGTTCCCGACGTTTTTTACATCCTATATATTGATGTAATGACGGGCGAAATAATCGCATCAGAACCAACCATAATTTCATAGGCTATTTTCTTTCACGCCAAACCATCCGCATCACGCACAAATCAACGCCATCCGATTCGCGTACCAGGCAATTCATCGACTCGTTTTCCGACAGTTGTGTCCGGGTAACAGCAATCGAGTCGCCTGCAACCGCTTCTTTCAGGTAATTTACCTCTAATTCTGCCGGTTCGTGGACATTCAGAAAATCAATACCAAAATCATCCAACACGCGCTCAACATATTTCACGCTGTTGAAATGTTTGTTAATATCGAGTTCGCTAAACAATACCGGATAAAAATTCAATTCTTCGGAGTGGACAACCGGCTTAATTCGTTTCGGATTGCGGCAAGCATTTGCATCTATCCGTTTCGGGAAGGTAGTTTTGTAATCGCTCAACCGGAAAATTTTTCGACTGTCCATATCAAGAATAAGCCATGCTGAACTGGCTTTAAGGATAATATTTCCATTGCCGTCTTCCAAAATATATTCGCGGTAAGCATACATTCCATCAGTTCCTGCCGACCAAGTGTTCAGTGTAATTTCGTCCTGCCAGGCAGGGTATTTTTCCACCTGAAGATAAAACCTGGAAAGTACCCAAAACAAGTTATTGTTCTTTAAATCGTCGTATCCCCAATCCATAATTTGTGCATGAGCCCAAGCTGCTTCGAGCATAATATGAAAAAGTGCTGCAATTGAAGTAGTTCCGTATTGATTGGTTTGATATGACTTAATTATAATTTTCTCCTGATATTTTTCCATTTCGAAAGTTTGCTTTAAACCTTTATGCAAAACTATTGTTCAGTTTTGAAAAACCAATCGATTTAACGAATTTTGCACAAACATTTAACAGATCATGGGAAAAATTATCATAAAAACTCCTGAACAAATTGAAGGAATCAGGCAAAGCAGTAAGCTGGCCGGAAAATGTCTTGAATACATCTCAACTTATGTACAGGAAGGAGTTTCAACCGATTTTCTGGACGAAAAAATTGTAGAATTTATTCGTGACAATGGCGCAATTGCGGCAACACTTGGCTATGGCGGTTATCCAAAATCAAGTTGTATTTCTTTAAATGAAGTAATTTGTCACGGTATTCCGTCGAAGAATACAATATTAAAAAACGGAGATATTCTGAATATTGATGTAACTACAATACTAAACGGCTATTATGGCGATACCAGCCGAATGTACACAGTTGGCGAAATTTCGCCTGTTGCCGCCGAGCTTATTGAAGTTACCAAACATTGCCTCGATTTGGGAATTGAACAGGTAAAACCTGGAAATTATTTTGGCAATATTGGGTTTGTCATCAGCCGATACGCCAAATCAAAAGGGTTCAGTGTTGTTTATGAATTTTGCGGACACGGAGTTGGTGTCGATTTCCATGAAGAGCCGCAGGTTGACCATGCTTCAAGAAGAAATACAGGGCCGGTTATGCGCCCGGGAATGACTTTCACCATTGAGCCCATGATTAATGAAGGCCGTCCCAGCGCTGTCATCGATAAGTTGGATAAATGGACAGCCCGTACAATCGACGGAAAGCTTTCGGCACAATTCGAACATACAATTCTTGTTACCGAAACCGGTTACGAAGTACTGACCGATGTACTCGGAGAGTATTAATCGGATCGGCTGCAAGCTGGAAAACAGGCGGATTTCAACTTGCGCCACAGTTACAACTACCTGGAATATGATATGGTTCGATTAACTTATGCGTATATCTCGTTTGAGATACACGCATAACTCATTTGAGATATACGTATAACTTGATTGAGATATACGCATAACTTGATTGAGATATGCGTATATCTTTTTAACGACGCACAAGAATCTGAATCTTAGGTGACGTATTTCGTTGAATCCCGATAAAATCTTCAGGCATTTTTCAAGATAACCATCGTTGCACCGTAGCCATATTCTTTAAAACTGGCATCCTGAAAATAATATTTCTTGTATTTGGTTGTCAACTCCTTACGCAACTCCTGTTTTAATGTACCATTTCCAATGCCATGAATAAAAACAATCCGGCGTGTCCCATTCGAAATCGCAGTTTCCATTTCATTTCTGAAGCGGCCTAATTGTATTTCAAGCATTTCGTGGTTTGCCAATCCCCGGGTATCGTCAATCAATTCGTGGATGTGTAGATCAACCTCAACCAAATCGGGCGATACAACTCGTTTAGTTTCAACTTTAAGTTCATCTTTTTCCTTGATAACCTTTGTTAAATCAGTATCCGAAAGCCTGGCTACCTCGGATTCAAGATCGGTTTCAAACAACGAGAAAATGATAGCATTTTGAGCAAAATACCGTGTTTTTTCATAACTGTTTTGCCTGTAAAATTTCACTGGATTTAATCGAAGGCTTTTTACCAACGGAGCTTCAAGTTTGGCTGCTTCTTCCCTGAAAAATAAAAGCTGAAACTGAAAATCGGGCAATTCATTTAATTCCATCCGGGTATAACTTTCGAGATAGCGTTTGCTGTTTGGGTTCATTCTTCCCGAATCAACACTTCTGAAAACTTTATTCTTCAGGTGGCTATAATTGTAAAGTACAAAGTTATTGCTATCGTTTACGAAGTATACCTTTAATTCTCCATCAACAGGATTTGCTTCATTTTGTGGCACAAAAGCCAGAAAACAACTCGGATTATCTTTCCCGGCAACATATTTGGGCTCAGCTTTGGGTTGCTCTTTCGGCTGTACCTGTTCCTCTTTCTTTACCAAAACTTCACGCCTTGCCGAACGATGTTCAGGTTCAAGCGACAACGAATTATCAATAACAACCAATTCGCTAACCAACGACGGAACTTCAAAGCCGTCATAGTCTTCAACACTTACCATTGTTTTATTAATTACCGACTTAACAACACCACCGCCAACAGCATTCAAAAACCGTACTTTATCTCCAACTTTTATCATAGCTCAAAATTTTGCACAAAACTACAATATTCGAACCAAGTCGCAAGATAAAAGAGCTCAATACTTCAGCCACACATTTTGAATGACAAAACTGAATTGGTATTTTTGCGCACCGAAAAACGATATGAAAAGCACAAACACTCTTCTGGAAAAAGTTACAGGCATTGCAATAAGCAATTATTCGTATGAGTTGCCCGATGAACGCATCGCCAAATATCCGCTGTCCGAGCGCGATCAATCGAAATTGCTCGTATGGAAAGATGGGAACATCGAAGACTCGAATTTTACCAATCTTTCAAACTTTTTACCAAAGAATAGCCTGCTCATTTTCAACAATACCAAAGTAATCCGGGCAAGATTATATTTCCAGAAAGAAACCGGTGCCCGAATCGAAATATTCTGCCTCGACCCACACGAGCCTGCTGATTATCAAATTGCATTTCAGGCTACACAATCGTGCGTTTGGAAGTGCATGGTTGGCAACCAAAAAAAGTGGAAAGGCGAATTATTGCGTAAACTCGTCACAATTAACAATACCGATGTAGAACTTTGTGCCGAACAATTTGATGTTGAAAACAAAAACTTAGTCCGTTTTAGCTGGAATAATCCGAACATTGAATTTTCCAGGATTATTGATGTAGCCGGATCACTACCCATACCACCTTATTTGAACCGCGAAACAGAACAAAGCGACCTGGAACGCTACCAAACTGTTTATTCAAAAATAAAAGGATCGGTTGCCGCGCCAACAGCGGGTTTGCACTTTACTGAGAAGGTATTTTGCCAACTAAAGGAAAGCGGGCATGAACTGGCAGAACTAACGCTGCATGTAGGCGCCGGAACATTTCAACCGGTTAAAAGCGAGACTATTTCGGGGCACGAAATGCACTCCGAACATTTGTATGTGAACCGCGATTTTCTGCAAAAATTGATTACTCATTCCGGAAAGAAAATTGCAGTAGGAACAACTTCGGTTCGAACACTCGAAAGCCTTTACTGGCTGGGATTGCAGGTATCAAAAAACACTGATATTGACATCGAAAATCTGAAAGTCTCGCAGTGGGAAGCTTATCAAAACATTGATGCAAATCTATCGTTGAAGGAAGCACTGGAATATTTAATTGACCTGCTCGACAAAAATCAACTTGATCATCTTTCGGCATCGACACAAATTATTATTGCACCGGGTTATCCATTTAAAGTAATTGACGGCTTAATTACCAATTTCCATCAGCCACAAAGCACTTTGCTTTTGCTTATTTCGGCCTACCTGGGCAACGACTGGCGCAAAATATATAGCCATGCAATGGAGAATAACTATCGCTTTTTAAGTTATGGCGACAGTAATTTGTACTTGAAAACTTCAGGAACGGATTAGCTGTTTGCCTTTTTTCTGATAAAACCAGAAGCTAAGAAACAGTTGAACCTGATATTTTCAGGTATTCAAGCCTAATCCGGTATCTCAATCGAAGGGCAAACAACACGGCGGCAGTTGAAAGCCCAAAAACAAAACCGACCCAAACACCGTTATTTCCAACTTTCAGAACAAAAGCTACCAAATAACTTACAGGCAAACTCACAACAACGTACGAAAAAAAAGCAATATACATGGGTAAACGTACGTCGGCAATTCCACGTAGCGAACCTAACAATACGACCTGCATTCCATCGAAAATTTGGAAGAAAGATGCAACAACCAACAAGCCTGAAGCTATTTTTACAACCGACATATCTGATGTATACAATAATGGCAGATAATTTCGTAGCAAAATAAACGACACACCCATCGTAGCCATAAATGCAACAACAAGATGAATAGAGGCATATATTATCCGTTTTACTTCCTGAATATTGTGTTCCCCAAAAGCATGGCTTACACGAATGGTTGTTCCTGAAGCTAAACCAACCGAAATCATGTATGTCATCGAAGCCATGCTCATTGCAACCTGATGACCAGCAAGCGATTCTTTCGATAACCATCCCATCATGATGGCGCCCATACTAAAAGCCAAAACTTCGATAACCATTTGTCCTCCGATTGATAAGCCAATTGATAGAAGCCGTTTTATGCGTTGAATTTCGAACTTTGAATGAAAGGCACCTGTTAAATAACCTTTCAGACTTGATTTACTAAACATTACTATAAAAAACAGAATTGGCATTAATAAACGGGCAATAAGTGTTGCAACTCCTGAGCCAATAAGGCCTAGCGCAGGAAGCCCGAACTTTCCCCATATCAACCCGTAATTCAGGATAATATTTACAACATTGATAATGATTGTTATAACCATAGCAATCTTGGTGTTCCCAATGCCCTCAAAAAATTGCTTAAACGAGAAAAACAGCATCATCGGTATTAACGAAGCTACATGCAACAAATAAAACGGAATAGCTTTTTCTACGACCTCAGTTTTTTGTCCCAACCTGTTCATAAAAAGAACAACCGAAGCCATGGCCGTAACCAAAAACAAAGAGGAAATAAAATTTACAAGTAAACCATTTCTAAACCAACACGAAATGTTGTTGCGGCTATTGGAAATAAACGAATGCCCAACCAGTGGCGTTAACCCCATTGTTATTCCCATACCCAAAAGCATTCCTATCATGAAAATATTTAAAGAGAATGAGGCAGCTGCAAGTTCAGTGGTTCCCAGATGCCCAACCATAATATTATCAAAAACATTTACTGTCACCTGACCTATTTGTGAAAAGATCACAGGTATGGCTAAAGCTAGGTTTTTCCGGTAAACTGGAATGTACTGATCGAGTTTCACTATTAAACATTCAGAAATTCAGTGCAAAGAAAAGGAATTACAAAGAAAACCAATAGCTAAGTTTAATCATAAAAACATTTTCAGACTTTTCTTTCCATATATTTCCAAAACTTTTCCAAACCGGTTGGCCAATCTGGTCGGAGTAAGCTGCACGTGTATTAGTCCAAACAAGATATAATGTTGATCCAGGTCTGAATTCCCATCGACCGACCAGATTCGATCTGAATTCCTGGTAATTAAAATCGGGATTTTTAATATTATACAATGTTACCCCATTTTTACTCACCAAATATCGGTTATTCGGTTGGGCAACAACCTGTAACGCTGAATATCGGTTATTAAACGAACGGGCTTTACCATCGACAACCTGACGAAAGTTAGTGTAACTTCCTACCGAAGCATAAGGGTTTCCATAGTATTGAATTGAAATTTCAGGAGAAAGGTAATATTCAATTCTTAATGTTGATGATAGAGTCTTTCTGTTTATTTCTCCAACTAAATATTGTACTCGTTTTTCAGCATCAGTAACACGGGCAGCAAATTTATTAACATCGGTATTATCGCTAAATATAGTTTTTGCCATAACACTAAACCTATTGTTTATTTGCCATTGAAACTGAAGCAAGTAACTTGATCCGTTATAACTTCCATCCGACGACCATGCCAATAAAGGTCCGAGGATGGTATAAAATTTTTTAACAGAATTGGTTTGGAATGTATACTGAACCGTATTAAACGCACCTTTATTCAAGGTTGGTCCACCACGTAATTCTCTGGTGTCAAATATATTAAAGTTACATCTAAGGTTTAAATGCATCATCCAAAGGTTATTAAAATGAACGAAACCGTGCAAATTAAGTCTATCCAATGTTGTTTCCTGGCCCCAACTCATCTCGTGTTGTTGAGTTAACTGCACATAATAGCTTCTGAGAACTCCTTTGGGTTTGTTAACCTTGTAAGTAAAATCAGTAATTTGTTGAATTAAATCAGCCTGATACAAATAACCCAAATCATTAAAATCTATTCCGGGAGAACGCCAGTTTAATGTACCAATAGCTTTAAACCTACCGCTTCGCTTTCCTCCGCTAAGATAACCTCCCCATCCTGTTAAGCTTGTTTTATCCGGGTCATATTCTAAATGGCCGGCATCAGGACGTTGATAATAATGAACAGAGCTTAATTGTAAATCAGAGATAGCCTCTTTATCCCCTTTTATATCGCTATAAAAACCTTTAAAATCGACGAAGTATTTTCTGTGCTTCCAATTATGCTCGAAATCAATACCACCTACAGTTGATGATTTGGGAAGAAAGTTAAGCTGCTGATCTTTTATATTTCTCACTGCCGAGGTTATTATTCCCCCCAATACAGTACTTCCATGATTAAAGTCTTGTTTAACACGCCCAACCATGTAATTTGTAAAAGGCTCGACAACAGTGTCAATTTTAGTATTCGGACTATAAATTGTAGCTGTTTCTTTAGCAGTAAAACTTTGAACAACACCAACAGAAAGGCCTTTTTGTGTTTTACCAGTTAATTTCAAGGCACTTAAAATAGGAACATTAGATGAAACATTAACAGTTTGGTCTTCGTCGAGATTATCGGTTACATCTGAATAAAGACTAGGTTCATGTCCGATACGACGACTATAATAAAGCATATCGCTATTACCTATTGAATAATCAAGAACAGTATTTCCTTCAAGAAAAAAAGGCCGCTTTTCTTCATTAAAAACTTCATACGAAGTTAAATTCAACACAGCCGGATCTGATTCAACTTGACCGAAATCAGGATTAATAGCATAATCGAGTGTTAAGCCTGAATTTAGTCCTACTTTCCCATTTAAACCCACTCCATATTTATCCTGGTTATGCCATATTGAATTTGTGCTGAAACTTGAATTCATATAAGGCAGGAACTCATAATTTGTCTTAGGCCTCACTCCTTCAATGCCTTTCAAATCGCCAAACAAATAAACCATAGCAGGAGCATCAACCGGAATAAGCTTCCATTGATCGTTCTCATTATTTCGGTCAATCCATCTCCAGATATGTACACCCCAAACTTGTTTTTCGCCAGGAGAGAAACGCAACTGACTGAAAGGAATTTGCATTTCAACAGTCCAAACTGTGTCAGCAACATACACTTTTCCATCCCAAACGGCATCCCAGTTATAATCCAAATTGTTAGCTCCAAGATGAACCATATCAATTTTCTGACCGGCAGCAGTCAAATTAAATTCGTATGCTGTATGATTGTCGTTGTATGAGTCGAACGCTATTCCAACAATATCTCCCGCAGAAACATCAACATCTCTACGACTTAAAATTGACCTTATTTCACCTTTGTCAAAACATTTAAAACCAACATAGATATTATTGTCATCATAAAGTATTTTAACAAATGTATGTTGGGTCGGATTCTTTCCCTGTTCCGGTATTTGCTGGATAAAGCCACCATCCCAAGCACCAATATTCCAGCAGGCATCATTTAATTTTCCATCAATTTTGGGATGTTTTTCAATACGAGAAGCGAAATAAACACGTCGGAAACTGGCAAATTTATTGACTATTGAATCTGACGAAAGCTTATAATTACCTCCTGTTTGGGCAAACATATCAGTTAACAAAAACAGAAAAAAAAGTAAAAAACAAACAGGTTTAATTTGCATCTCTGTACGTTAAGTTTAGCAAATATAATTAAATTTCTAAACATCATAATGTTAATATGAAAGTTAAGGAAAAATAGAAACCGGTTTTTAAACATTTTTTCAGAATACTGGTTTTATACCTGATAAACCATTTGTAGTACACGAACAAAGAATTCAAATATCAAATAAAAATTCAATTTACTATAAATCAATAAATTAAACGCAACACTACAATCAAAATAAAAGAAAAATGAATAAATGGCTAATACGTTCCGACGGTTGATAATTTGAAAAAAGGGGTGCAATCCATGACTTTTCAATCAATTAGATTGATATATATCAGAAAAAGTCGACTTAATAGATTTAAAAATATACCTATATGGCGATTTTTAAAGTATCAACAATGTTTTTCATAGTCTGAAGCTAATTGCCATATCCAGAAAAGGCTAATCAAGAAATTAAGAACATTAAAGTAAACAAATGGGAAAGATTTCAAAAATACTAATCGCAAACAGGGGTGAGATTGCGATTCGAATTATGAGGACATGTCGTGAGATGGGTATTTCGACAGTAGCTGTTTTTTCGGATGCTGACCGTACTTCATTACATGTAAGGTATGCCGATGAAGCCTATCACATTGGACTATCGTCATCAACCGAAAGTTATTTAAAAGCAGATAAAATCATTGATGTAGCCCTTAAAGCTAAAGTTGATGCTATTCATCCGGGGTACGGCTTTTTATCTGAGAATGCAGCTTTTGCAAAAAAATGTGCAGAAAATGGTATAAAATTCATTGGACCATCACCTGAAGTAATTAATAAAATGGGTGATAAAATTCAGGCTCGGCTAACTATGATTGAAGCTGGCGTACCAGTTGTTCCCGGCACAACCGAAAGCATTAAAACAGAAAAAGAAGCCATTGAAATAATTAATCATATTGGCTTACCGGTTATGGCTAAGGCAGCCGCTGGCGGCGGAGGAAAAGGAATGCGACTAATTACCAATGAAAAAGATATCGTTTCTCTGGTCAGGGCCGCCCGTTCAGAGGCAAAATCATCATTTGGTAATGATTCAATTTATATTGAAAAGTATATCTCATCTCCACATCACATTGAATTTCAGATTATTGGTGATCAACATGGTAATTTTCTCCATTTATTCGAAAGAGAATGTTCTGTCCAGCGTCGCCATCAAAAAATGATAGAGGAAACTCCTTCACCATTGTTAACTCCAGAACTACGCGAAAAAATGGGGAAATATGCTGTAGAGGCAGCGCGTGCAGTAAATTACGAAGGTGCCGGGACAATTGAGTTTCTGGTTGATAATAACCTTAATTTTTATTTTCTGGAAATGAACACTCGTCTCCAGGTAGAACACCCTATTACCGAACGAGTAACAGGCATTGACCTTGTAAAACAACAAATTTTAATAGCAGAAGGACATCCTGTTTCAATCAAACAAGAGGATATACGCCAGTCAGGTCATGCCATCGAATGTAGAGTCTATGCCGAAGATTCTGAAAATAACTTTATGCCAAATCCAGGTAAAATATACAATATAACGGAACCACTGGGATTTGGAGTACGCACAGATGGTTACGTTTACGAAGGTTATGAAATTCCAATCTATTACGACTCAATGATTTCGAAATTAATAGTTTGGGCCGAGAATCGACAGGAAGCTATTGCAAGAATGAAAAGAGCTCTCTACGAATACAAAATTACAGGAGTTAAAACTTCGATAAAATTTCTGGAACGCATTATGGACAATGAAGATTTCATAAGCGGCACTTATGATACAAACTTCATTGAAAAGCATAAAACGACTCTCCTCTCCGATTCTAAATGTCCTGAAAATTGTGAAGATATGATTATTATAGCCGCGTATATCGAATATCTCGACCGGTTGAACATCTCCCAAACCTCAAAAGCTATGTTCCCAGCGCAGAACAGGTGGAAAAAGTACACTTACCAGAAAAATTTCGAACGTTTATAATCCTCCCAACATAATATGTCAGTTGAAATAAGAATAGACAAACGCATTGCCAGTATTGAAGTTTTAAAACAATTTGAGAACCTCCTTGAAATTAGGGTTGATGATAAAATATACCAGGTTGACCTGATGCACAATGATGAAGGAATGTTTTCAATACTGACTAACGGACATTCGTTCAACATTGAACTTGTTCCACAACCAAAACCTAAATTTTACACAGCTTATACACTCTACGACACTTATGACGTAGAAGTAATTGATGCTGAATCAAGATATCGGCGAAACCGTTCAGGAATTTCACCTATAAGTTCAGAAAATTTAATTGTATCGCCAATGCCAGGTAAAGTCATAAAAATACAGGTTGCACCAGGTGATGAAGTAAAAATGGGCGATACACTTATAACAATCTCTGCCATGAAAATGGAAAGCGAGTACAAAACGCCCAAAGATGGTAAAATAGGTAAAATTCATGTTTCCGAAGGAAGCACAGTCGACGCTAACCAGGTATTAATCGAAATTATTTAAAACATTAATTATGGACTTACAAACCAAATTTGACCAGTTTGAAAAACTAAATCAACAGGCTGAATCGGGTGGTGGAACAGAACGCATTGAAAAACAGCATCATTCAGGAAAGAAAACTGCCAGAGAACGAATAGAAATGCTACTCGATCCGGGAACATTTCATGAAATAGATAAAATGGTAACCCATCGTGCTACCGATTTTGGAATTGACAAACAGAAAATTCCGGGCGATGGAGTTGTTTCGGGCTATGGTAAAATCGACGGAAGACTGGTTTATGTTTTTGCTCAAGACTTTACTGTTTTTGGAGGGACCTTAAGCAGAACAAATGCTGATAAAATATTGAAAATTCAGGAATTAGCTGTAAAAATGGGTGCTCCGGTAATTGGGCTTAACGACTCAGGAGGAGCACGTATACAGGAAGGAGTAGAAAGTTTGGCCGGATATGCTGATATTTTCTATAACAATGTACTGTTTTCAGGAGTTGTACCACAAATAAGCGCTATACTTGGTCCATGTGCTGGTGGGGCTGTATACTCACCGGCACTTACCGACTTCATTTTTATGGTCGAAAAAACCAGCCACATGTTTGTTACAGGGCCTGAAGTAATAAAAACCGTGACCCACGAAGATGTAACAAAAGAAGACCTCGGCGGAGCAATAACACACGCATCGAAAAGTGGGGTAGCTCATTTCACTGGGAATGATGAAGAAACAACCCTAATGATGGTTCGAGAATTAATAAGTTTCATTCCATCCAATAACATGGAGGAACCATTGGTAAAAATTTGTTCTGATCCTGAAGAAAGGGTTGAACCATTGCTCAACAATATTGTACCAGCCGACCCCAACAAACCTTATGATATAAAAGACATCATCATGAAAATAATAGATGATGAACATTTTCTGGAAGTACAACCACATTATGCACCAAATATTATAATCGGTTTTGCACGGATGGGTGGAAAATCTATCGGAATAGTTGCCAATCAGCCTGCACATTTGGCAGGAGTCCTCGACATCAATTCCTCTGGAAAAGCTGCCCGGTTTGTCCGGTTCTGCGATGCGTTTAATATTCCTCTGGTAACGCTGGTTGATGTTCCCGGGTTTCTACCTGGAACAGCACAAGAGTTTGGCGGAATTATTAAACATGGAGCAAAATTACTCTATGCTTTCGCCGAAGCAACTGTTCCGAAAATTACGCTGATAACCCGTAAAGCTTATGGTGGAGCTTACGATGTAATGTCAAGTAAACACATTGGCGGCGATGTTAATATGGCCTATCCAACAGCCGAAATCGCGGTTATGGGCCCCGATGGTGCAATTAATATTTTGTATCGCGGGAAATTATCTGATGATGAAAAAGCCAAAGCCATAACAGAGTATCGCGATAAATTTGCTAATCCGTATAGAGCAGCTTCATTGGGTTATATCGACGAGATAATCCTGCCCCAGAATACAAGAAGTAAAATAATTGAAGCGCTTCACATGACCCACAATAAGCGAAAATCTAATCTTCCGCGTAAGCATGGCAACATTCCGTTATAAGCTAAATTTCGCTTAACATTTACTGAAACAGATATGCTTCAGGATTCGTAACAGTACAAAAAACCTAAATTGAAAGGAGGCAAAATAATGACAACCAAAATGAGAAAATATCAAGCAATATTTGGTATAATCCTGATTATAACTGGAATCGTGCTTTTTGCAATACTTTCAACTCCTTTAAGATTTTTAGGGCTTATTTTTATATTAGGGTCGATAATCCTGTTTGCTTCAGGACTGACGACCGTGCAAGATAGTGCAAATGAAAACAAGAAATTTAAAAGTAAAACGAGAGAGCAATTATTAAAATATAAACAACACAGACACAACTAAATAACCTGGCATACAGGCATTTAGTTGTTGAGTAGTTTTTCAAGGTCACGACGGCATGATGCAGCAAGATTTGGATCTGAAATTGACAACCTGATTGATTCATGATTATTTTTCCCTGAACTAAAGAATGAAAACACCTCAGCAACAGTAAAACTTTGGGGATAACGATAGATCAAAACTATTTTATCGCCAGTGCTAACCACTCCTTCTTCCAAAACCCTCACGTATACTCCGGAGAAAGACAGACCCCAAAAATCGGAAACAACTTTCTGGTCATTAAACCTGATACCAAGCTTGAAGCATGGTTGACGAGGTTGTGTTACCTGAATAACAGCCGTCCCTATTTTATACCGATCGCCAATATGTATCAAAGACTCATCCAATCCCTTAACAGTGAGGTTTTCGCCAAACATGCCCCATTGTAGTTTCACATCAGGATATTGCCGACTCCAAAAAGAATAATGGTCGGCAGAATACAAATAACAGGCTTTATCGGCTCCTCCATGAAACCGTTGGTCAATTACATGATCATTTCCCACATTACCTTTACCAAGGTAAATCGACTTATCTACAGGATATTTAAAAATGCCTGTCAGTAGTTTTTGGCCGCGCCATTCAATAACAACAGGTTCTCCAATATTAGTCGATATTATTTCCATCTAAATTATCAAATATGATTTTTTTCACCCGACCAACTTCGCCGGTTTCAAGCCTTACTTTTATTCCATGCGGATGATTCGCCGAGTTGGTCAAAATATTTTTAACAAAACCATGAGTTAATTCTCCAGAAGACTGATGTTGCTTTTGAACGATCAAAACCTCAGCGCCAGGTTTTATAGCTGATCTTTTACTTCCTTCCATTTTATGTTTTTCTTACAAAAGAAATGAAAAATCAGAAAGTTCAGAAGATAAAAAAAGAAAAAAGACCATTCAAATTAAACTGAATGGTCTTCAACTCACCACCTCAAATCCCCTCTTTACTGATTTATTGAAATATATTTCAAAAATTCTTCTCTACGCCGGGTGTCCTTAAATATACCTCCATATTCAGCTGTTATTGTTGAGCTTCCTTCATCCTGAATTCCACGCGAAGAAACACAAAGGTGTTTTGCATCAATAACCACTGCCACATCCTGAGTATTTAATATTCGTTTTAATTCATTTGCGATTTGGACTGTCATACGTTCCTGAACTTGTGGCCTTCTGGCAAAGTAATCAACAACCCGATTAATTTTAGACAACCCAATAACCTGACCGCTTGAAACATACGCTACATGAGCCTTTCCTACAATAGGAAGAAAATGGTGTTCACACGTTGAATTGATATTTATATTTCGTTCAACCAACATCTCACCATACTTAAACTTGTTCTCGAAAACAGATATTTTAGGTTTGTTTTCAGGATTTAAACCTGAAAATATCTCTTTAACAAACATTTTAGCAACCCGATGAGGCGTTCCATTTAAACTATCATCATTGAGGTCCAATCCCAGAATATTCATTATATCCCGAAACTTGTCTTCAATTAAAACCATTTTTTGTTCATCACTCAGCGCAAATGCATCTTCACGTAAAGGAGTTTCAAGTGAAGTAGCAACATGGTTATCGCCAATCATTTCATGAACTAAATTACGTGAATTTGCTGGCGTTAAATGATTTGTATTAACTTTTGGCCTGGACGCCCCTGTATTTAAAAATCCACTTACTTTCATTGTCAAACCTCCCAAATTTTAATCATACACTAAAACAGAAACAATTTATGATTGTTTAATTTTTAAAATAAAAAACTAAACAAAATCAACACATACTACTGACATTTAAATAGTAATCATTTTTTATAAACAATCAACTTATGAATATTTAAACATTTGGAAACGAATTTGGTTCAGTGCAAGCGCACAGTAAAAAAGGCCATCTAATCAGACAGCCTTTTCTCTTAACCACAAAATTTAACTATTTAATCAGGAGAAATTACCCCTACTCCTTCAATCTTTTTAAAAACTTTAGGTTCGCCTTTATATCTTATCTTACCAACCCCGCTAATTGTTGCATTCAACGATTCGGTTGAATAGACACTTCCAGCCCCAACACCTTCAATTCTAATATCACACTTTCTAGTCTTTAAATCAATTGCATCTAAATAACCAGCTCCAGAAATACGTGCGATAAGTTCATCAGATATACCATCAAACTCAAACTTGACACCTCCTTCTCCAACAACATCAACGCGGTTGGCTTTCATATTCATTTCAACAGTTGCACCTCCTTCAACGCGAAGACTGAAGTCCTTTAAATCGACATAACCCTTGGTCTCAAGATTTACACCACCTTGAATTTCAAGTTTTTCAAGGTCTTTGAATGTTACATATAAAACTAATTCATCAAAATTGAAGTGTTTCTTTGTTATCTTCAGGCTTAAAGTTTCAACACTCGATTCTACATCAATGTATTTGAAATTATCCTCATCGGTTTTTATTTTGAGTCCAGCCTGTGTTCCTTGCTCAAGGACAACTTTAAATGCACCTTCAAGGTAAATTCTCGTAAATGGCTGTATATTATAGGTTCGAACATTAGAATCGTCGCCGGCCATACTTACAGGCATAATTGGCTCGGCAAATAATTTAGAAACTAAAACACCTAAGGCAAAAATCAGACTTGTTATTCGAAGCAAATACATACGATTCAGTTTTTTATTTATTCTGAATCAAAACTAAATCGGTGTAAACAAAAATTTGAAATCTTTTCGATGAACGACAGATTTCCTTAGGTGAATTAATCTTTTTAAGGAATGATTTAAATTGAAATAAGAACAAAATTATTTTGAGCCAATAAGTTTCCGGGCCAATAGAACAAAATAAGTAGGCAACAAAATTCCAATCAGAAACATAAAGAAATCCATAAAGTTAAATGGTGAATGCAAAACCAGCTTATACCCAAAGAATATGGCCACAACCAACACCAGGAATAAAAGAGGAAAAACAAACACAGTTTTACCTAAACGTTTCATAAAAAATGACAATAAGAACCAAACTGACCCTAAAATAATGCCTGCGGTAGCAAAAAACATGTTGCCTTTTGCATATTGAAGTATGCCATAAACAACAGGTAACAATGAAAAAACAAATAAAAAGCGAAAAACACTGCTTAATAAACGGGTATGGTGATAGTCGTCTGAGGTAGATGGAAATAATGTTTGCTTTGTGCTTTGACGTTTTTGAAATTCAGGCGCCAAAAGATCATCAGCCGAATGTATTATCCCACGTTCAATAGCAATTTGAGTGGCAGCATGTTGGGCAGCCTCCTGATAATCGTTATGGTTTCTCAAAATATCCATTATTCGATTATCAGGCAAAACCGAAAACCTTTCGTAAAATACTGAAAATGTTAACCTTTCATTACTTACCATACTATGTCAATTTTGATTTATTCTTCAAAAATACCTTTCCCCTGACGAACAACAACCGGAGAATCGCCGGTGCAATCAATTATAGTAGAAGGAATATTTCCTCCATATCCACCATCAATCACAATATCAGCAATATCAGCAAAACGCTCATGTATAAGTTCGGGATCAGTCGAATATTCTATAATCTCATCTTCGTCATGTATTGAAGTCGACATAATGGGATTTCCAAGTTCCCTGACAATTTCGATAATTATAGAATTATTCGGTATACGAATTCCAACCGATTTCTTCTTTCCCTTAAAATAACGCGGAACATTACTATTAGCATCTAAAATAAAAGTAAACGGACCTGGCAGATATTTTTTCAAGAGCTTGAACACCTGATTAGAAACAGGTTTTGAAAAATCGGACAAATGACTTAGATCAGAACATATAAAGGAGAAATTTGACTTTTCAACAGATACATTCTTGAACCTGGCAACCTTTTCAACAGCTTTCTGATTGGTAATGTCACATCCCAGGCCATAAACAGTATCTGTTGGATAAATGATTATTCCTCCATTCCTTAAAACATCGGCAACACGCCTAACTTCTCTGCTATTCGGATTTTCGTCGTAAATTTTTAAAAGCATCAGATTCTCTTTTTCAGGCAGCACAAATTTAGTTATTTTGCCATGCTTTTATTCTTCTTTATTTTAAATGAACAAAGAATTTGTCATAACTGGAGATGGTTCACATACCATTTACATTCCAGAAATGGATGAACATTATCACTCAACACATGGAGCGATACAGGAATCGCTCCATATTTACATTAATAATGGATTATTGCAATTCGCAGGGGGAAAAATTACTATACTCGAAATTGGATTCGGAACAGGATTAAATGCTTTTTTAACTGCCATTTACAGCAAAAGACACAACATATCAGTAAAATATATTAGCATTGAAAAGTTTCCATTAACTGAAAAAGAGTATACAAATTTGAACTACGCTGAAGGTGAGTTTAAAGAATATTCGGCCCTCTTTGATAAGATTCATCAATCGTCTTGGGAAAAGAATATTGAAATTGAACCCAGCTTTATTTTACTGAAAATTCAAACCGATTTAGTCAATTATCAATTTGACCCTATCCCGAACGTCGATTTAGTTTATTACGATGCCTTCGCTCCTAATAAGCAACCTGATTTGTGGTCAGACGAAGTAATTGAAAAAGTATGTAAATGTATTACAAACAATGGATTAATTGTCACCTATTGCGCTAAAGGTACTATACGCAGAACAATTGCATCGTTTGGTTTTGAAATGGAACGGTTACCTGGCCCACCAGGGAAAAAGGAAATTTTAAGAGGGAAAAAGCTCTTGTAAAACCACAGTCCTTATAAAAAATAGACTATATTCGTACCCTGAAAATTTTGGTTTGCTAATATCTGATTTTCAATTTAAAACAAAACGACTCAGGAACTTAAACCAAGAAAATTGTTTAATTATTTAAAAATAACACATGAAGTTAAGAACATTTTTTTATGCTGCGGCTTTCATTCTAACTGTTGGAGTTGCAGGATGTCAGAATTCAGGTACAAAAGGTGACGTAAAACTTACCAGCAAAAGTGATTCTGCCAGTTATGCTTTGGGCGTACTCATTGGCGAAAACAATAAACAGCAAATGAAATCAGCTCCAGGAGTTGACCAACTTGACAAAAAGATTATCCTTGCTGCTTTTGAAAAAGCATTTTTGGGTGATTCTGTTAACATTAAACCTCAAAAAGCCAATGAAATAATACAAAAATTCTTTAGCCAGATATCAAAAGTTGAAGGTGATAAGAATTTAAAAGAAGGAGAAGAATTCCTTGCAAAAAATAAAACTAAATCAGGTGTTATTACCACTGCAAGCGGACTTCAATACGAAATTATTAAAGCTGGAACAGGACCAAAACCTAAAGCTGAAGATGAAGTAAAATGCCATTACAAAGGTACTTTACTAGACGGAAAAGTTTTCGATAGTTCAATTGAACGTGGAGAACCTGCTACTTTCCCAGTTAATCGTGTAATCCCTGGGTGGACCGAAGCATTGCAGCTTATGCCCGTTGGATCAAAATGGAAACTATACATACCTGCATCTTTAGCTTATGGCGAAAGAGGTGCCGGACAGGATATCAAACCAAATTCAACTCTTATTTTTGAAGTTGAATTGCTTGAAATTGTAAAGAAATAATTTCCGAATACATAAATTTAAACACTCTTGTATGTAAATACAAGGGTGTTTTTTATTTCTGAACACGATAAAAATTACATCATGAGTATGCAGGTAAAAGGAACCTTGATTCAAAAATTAAGACCAGAATCGGGCGTCAGTAAAGCTGGAAAAGAATGGAGTAAACAAGATTTTGTTATTGAAACCAACGAACAATTTCCAAAGAAGATATGCTTTACGCTTTTTGGAGATAAAACATCGCTAATTAACGGAATATCAGAAGGCTCAGAAATTGAAGTCTTTTTCACTGTTGAATCGCGCGATTTTAACGGGAAATGGTATCACAATATCAATGCATGGAAAATAGAAAACGTTGCCACACAAGCACGAAACTTTCCACCAGAATATTCGGTTAGTGACATTCCTCCGGAACAAATAGACGACTCGGGGAACGATCTACCGTTCTAGCGCGGCTGTTCAATTGTAAATAAATTAATATGCGATAAAAAACGAGGAATGTTGATA
>CALGIG010000082.1 GCA_937915865.1 uncultured Prolixibacteraceae bacterium | reverse complement strand
AATGCTTTGTTTCAAGATGATATTGGTATTTTTAAATTTTTGTCATGTACTTAGTCTTTCAATAGTAGATTTTAGGGATATTTCGGATAAAGAAAATTTTATAAACAATAAGCTACACGAGCAATATTTAAAAGAACGAGAACTACTTAAATGCCATATTAATTATAAGTTACCAAAGAAAACAGGTTTTGAAGTTGAACAAATAATAAATCATTATTACCCGATTTCATCGGATAAGCAGAATGATCATAGTAAATCAATTTCATAACAACATAAACGTATTCAAATACTTTGAACATACTTTGCATGGTAAAGATGTCAATCAAAATTTGTTCTTTGTGATAGTATTAACACCTATTAATGAGATTAATAATGAATTTTAGAACAAATCAGCATTCTATGAAAAACATAAAGATTAACCATGCCTTTTTATGCAGATATATTTTCATAACAGGTTTACTTATAGCTCTGGGAGGCTGTGATAAAAATTCGGGTGGTATATCACATAACTGGAAATTAGTTTGGGAAGACGAATTTGAAGGTACTAAGGGACAATTACCTGATAGCCAAAAATGGTCATTCGATACTGGAACAGACTGGGGCAACTCACAATTAGAATATGATACAAACAGTAATAAAAATGCTTCGCTCGACGGAGATGGTCATTTAGTTATTACAGCCCTAAAAGAAAGCTATTCTGGCTGTTCTTATACTTCTGCACGTATTACAACCAAAGGATTATTTGAACAAAAGTACGGGCGGTTTGAAGCCAGAATTAAAATGCCATGCGGCCCTGGCTTATGGCCAGCTTTCTGGATGTTAGGTACCAATTATTCAACTACAGGCTGGCCTCAATGTGGTGAAATCGACATTATGGAATACCGTGGACAGGAACCCAGCATTGTGCATGGAACTGTGCATGGACCGGGTTATTCAGCCGGAAATGGAATCACCAAAAGTTTTTCTTTGACTAATGCCCGCTTTGATACAGATTACCATCTGTTTGCTGTTGAATGGACCGAAAACAACATTGATTTCTTTGTTGACGATGTTTTATATCAACGTGTTACTCCTGAAAAAGTAACTGGTGAGTGGGTCTATGACCATTCGTTCTATATTATCCTGAATCTGGCTGTTGGAGGTAATTATGTTGGCAATCCGACCAGCGACACCAATTTCCCGCAAACAATGTTGGTTGATTGGGTCAGAGTTTACCAGGACACAGAATAAATGTATGCTTGCAAATCATTTTTATGCTCATTCCAAAGGTCAATAGCAATCTCTGTTAAGTATCCGATCTTTTTAAAAAAGATCGGATACTTAATAATAACTTCAATAATGGTAACAGCGACACTAAACCCCGATCAATAAATTGTCGTCGTCATTTTAAAAGATGAATGCAGGTCCGAAAAGCGATAAACTTTCTCTTGCCGGTCGTTCGGTTGAAATACCAATTGGCGACCAGCCGATTCAACCTATTGTAGTCAATCCATAACACTTCATAAGTAAACAGAATGGAAACAAAACTTACGCTTAAAGAAAAAATTGGATATAGCCTTGGCGATACCGCATCGCATTTTGTATGGGATATGGTTGGTTTCTGGCTTTTGTTTTTTTACACCGACGTATATGGAATATCTGCCGCTGCTGCCGGGACAATCATGCTGATTGCCCGCTTCTGGGACATGGCTGTTGACCCGATTATCGGTGTAATTTCGGACAGGACAAAAACCAGGTGGGGAAAATTCAGGCCATACATTTTGTTTGGCGCTATTCCTTATGCAGTTCTGGCATTACTTACCTTTTCGACACCTAACTTAGGTGAAACAGGCAAGATCGTATACGCCACAGCAACTTATGTGCTTTTGATGACAGCCTATGCCGCCATCAACCTGCCTTATTCGGCTCTGGGGGCCGTAATGACCAACGACACATACGAACGCGCAGGATTAAACACCTTCAGGTTCATTGCTGGTTTCACCGGTCAATTTGTTGTCACCGGACTGGCGCTTACCATGGCCGAATTTTTTGGAGGCGGCAATAAAGCACAGGGATTTCAATACACAGTTTTGATGTTTGCCATTCTAAGCCTTGTTTTCTTCTTCATTACTTTCAAAACGACAAAAGAAAGGGTTCAGCCACCCAAAGCGCAAGAAAACTCACTTAAAGAAGATATCAGAAACCTATTTAACAACAAAGCCTGGATCATCCTTGCTCTGGTGGGCATTATTTCGTTTATCATGTTCGCCATGCAAAACGCGGCAATCGCCTACTATTTTAAGTATTACCTCGCCCGCGAAAATAATGTGCAACTTTTCAATGTTATTGGCACCATTGCCCTGATTGTCGGCCTGCCTTTATCTAAACCATTGGCAAAACGGTTTGGAAACAGAAACGTATTTATTGGGAGTTCATTAATTTCAGGACTGTTCTTTATACTTATTTACGTGGCTGGTGCTGCCGATCTTACTCTTATCTACATATTCAACATTATGGCCAAAATTGCTTATGCCCCGGCAGTTCCTCTGCTCTGGACAATGATTGCCGATTCGGCCGATTACGGCGAATGGACTACCGGACGACGCGCAACCGGGTTATATTTCTCGGCTGCGGTTTTTGCCCAAAAAGCAGGCTGGGGAATTGGCGCGGCCATTGCCGGCTGGATTTTGGCCGCCTCCAGCTTTGTTCCAAATGCAGAACAAACAGAAACAGCCATAACTGGTATAAAATTACTGGTATCTGTTATCCCAGGCATATTGTACATGTTGTGCGCACTGTTTATGATTTTTTATAAAATCGATTCGGGTACCACAGCTTTAATGAAAAAGGAACTCGACGCACGTAGGTCGACAGAGTAAGCCAACAGCAGGAATAACCAGACTAAAACACAAATTTTAATGATAAATTGTATATATACGCTTCCATCAGCATTATTACATTCGCAAAAAAAACTATGACTGTCACAGTAAAGATGTTTAGTTGTATGCCTACCTCTACTTGATTAAAATTTGTTGACATTTTATAATCAATCAGCAGGATAGCTCCGTTTTATTTTCGATTTGAGATACGAAGAAACGTTTCGAGGTCATTCAGTCATGCTTTCTCAGCATCCAGAATCTTACTCCATCGCCAAATTATCTACCGGTTCGGACCGAAACTTATCAAGCAACTCCAGCCCAATAGTTTTGCCGTGCGAAACCTCAATGGGTGGTTGGGAGGAGACTTTCAGCAACAAGCCCGAGCTGGTTGGCAAGTTAAAGGTTTACACTTACAACCATGTGAAGATTTAGTTTGCTGATCAAGCGGCTGTTACGTAAATGATGTTTACATTTAATTAGAGTTTATAAGGATACCGAACAGTAATTTTTTTACTCATCAATATTCGGCAATGCCACTTAGAGGTTGTTCCGAGAAGGTGAAAAACATGTTTTCGTGAGTAGCCATTCCCGAACGGCCTCTTCCTTTTTATAAGTCGGATTTTGCATTAACCTTAAACAATTCGACATAGGTTAAAACGATTCATTATTTCTTATTTTGTCATACAGAAATTCAAATTATTCGAGTTAATTTTATTGACTGTAAGCTATAGAAAATTATATTCGATTAATTGAAAAATTGTTTAGCATGAAAGTTTCAGAGCAACCGTTTTATTTTCAAATTACCGTAAAGCTTATGCTTGCCGGACTGATTATTGCCTTTTTAATATTAGCTCAAAATATACTGATACCTTTTACAATTGCAGTATTTTTTACTTTTTTACTTATGCCTGTTTCCAGAAAGCTGGAAGAATTGAAATTTCCAAAAGCTATTGCCATTTTACTTAGCATTGTTCTGGCATTTGCCATAGTTGCTTTCATGTTTTATTTTTTCATCGATCAAATCATAAGTTTTGCTAAAGACTGGCCAATATTACAAAACACAATAGAAGCCAAATGGAATGATCTTCAGGAATTTATAAGTGAAACTTTCAATATTAGTCACATCGAGCAAAAAGACTGGCTAACAACCAAAATAAAAGAAAATGCAAGTACCGGTGGTGTTTTGGTGCTTGGATTCTTCTCTGCAACAACCTCATTTTTGGCAAGTTTTGCACTTATTCCTATTTATATTTTCTTTTTAACTTTATATCAGGATAAATTCAAGGAGTTTATTCGACTGGTGACCAAAGACGACAAGAACGAGCATGTACTGATGATAGTTAAAAAAGTATCGCAGGTATCTCAAAAATATGTAATGGGCATTTTTCTTGATGTTCTAATTTTGTCAGTTCTAAATTCCACAGGATTCCTGATTCTTGGCATACCTCATGCCATTTTATTTGGAGTTCTGGCTTCAGCACTTAATATCATTCCTTATATTGGGGTTCTAATTGGAAGTAGTTTACCCATTTTGATGGCGCTACTTACTAAAGACTCAATGAGTTACGCAGTTGGCGCGGGTGCTGTATGTGTAATTGTACAATTTCTCGATAATAATTTCATTACACCGTATGTAGTTGGAAGTAGTGTCAGTATTAACCCATTAACAGCAACAATAGTCCTAATTGCCAGTTCAATGATTTGGGGAGTTTCAGGAATGGTACTTTGTTTACCGTTAACTGGAATGACAAAAGTTGTTTGTGATAATATTGAATCGCTCAAACCTTATGGATACCTGCTTGGTGAAGAAGTTAATTACAACCAGCAAAAAGAAAAACAGGATAAATTTATCAGAAAGCTATTGAAAAACGACATAAAAAGAAACACGAAAACCAGTCCAATTAATAAACATTAACTATTTTGAAACAATAAAACTTTGACCAATTTATTAGGTTTTAACGTGGTATTTCAGTAAATTGCATCATAATAAAAATATACAGGGAACGTAAATCCAGCAAGGATAATCGTCATAAACAATTAAAAATTAACGCTATGAGTTCAGGAAAAGTATTATTGGGCGTTCTGGCAGGCGTTGCCGCTGGTGCTCTGATCGGTATTTTATTTGCACCCGACAAAGGTTCGGAAACTCGTCGTAAAATCGTTGAAAAAGGCGAAGACTATGTTGATGGACTCAAAGAGAAAGTTGGCGGTTTGATTGATGAACTTGGTAAGAAAGTTGACGGAGTAAAAGCTAAAGTTGACTCAATGGGAGCCACTAAAGTTGAAGAAACACAGGCTCCTACGGCTTAGTAAATCATTCCTGACTAAATTACTGCAAGATGGAAGAACAAACGAGTTCGATTGAATCGTTAATTGAAAAAGGAGAACAATACGGTAAAACCACTATCGATTTACTGAAACTGAAGACACTTGACAAATCGTCAGATGTGGCTTCGAATTTAGTTTCGTGGCTAATCGTCCTGATTTTTGCCATATTGTTCTTCCTTATTTTAAATATAGGCGTTGCCCTGTGGCTCGGCGGATTAATGGGCAAGTCGTATTACGGTTTTTTTGCTGTATCGGGCTTTTATGGTTTACTGGCACTGATTTTCGGTATTTTCCGCAAACAACTTATTAAAGAGCCACTCAACAATTCAATTATCGAACAAGTACTCGATTAAGCGCCATGACACAACCTACCGCTAAAGAAAAACTACGCGAATCAATTCGCCAGCTCGAAATACAACAGGCTAAAGAAGGCGAAGAATTAAAGGCCCAATTTAAAGCCACTTACGAAAGCCTTAAACTAGTTAATCTGGTAAAATCGTCACTGAAAGAAGTCACTGAATCGGTCGAAATCAAAAATTCATTATTCGAATCCATTATTTCTGTTGTTTCCGGTTATGTGTCCCGAAAACTGATGGTCAGTAAAAAAAGTAATCCATTTGCCAAAATTGTAGCGCTTGTAGTGCAAATGGGTGTAACCAAACTTGTTGCCAATAATGCCGAAGTAATTCGCGAGTACATTACCCAAATGATCGACAAATACCTGCATCCCAAAGCGTATGCACCTGAAAATGAATCCGAAGCGTGATTGACACATCACAGGTTAACACAGATACACTCAGATTTATTTCTCACTAAATTATTGGTTATTTGATCCACATCTTAATTTAATTACAAAAATTGTTACGAATGTTGGATATTTTAAATAGAAGAACTACATTTGACCCAATATTGTAACATATAGATGGCTGCAGGTCTATCTGTAGAGATTTAGATAAAAAGAAAAACACACATAAAGAGCTACCCAGATTGTTGGTAGCTCTTATTTTTTACATATATTTATTGAAAAATATAATATATGGCTGCTTACAATTCTGATTTATTTTCCTTTGCATTCTTCCCTAACTATGACAATGCAATTAGATTTTTAGCAGAAACATTAGCATCTCAGGAAGAATGGGATTATTCAGATTCATACTCTCGAAATTATTCGATTCTCAAAAACTATCTTGAATTCACTTTTAGAAAACTAAAACTGGAAAACAAAGTAGTCTATACCTCTGATAATAAATATGCTTGTTTCAATACAGGTCTGGTAACAAATAATTTAGAAGACATATTTGCTTTTTTTGAAGAATATAAAAATCCAAGACCTGGAACGATAACTCCATTTTGCTTTAAGGCTTTCTTAAAAGAAAGCGATAATAATATTTTACGAAATTTCAATAATAACATACCTGAGATCGCTAATTTCTTTGAAAAACCTGAGTTGTTGATTTTCAACCCTAAATGCAAACTAATTCCAGATATTGATCACATAATCCAAGATAATATATCAAGATTTCCTGTTCATTTGCAAGGGGCAGGTGATGGTGAACTTCGAAGACAATTAGTTGGAGCAATAGATGAAGTTAGAAAGAAAGTCAGAACAAATTATAAAATTGCTGTTCCTCAATATTATGATAGAAAAATTCAGTTGCTACTTCCTCTTTGCTTAACCGCCGGTTCTCCTAATCCCCATCTGGCATTGGTTGTTCACAAACTGAATGAAGATACATACACAGCAAGAACCTGTTTGACATTAAAAATGGCCTACAACAATGCTAGACTTATTGTAAAACCACAAAGTAATTGGTTAAAACCGTAAAACCGCTATCCAGAAATTTTCGCTGGCAGTCCAAGATTTTTAAATAACTCACGTTGCTGGTAAATTGTCCATATTCACCTTAACTTTCAGAAAAACCTTTATTATCTAATTCGTCGCCACCATTTACGATTCGTCGCTCTCATACTACAACTCGGTCTCTTTTAATTTAGTACCTACATTTTCTGATTTTACTTTGGCTTGGAATTAAACTCAAAGCCATGAGATCAATTTTTTTAATCATTATTCTTTTCCTGACTACGGCAAGCCTTTATTCCCAAGTTCAGCTTACCGGAAAAGTAACCGACACGCACAGCAATCCGCTTCCCGGAGCCAACGTGTTCCTCCAAAACAGTTACGACGGCGCCACGACCGACAGCCTCGGAAACTTCACCTTCAAAACCAGTCTGAACGGAATTCAAAACCTTTCCGCTAGTTTTATCGGCTACAAACCCTTTAGCCAAAAAGTTGACTTGGACAATTCGAAAACAATTTCAGTAAACATTCAATTACAGGAATCAGAAGATCAGCTCGACGAAGTGGTAGTTAACGCCGGAACATTCGAAGCCAGCGACGAAAAAAAAGCCGTTGTATTACGCGTATTCGACATTGCCACAACACCCAGCGCACAGGGTGATATCTTTGGGGCTTTTGGCACATTGCCCGGCGTTCAAAAAGTGGGTGAAGATGGCCGTGTTTTTGTTCGTGGCGGCGAAGGTTACGAAACTAAAACCTTTATGGATGGAATGCTCGTTGCTTCACCCTACACCTCGAAAATGCCCGACATGCCATCCCGTGGCCGTTTTTCTCCGCTCCTTTTTAGCGGAACTCTATTCAGCACTGGCGCATACTCTGCAGAATACGGCCAGGCGCTTTCGTCGATTGTTGATATGAAAACCAACTCAATAGAAACCGAAGAAAAATCGAGCATCTCGCTAATGACTGTTGGTCTGATGGGATCAACGACCCAATGCAGAAAAAACTCGTCATTGTCGCTAAGCGGTGATTTATTGAGTTCTGCTTTATCTAACAAAATCAACAAACAACAGGTCGATTGGACTAAAGCACCTCTGACAGCTGATGCAACAGTGATGTTCCGCCAGAAAATCAGACAAACAGGTTTGTATAAATTGTTTGGAACCTTTAACACCAGCTCTAGCGATATGAATTATCTCAACATTCAGAATAAAGTTAATCAGGCCCTTGCTCTGGAAAACAGTACGATTTATCTGAACAATACATACAACAGTACACTTAGTGAAAAATGGATGCTTAAATCGGGGCTGGCGTGGAACTACGACCATCAAAACCTGAAAATGGACAATGACCGAATTATAACTAACCAAAAGATGGTTCAGGCGAAAATCGGGTTCAGTTATTTCATAAACACACAAACCGAGCTGAAATTTGGTAGCGATTGGGTAAATTTTTCGTATGATCAGAAGATTGACATGAACGGAAATTACCGATTGCCATTTACCAACAACGAACTTTCGGGATTTGCCGAAGTGGAATATAAACCTTCAAAAAAAATAGCCACCCGTATCGGGTTCAGGGCCGAAAATAGTTCACTGCTGTCCCGAACTACATTGGTTCCGCGTTTTTCTGGAGCTTACAAAACCGGAAAACACAGCCAAATATCGTTAGCTGGCGGTGAGTTTTATCAAAACCCGGAGAACGATTACTTGAAATTTGCCCCACAGTTAAAACCTGAAAAAGCCAGTCATGCCGTAATGACCTGGCAGTACCAAAACGAACAACAGACTTTCCGTGTGGAAGGTTATCTAAAAAAATACACCAACCTTGTAAAATATACAGCGCCACTGGCAACCAATCCGCTCGATTATTCAAACACCGGAAGCGGAAAAGCCCGCGGAATTGACGTTTTCTGGCGCGATAAACAATCACTGAAAAATACCGACTACTGGATTTCCTACTCATGGATCGATGCAAAACGGAACTACAAGGATTACAGTGAAATGGCGATACCTACTTTTGTTTCGGAACACAATCTATCTTTGGTATTTAAACGATTTATACCATCTCTAAGTACTTATGCATCGGTCACCTATTCGTTTGCCAGTAGCCGCCCTTACCATGATCCGAACTTTTCAGGATTTATGAATGCACACACTAAAGCCTACAACGATATTAGTTTGAGCCTGACTTATATGCTAAATTTCTTCGAAAAACAGGCTGCACTGCATTTAATGCTGAACAACCTTGCCGGATTCGACAATATTTACGGATACAACTTTGCCACAACACCCAACGCTGAAGGCAAATATGAATCGTCGCCAATACGGTCGCCATTCGTGAGGCAGGCTATTTTGCTTTTGAATATTATGCTATGACACATACATAGTGAGGGTTTTACTTAAAGTGAAACCCTCACTAAAACAAATACAACAAATAATCAACACCATGAAAAAATCAGTTTTTATCCTAGTCCTACTTTTATTATCGGGAATAACTTTCGCCAACGAAGCTTACCAAAATGCAATGAAACAGGCAATCGACAAGCTTTTCCACAGCCAGACCATTCAGGAATATGTTGATGTTGCCAACCAGTTCGAGCGGATTTCGACTATTGAAAAAAAAGAATGGTTACCACTTTATTACGCTTCGTTTTCGTACATCATGATCAGTTTTAAGGGAACAGACAATGCAAAGAAAGACCAGTACCTCGACCAGGCGCAGAAATACCTCGACCAGGCGATGGCGATCGAACCCAATGAATCAGAATTGTTTATGCTGCAAGGCTTTCTGTACCCGTCGCGCATTAACATCGATCCGATTAACCGGGGAATGGCGCTGATGGGCAAAATGAACGCCGCCCTCGACAAAGCGCTGGAACTGAATCCTGACAATCCACGTGTATATTACCTCCGCGCTACCATGACCGCCAACATGCCCGAAGCTTTTGGCGGAGGTGCAGCAAAAGCACTTCCTTTATACCAAAAAGCTGCCGAGAAATTCGAGCTGTTCAAACCCAAAAGCGAGATTCACCCGAATTGGGGAAAAGAACTGAATACAAACGATTTGCAGAAGATACAGAAGTAGTTGCGGAGTCGTATTTAAGAATGTTAAATGGTTAAATTATTATATGGTTGTTTATATTCAACCATTTAGCAATTTAACCATTCATTGACATCTTCAAATTTTCACATTCTCTCATTCTCAAATCTTCAAATTACTTAACTTCGGAAAAACTTTATCTCAATGACCGACGAACCCAGCAAATTACCCAAAGCTTTCTGGCAAATCCCAATGTGGATGCTCCTGCTTGTAGCTATTGGCAACGGTATTATGCTCGTGACACAAAAAGGGCAGCTCTATTCGTTTGACATGTTTCTTTTGTGTTCGGCAAACTCAGTGCTGATTGGCGGAGCGTTTATGATTGGACTAAAAGTAATTGTAACAGCACTCGACAAGCGCTTGCCGTGGTTACGCTATCCGCAAAAAAGGCTGCTATACCAGTTCCTTGTAACGCTTGTTTTTTCGTGTTTAATCATCATCCTGTCGGTCCTGTTAATCAACTTGCTGGCAGGACAACGACTAACATCAGGCATTTTTTTCGAGCAAAGCTATTTCATGGCCAAGATTGCATTTCTATTTGTTTTTTGGGGAACAGTAATTTCGAACACAGTCATTTTCTTTAAAAACTGGAAAGAATCGGCCGTTCAGCACGAAATCCTTAAACGCCAGCAACTGGCCCTGCAATACGAAACCCTGAAAAGCCAGGTTAACCCGCATTTTTTATTTAATAACCTGAATTCGTTGACTTCGTTGATTAATTCCAATCCGGCCAAAGCGATTGATTTTGTAAAAAAGCTGTCAGAAGTTTACCGCTATGTGCTCGATCAGAAAAACCACGAATTTGTATCGCTTTCCGACGAACTGAAATTTGTTGAATCGTTTATTTACCTGCACAAAATAAGGTTTGGCGAAAACCTTCAGGTCCAAATCGAAATCAATCCACTGCATTATAAAGTAATTCCCTTGTCAATTCAGTTGCTAGTTGAAAACGCCATCAAACACAATGAAATATCAGACCAAAAGCCGCTTTTCATAAGGATTTTCAGCAAAGATGAATGTCTGATTGTTGAAAATAAACTGCAGAAAAAATCGGGATCGGAAGGCTCCGGGACGGGCTTGCAAAATATCAGTGCACGATATGGCTTTTTCTCCGACAGAAAAGTGATCATTAGCTTCAACACCGAAACCTACAGAGTGAGCATCCCTTTACTAATTGATTGACCCATGTACAAAGTTTTAATTATTGAAGACGAAAAGCCTGCCGCTGAGTGGTTGCAACAACTTATACTGAAGTTAGGCTACGACATCAAAATACTGGCGATAATAGATTCGGTACGTAATGCTGTCGACTGGCTCAATCAAAATTCGGCCCCTGATCTGGCTTTTATGGATATACAACTGGCCGACGGATTGAGCTTCGAGATTTTCGAACAAACGAAAGTTCTTTGTCCGGTAATTTTTACCACAGCGTACGAAGAATATGCAGTAAAGGCGTTCAAAGTTAACAGTGTAGATTATCTGCTAAAGCCCATTGCTTTAGGTGAGCTGGAAGCTGCATTTGAGAAATTTGGGAATCGGGTTAAAAAGGAGAAAGTAGTTCAACCAGTTACGCTCGATTTATTGAACGAAGTGCGTAAAATGCTAAAGAAACAATACAAAACCAGATTTGTGATAAAAGTTGGCGAACACCTGAAATCGATTCCGGTTGAAGACATTCAATTTTTCTACAGTCTTGATAAAGCCACATTTTTATGTACCTCGGAGTTTAAAACCTACATTGTGGATTACTCACTCGACCGCATTTTGGATATGATTGATGAACAGCGCTTTTTCCGGATCAACCGGAAATATATTTTGAGCAACCAATCGATTGCTGACATTGTATTTTACTCAAACAGCCGACTGAAAATAAAACTTAAAAAGCCCAACGAAGAAAGCATCATTGTCAGCCGAGACAAAGTTCAGGCATTTAAGGAGTGGCTCGATTTATGAAAATGAGTCAGAGTTTCACTTAAAGTGAAGCCCTGACTATACGAACAGTTATTTTGTTGCTACCAGCGCAGCTTTTACAGTTTCGGCCAGCGGAGTGGTAGGTTTACCAATCAATTTCGATAATTGATGCGCATTGTCGAACAAGTCGCCCTTCGATGCCCCTGTATCCCAGCTTGCAATAGCTTCAGCAAACAATTCAGGTAATCCAAAGCTTTTCAGGATATTGGCATAATCGCTTTCCGGTAAATTGTTGTATGGAATTGCTTTTCCGGTCTGTTTCGAAATTTCGGCAGCCAATTCAGCCAATGTATACGACTCGTCGCCAGCCAATTCATAAATTTTATTTTGGTGTCCTTCGCCGGTAACAACTGCCACTGCAGCATCAGCAAAATCGGCACGGGCAGCTGACGAAATTTTACCCTCGCCAGCGCTTCCAATAAATGCACCGGCAGCTACAGCTCCTCCAACCGATCCGGTATAATTTTCGGTGTACCAGCCATTGCGTAAAATGGTATAATCCAATCCCGAATCCTGCAATGCTTTTTCTGTAGCATAATGCTCAGGAGCTAAACTCAAGCTAGAATTATTGGCCCGAAGCAAGCTGGTATATATTATCCATTTTACGCCTGCTTTTTTAGCAGCTTCAATAACATTAGCATGTTGCTCAGCACGTTTGCCTAATTCATTTCCTGAAATCAGGATGAGGTTTTCGATACCCTGAAGCGCCTCAACTAATTTTGCCGGATTGTTATAATCAAACTCACGCGCTTCAACACCCAACCCGGTAGCTTTTCCGGTGTTACGAACTAAAGCAACAACATTTGAACCCAATCCTTTTTCCTTTAATTTTTCTACTACCAATCCACCTAGTTGACCGGTAGCTCCTGTTACTCCTGTTTTCATCTTTACATCTTTTTGTTTAACATTCTATAATTTTAGTATTCATATATCTCTCCTCAACATGCAATAACCCAGATAGAATAGCCATTTAAATATTCGTGTTTTGTTTGGCCTAAATCTTAATAGCTATTTCATTTTTTCTGAGATTTAAAATTTACATTCAATATTTAATATACTTTTGTTTTTTAATTACTTTTAGTAAGTTAAAATTAATATTCATCCTACATATAAACAAGAACTTACGAAAAAGTTCAAAACTTACGTCGAAGTTAGTAATGATTATATCAGAGAGTTATGAAGCAAAATTTTTTGAAAAAATATGGAGAAGCCGAGCATTGCCCGGTACGAAACGTGATCGACCGTATTGGCGATAAATGGTCGGTACTTGTTCTGATCGTTCTGGAAGAAGGAAATGTGCTGCGGTTCAATGAAATTTGGGGTTCTATTCAAACAATTTCGCAGAAGATGCTGGCAGTAACCTTAAAGACACTGGAAGCTGATGGTTTGGTAAAACGGACTGTATATCCGCAGATTCCGCCTAAAGTTGAATATGAATTAACTGCCAGAGGCCAGTCATTGCTTCCGCATTTGCATGGTTTGGTAAGCTGGGCTCAAGAAAATATGTTAGAAATTAAAGAATCGAGAGAATTGTTTGAAAAGGTTTCGAGCAATTAAATAAATGAGGCGACTGCAAAAACAATCGCCTCATTTAAAAATACGCAGATCTGTAAGCCGGGTTCTGTACCCTGTGGTTAGCGTTTGCCTGAGCTCACGCCAAAACCACATGGTCCCTATCATTTATCTAGCCGGGTTATCACTAACCCGATCGAGCAGCCCACCCCTCACGACTTCCGAAGAACCAAAACGGGCCGTTCTGTATTCAGGCGTACCTGAAAATCGTGATATATTTGGCCTTGCAACCCATCTGAAGTACGGCTGATTGTGTTGCCACAATCACCGGTGGGCTTTTACCCCACCTTTTCACCCGTTCCCAATCACGACACGTCGAAATCAGGTGGTTATTTTCTGTTACCTTACTGCGAGCTTTCGCCCGCCTACTTATTAAGTAGCATGGCACCCTGTGTTGCCCGGACTTTCCTCTTTTCCGAATAAACGGAACAGCGATAGAGCGATCTGCAGTCCAAAGATAATATTTAAATATGAATATCCTTTTCGTTGCCTAACGCTGAATAAAGCTCATCGGCCTAGGCCGGTGAGCCGAAAAACAAGTGAAGACGGCGTTAAAAAATCTTTTTTGTTTGATCCCGGTTTAACCGGGAGAGTTTAAAAGATTTTAGCGGTCAAACGTAGTTTTTCGTGCGAAGCGGGCTTAGCCTTGACCTTTTTTGGTTACTTTTTTGTGTCAAGACAAAAAAGTAATTGGGGTTTTGGGGCAAAGCCCCAACGTTAAATCAATTAGGTATTCTATGGGATATTCAATATTTAAATAAATATGAACTTTAAACAGCATGTATAGGTAATACAAACGAGAAGACACTTCCTTCTCCTAATTTACTGCTAACATAAATTTGACCATTCTGCTTTTCGAGCAACTCCTTGCACAGTAATAATCCAAGCCCAGTCCCCTTTTCATTTTCAGTTCCAGGAGTTGATATTGCCTGATCAATACGAAATAAAGTTTCAATTTTATCAGCACTTATCCCAATCCCGTGGTCAATAACATTGACTCTTAAATAAGATATAGTATCCAATTCAATAACATCTGATGTAATCTGAACCTTTCCTCCCTTAGATGTAAACTTTATAGCATTTGAAAGTAGATTTCGCAAGACGACTGATGTAAGATCACTATCAGCCAGCGCTTTTACATCGCTTCTGATTGTATTTTCGATGTAAATACTTTTAGCTTTTGCAACCGATTCGAGTTGAAGAATAACATTATCGCAAATTAATTCTAATTGTACTGGCAAACAGCTCACTACCAGATTGCCCGATTGCGAACGCGACCATTCCAGTAAATCTTCAAGTAGCAGATATAAATTATTAGTTGAATCATTTATTGTTTGAATAGATTCTATTTTCTCTTCTTCGGAAAAGGCGCTATACTGCTCAACAATAAGATTAGTCAAGGCTTTAATTCCACCCACAGGATTTCTTAAATCATGAGCAATAATTGAGAAAAACTTATCTTTCATTGCTACGAGTTGCTTTAACCTTTCTTCTGATTGGCGAATAATCTCCTCGTTTAATTTGCTTTCGGTAATATCAAACGCACTAAATATCACCGAATCGTCTGACTTATAACTTATTCTGGCCGAAAACCAACATTTCTTACCTTTAATATCCAAAGTATACTCAATAACGACTAGTTGCTTTGTCTGAATACATTTCTGAATGGCATCAAAAAAGAAATCGGCCAGCTCTTTATCAAATATTTCATAAACTGTTCGGCCTATGAGTTCCGATTTATCTTTGAAAAGAATAGCATCATTTATTGGCGGAATTTTAAGGTATTCACCTACAGAACTAAATTCAAGAATTATATTATCCAAAGAAGCAAAAATAGCTGTTAGTTCTTTCTCATTTTGACGAAGTTTCAGTAAAGCTTTTGTAAATAACCAAATTAAGACACTTATAATGAATGAACTAATTACCAGAATTACAATCAATGTTTTGTCCTGGTTAGGGAACTGATTCCAGCCACCAACCGGAACCCCTGCTAAAACCCAAGTTCCCAATGGCAAATCGATATGAATTAACACGGGTTTTTTCTCAAAAATACCAGGATCTCCCCAAAAAACACTGCCATTCTCACCTAACCCATTGTATCCCCGTAAAGCAAACTCAAAATTTCCATCGGTAGTTTGGAATTTTGCGTCATTAAGCAGACTATATAGCTTGATAACAATATCTGTTACTCCCCAAAAAATATCTTTAGATGGGTTCCGCTTATCAAAAATTGGAGTGTAACTTATAAAAGCAATGCCACCTTCAACTAATTCAACAGGACCAGCTACAAACGTTTGATGAGTTTCAATCGTTTTTTCGACAATTTCTTTGCGTTCGGGATGCTGTAACAAGTTAAGGCCAATCGCCGCTTCATGCCCCTTTTCAGGATAAATCGCATTAATTACACAATTTTTCGACAACGACATTGTCCCAATTACTGTATCATTTTTGATGTATTCTTTCGCAAGTTCTTCGAACTCAGCATTGGTTATCTCAGGTTTTAAAGCAACAAAAGCAGCTACGCCCCGTGTATAATAAATTCTAGAAAATAAAGATTTTTCGAGCTTCGATTTTTTACCAACCAATAAATCAAGCAAATTAGCCCTTACATCTTTTTCCCATAAACCTTTCTTATAGTTTGTATAAGTTACTGTTCCGACCAGCAGGAACAAAAAAGCAACTATTGCTATGAATGCAGGGCTTAATCGACTAAAAAACGTATTTTTCTTTCCCATATCAGAAATCACTTCAATACAATTTCCAAAATAACATATAATCACAACTAAAACAATCAGAATCTCAAAATTTAATATTTTTTACCAACAACCGATAAAACATAGTTGATAAACTATATTTATTATTACAATTCAACTCCCGAACAGCACTATTACCCATTGTTTTTCAAGCGATTAAAAAAAAATGAAACATATTACCAAGCGTGAAGAATAAATCATAGAACTTTTCAGGAGGAAAATAGCTTTGTTTATAAAAAATTATCGATGAACTTGAGAAACCAAAACCTTACAACAATACCATTTTAACCATTGTTCGCGGCTGAAAGAAAAAAGAGTTTGTTGCCACGGGCAATTTAGGCAACACAACAGTTATTTTGCATCAATTACCCGTGAAGAATTCAGCAGAAACACCATAATAAAAACAATAGTCGGAAAATATTGTAATAAATCATAAGCTTTGGTAGTATTGTCCATGTTTGTTAAAAGAGAAAACATCTCGCTGGAAAAAATTAAAGAATTGGTCAGGCAGGTTGAATCACAAAAACACCAAAACAATGATTAGCTTCCTTTTATATGAAATAGACAAAGTGAAAAAACTGCTAATTTCCGAACCACTCATCCAAATCCAGCTAAAATAGTTGAAACAGAAATGGAGCAACAAAAATCGTTAAAGATAAAACTACAGCGGTGAAAGTTTTAAATTTGATATTTTATCCATTGCAGGCAATTTCATTTAAATCAGGTTTTCGACAAACCTAATTCACCCAATGCGATCAGATTCTGGCAATTTTGGTGATTCCGTTTGGTCAAATCATCGTCCCAAATCTGCAAATCGGGTAACGAAACGGCGAAATAGTCGAGCCGAAACTCGTCGTTTAAATGTGCATTTCCAAAATCGATCAATATGTTGAACCGTTTTTTTGCTTCTTCAAACTGTCCAAGCTGAATGAGCGCTAATCCCTGATAAAAAATTGTATCAGGCTTTTGGTCGTTATAAAAAATTGCGGGCATAGGTTCGCTAATTCCTAACGATGCCTTTTCCCAATATTTTTCTGCCTTTCCAGTTTCACCCATCCCAAAATACGCGTTGCCCAGCCAATAAAATATAGCATTTTCCTGAGCGCCATAAAGTTTACCTTCACCAAGGTTTTCAGGATATACCTGTGCCTTTTCAAGCAATTCAATAGCCTTTTCAAATTTCTTTTCCCGAATAGTCTGTTTTGCCATTTCTGTCAGACTGAAAACATATTGCCCGGTTACCTTGCCTTCGCCGCCTTCCCATGGATGAAATTTGCGCAACATAATCAGCTCGTAGGCTTTTTCATATTGACCAAGCTGGTTGTACAAAGTCGCCCTTTCGAGGTACAAATCATCGCGGTAATCAACCTGATCAGGATATTTCTCCAGGTTTTCCAACCGTTTTTCAGGCGAATAACCTAAACGTTTATACAATTGATCGAGTTCCATCAGAATTCGTGAATCGGTTTCGTCTAAGCAGAATGCCATTTCCAACTCAGCCAGCGCTTTTTGTGGCTGACTATGTTTATTAAAGTAGGCCAGAGAAAGGTTCCGGTGAACGGTTGGGAAACTTCCGTCCAACTTCGCCGACAATTCCCAATTCGCCACCGCCTCGTCGTATTGGCGCGCATTGTACCAGAAATTACCCAAATAATACGGAGCTTTTGAGTCGTCCGGGTTTTGTTGTTTGGCCCACTCCAATACAACAACGGCTTCTATCTGGTTGGGAAAGCAGAAATCAGGACAAGCATTTGTTGCCTCTTCCATTGATTTCTTAAAACCTTCAGTTTTTCCTGCCAATGCTTCGAACCAGGCTTTGTAATACCATGCCATCGGGTAAACAGGTTTACTTTCCGGTTCGTTGATACCAGTTGAAATTAATTCGATTGCCTCATCATAAAATCCGGCAAAAGCATAATCGAGGGCAAACTCAATGTAGGTGTGGATGCTGGCGCGCATCAGTTCAATCAACTTAACAGGTTTTGAAAACCTGTTAGGTTTTAACAAAAATTCTTCGAACAAAACACCAAAATTAAAACGGTCCAGTTCCAATGATTCTTTAATCAGTTTTTCTGCCTCTGTGGTTTTTCCTAACTTCCGCAGGATGCAAACTTTCAGGTGACGGCTTTTGGCATTGTGCCAGTTCCGAATCAGTGAGCGGTCGATCAAGTCAAGCGCCTCTTCCCAATTTTTCTTTTTAGAGGTTAGCCGGGCCAATTGGAAATATCCGCTGTCCATCAAAGCGGCATTCCACACCGATTTATAAAAAGTATCAAACGCTTCATCGTCGCGCCCCTGGTAGATTAGCGAAAGTCCGAGATTGAACGATGGCTCGCCATCAATTGGGTTTGGATTGTACTGTGAGAGGGTCGCAATTGCCTTGCGGAAATAACTTTCGGCTACAGCAAATCTACCACGGCGCAATAGCCACAGTCCCATCGCGTTATTGCACCGGCTGTCGTTCGGGTCGCGTCGCAACGCTTCGAGATAATAATCGCACGGACCGTAAGTGGCATGGCGGTATTGCTCCAAATGCAGTCCGGTGAGGTATAATTGTTCATTACTTTCAATTTCAGAAGGAAGCTTTGCCGGCTTGGCAGCTTCAGGAATGGGCTTTTTCTCATCAGGTTCCTGAGTCCAGTCAACCAGAACTCTTCCCTCAGATGAGAGTACTGCTATTGAATAGCTTCCCCCAACCCCCTCAGAGAGAGGGGGCTTTAGGCCTCCGTATCTCGAAAAATTTTCATTTAAAATGATTTTTTCATAGGACGTTGCCGGATGGAAATCGAATGTATCTTCAAATATTACTTCAGTTTCGTGTTTCAGGATAACTTTTGAGTTGGGATAAACCCCGGTTGTGTATGCCTTGACAATGGCATTTTTGCCTTCAAATTCGAGATTAATCATTGCCTCTTTGGTCGCATTTTTTACCACGCCCAAATCGCGGTAAGGCATAAAATACTGGCTAAACGTTTTTTCTTCGCCAGGCATGAGCCACGAAAAGTCAGGCTGATTATCGGTATAAACACCGCACATCAACTCGATATACGGACCATCTTCGTCAGTCAGGTTGCGATCCCAGGCGCGGCCAAAATCGCTGTGTCCCCAAGTCCATTGTTTTTTGCCGGGCGAAACATGGTGATTGGCCACATGCAGCAATCCACCTTTGCTGTCGTTTTCGTAACCACCCACAAAGTTGTATTTCGAATTGACGGCCATATACGACGTAGGTACCGGGATATTTTTGTAGCGAGAAATGTCGGTTCCGGGCGAATAATCCACTTTGTAATATGTTCCTTTGGCAATCGGGAATTCTGAAACGTCGCGCTTACCATGATCGAAAACTGCATTCACATCGGGTGGAAATACCGATTGGTAATGGTCGTTCACTTTCACCGCCGGATTGGCCCACCACAGAAAAGTCTGCGGAAAATCGGTGCGATTTAGCAGTTTCACTTTTATTTCAAGGTAAGCTTTATCAGGATACAAAGTAAAACCAGCCATTCCACGTGTTCGGAACATGCGTTCCACCTCGCTGCACCACACGGTTACACTGCCATCGGAGTTTTCTTCAATGCAATGATCGACAGGTTCAAAGGTTGATGGACGGTGATGCTGCGGCCAGTTAAACTCCAAGCCTCCTGAAATCCAAGGACCGGTCAGCCCGACCAATGCAGGTTTAATCACCTGATTGTAATAGATAAAATGACGCTCCTTGGTTTTGTCGTAGGCCATTTGCACCCGTCCGCCCAATTCAGGCAAAATCATAATTTTCAAATATTGATTTTCGAGAAAAACAGCGTTCCATTCTTTGTCCACTTTCTCATCCAGAATTTTTTCAATCACTGGATGTGGATAAACTACACCACTACTCCCCTGATAAACACGTTTTTCCAAAAACATCGGGTTCTTTTCGGGCTTACCGATTCCATAAGTCGGAATCACAATTTTTTCGCACCATGCCCGAGCCTCCCCCTTCCCCTCCTTCGGAGGGGTGATTTGAGCGTTACTACCTAATTTGCTCATCGTTTTTATTTAAAAATCTCCCCAACCCCTCCTAAGGAGGGGATAAGAAAAAGGAATTTGTAATTTTTTCTCTATATCTATTACCTTATGAACACTCACCGCCCGGCTCCCTTCCCTCTCGGGGAAGGGTTGGAGATGGGGCTAAAGTTTCTTGATCTGTTCCGCCTTCAATTCCACCTTCGGATTAAATTTTTCTCCAACCATGTATTTTTTCAGGCTAAAAAGCAATTGCTGCGCTTCAGGACGTTTTTCCAAATCGGTCGTAAGGTCAATTCCCGAAATCAGTATTTTTCCTTTTCCAACTTTACCTTCAATGATTAAAGCTATTGGACGGTTAGTAAACCAGTCATCAATCACACGAACAATAGGTTTTAAATCAGTCGGGAAAGACGTCAGGTTAATGGCCTCAGAATGGTTCATTGCATCCCACCATTGGTAATTGCTGTGATATTCAGTCGGGAATTCATCCAGCGCCGGATGATCTGGATTGCAAAGAATGCCAAGCGTATGCGGCGCTTGTCCTTTTGTCCATGCTGTATTCCAGAAAATGCTTGAAAAGCCAATAGAGATATCGCCGCCCATTTCTTTTGAAAGTGTTCCTTTTTTCAGGTTGAGCAAAACGGTCCCTCCATCCTGAAGAAATTTTTGTGTCGTAGCATCCAGCTTCTGAACTATCCGAATCTTTTCTTCTCCAGAAATGTTTTCTCTTTTCGCTGGGTACACCCAAAAATCCCAGCTGTTGCTCTTTCCGTTTACAGAAACTTCCAGCTCCAGTTTTTCAGCTTTTGTAATAGACACCAGTGGGAAAGAGACCTTCCCAAGTTTAAATCCATTTCCGAGCGGAATGTTGGTTTGCGGTAGTTTTCCCGATTGAATCAGTTTTCCGGTTTTATCAGTTATTTTCCATTCAGGAACGCAGCCTGAAATTGGTTGGTCGCCATAATGTGCCACTTCGATGGCCGCTTCAAAGGTTTCATTATTGGTATAAATGAGCTTCTTCGTACGGGCAAGCGGAACTGTCGAGCTACAAAAGCGGTTGTATTCGGATGGACTGATGTATCCTTTTTCGCCCCAGAACGGATCGAGCACACCAACAAGAGCTGATCCCTGACCTGGAAAATCGTGAAGGTCGAGCAATTGGAAACCACCAAAATCTTTGGTGCGCAAAGCGGCTTCGATATCAGCTTTGTAGCACAATGCCTGCAATTTGCCTGATGCAAGTAAAAAGCTGTCAGCAAGTTGAACCATTCCATGATCCTTCAATGTTTCCTGAAACAGTTCGAAATTTCGTACTTTGAGTACTCCATCGTATTTTGGAATTTCTTTGAAATTTGGATAAACGCACCACTGACCTATCTCGTGGCTAACCATTGGTTGTGAAAATCTACCGGTATAATCAGACCAATCATAATCGGTTGACGGGGCTTTCGCATTGATAATGCTGTTCAATCCTGCTCCCCAATGCTGAATTCGCGGATTTGAATCACTCAGGTAATCATTCACCGGAAGATTTGGCCAACCAGCTCCTGAAGTATAAATGCGACGGTTATCTTTGCTTTTCCAGAAGTTGATGAAATTGGTTAAAAAAGCACCCTGATTTTTCCCGGCTGGCTCGTTCCCATAAGCCATCATACAAAATGAGGGGTGGTTACCATATTCATCGATCATGCGCTGGCTCTCTTCGTACAAATATTTATCGAACGGCTTGCCGTCGCCAAGGGTGGTAGACTGGTTGGCCCACGACGAACATTCCACATGCAGGTAAAACCCGAGCTGGTCGGCAGCATCAAAAGCCGCTTTAGGCGGGCACCACGAATGGAAACGAAAATGATTTAGGCCGTGTGTACGAGCTACTTTAAAAATGCGCAACCATTCGGTTATATCGGTTGCCGGGTAACCTGTTTTCGGGAAGATGGCGCATTCCAGCGTCCCACGCAAAAAGGTTGGCTGACCATTAATCAGGATGTGTTTTCCTGAAATTTTAAATTCGCGCATCCCGAAGGTGGTAGTGGCAATATCCGATTGTCCTGAATTATTGTCCTTTAAGTTAACTTCGAGCGAATACAAATTGGGATGAAACTCGTTCCAAAGTTTGATATCCGAGCCCATTTCGAGCGAAAGTGTCAATAAATTTTCGCCGTCTATCAACTCAAATTTTCCCTCATTACTTTTTTCTGAATCCTTTACCTTCAGATTGATCGTCACTAAGCCTGGCTTTCCAGTCGGATTCTCAACTTTAATTTTTACTGTTATCTTTTCCCCCTGAATATCAGGATAAACCTGCACATTTCGAATATATACCAACGGACGTGCTTCGAGAAACATTTGCCCTACTACCCCATTCCAGTTGCTTTGGGTGTGATCGGAAATACTGTGTGAATTGATTCCAGGATCGATGTCTTTCACACGATTATCGATGCAAAGGCTCAGCCTGTGTTTTCCGGGAGTTAAAAACCTCGTCAGGTCATACTTGTGCGGCGTACCGAGTGAATTTTGCATACCTATTTCCTTATCGTCAACCCAAAGGCGGCTCTCCCAATGACAACGTTCGAGGAATAAACCAATAAACCCGCCATTCCAGTTTTCAGGAACAACTACTTCTCTTTGGTACCAGGCAGCGCCTTTATAATATTTAACAGGTTGAAGCCAGAATGGAATTTTGATATTTCCGGGCTGGCGAAATTTGGCATATTCTGGCTTTTTGAAATATGAACTATCCACAATTTGTCCAGTCCACGGGGTTTTCAGGGTAATATCATTCCCTTTCCCGTTGGTAGTCATCGATCCCGGAAGCATAACTTTGTCGGTCAGTTCCTTATCAAACCACTTTCCTGAAATACCTTCATCGAGCGAATCGACGGCGAATTTCCATTCTCCGGCAAGATCAATTTTCTGCTGAACGACAGGTTTTTGACAGGCAAATAATATCGTCAAAAGCGCAATACAAATATTTTTATAATTCATAGCTAAAGTTTTGAGGTTATTTAACGGGAGTAATGCGGGCGACCCAACCTCCACCCGAGGCGAGTTTTAGAATAAGAGTTTCACCAGAAGTAAAATCATGTTCCACACGCTTGTAGTCTTCAGCCCGGGAGTTGGCATTCAATCCATCTTCAATTATCTCGATATGATATTTACCTGGCATCAAAAAATGAGTCGATAAATTAATTATTCTTGGGGTCCAGTTGGTTATGGCCCCAATAAACCAGTTGTTACCCTCACGACGTGCTAAGACGGTGTATTGCCCTATCTTTCCATCGAGCAGGCACGTCTCATCCCATTCAACCGGGATTTTGGTCAGGAATTGTGTACATTCATTTTCACGATAATAATCTGATGGTGAGTCGGGTAACATTTCCATGGGGCTGCTCAAAATTACATATAAAGCCATTGCATGAGCCCGTGTTCCCTGCCCCATTGGATAATCGCCAACAGCGCGAAAATTACTTTTTGTTGAGTTGCGCATAGTAGCCGGAATATAATCCATAGCGCCTGTAAACATGCGAATATAAGGCAACAGGTTGTGATGAACCGGATTATCCCAATTTGTACCTCCGCAATATTCAAACTCAATCAAGGCTTCGCGAGTAAGCACATTGGGGTATTTGCGGCTTAAACCACAAGGTTTGTAGGCACCGTGAAAATCAACAACCATCTTCTTTTCGGCTGCTTTACCAGCCACAGCTTCATAGAATTCAACCATGCGTTGGTCATCACGGTTCATAAAATCCATTTTAATACCTTTTATTCCCCATTTCTCAAATTGATCAAATGCCTGATTCCACTGTTTATGAAGAGAATGCCAGATCACCCAAAGCATTATATCAACACCTTTTGATCGGGCATAAGCAGTAACTTCGGCCATATTTAATCCGGAAATCTCGTGCAACAAATCATCTTTAGGGCACCAGCCATCGTCGAAAAGAAAGTAGCGAAATCCGTGTGAAGCACAAAAGTCGATGTAATATTTAGCAGTTTCTGTGTTGATTCCGGCATTGAAATCGACGCCATAAATATTGTTTTTACCCCACCAATCGAACATCACCACACCCGGTTTTACCCACGAAAAATCCTGATTGGCTGTTGGCGATGCCAGCAAATAAACCATATTATTCGTAATTAACCCTTCCTCCTTCTCAGCTACAGCAAAAATTCGCCAGGGGAAAGTTCTATTGCCTCCAACACGGGCTATAAAATTGTTTGTCTCAGCAATTTGTCCATGATCATAAATGCTTCCGGTATACCTGTATTTTTTGGGGAGAAATGGGTTAGCAGCTTTCAATTCTGTTCCACCGGTTCCGGTTAGCCACAAACCTGGATAATTGTATAAGTCGGCCTCTGTAATCATGACAAAAGGACCATCTTTTTTCTGAATCAAAGCCGGCAAATGGCTGAGTTCTCCGTTTCCAATTCCGCTAACAGGTCTGAATTCATAAGGAGTTTCATAAGATGAATTAAACGAACGCGAAGGTTGGTATCGAATGGAATCGCCATCGGCCAGATGAATGCTCAGGTTTTCCTTCTGGATAGTCATGCTGTCTTTTAACGAAGTTGAGAACCGGTAAGCCAAACCTTCATCGAATAACCTAAAATCAATGGCAACTCCCGATTTGAATGCCACCTGCATCTCGTTATATTGGTTGGTATATTGATTGGCTCGCTCCCGAATAACAGGTTTAACTTGCTCGCTCACCGATTTTCGGGTTACTTTTTTAACCTGAAGTCTCGTAAAATCAGGAACATTACCCTCGACTTGCAGCGACAAGCCCGACATTCTCAGCAATTCAACATTGTTTTTCAATAATTTAACCTGAATAGCGGGAGTAATTTCTACTTCAGCCGATAGTTTTTGATCGGGCGAAAACAACTGGTATTTCTGAGCGCGAGAGCTTTCTGCAAATAAAACAAGCAAAATAAAAATCCAAAGTTTACGCATGAGTTAGGTGTTAGTTTATTAGTGTGTTAGTTTAGTTTCTATTTCTTCCAGGCTTTTGCCTTTAGTCTCCGGTAGTTTTTTCAGAACAAACAAAAAGCCCGACAGGCAGATAAACGCGTACAGCCAGAAAGTTCCACTGGCATTCAATAATTTATTCAGAATCGGGAAAGTATAAGTCAGCACAAAACAGGCCACCCAAAGTGCAGTGGTGGCAATAGCCATAGCCGCGCCGCGTATGCTGTTCGGGAATATTTCGGATAAAACGACCCAGGTAATGGGCGCCAAAGTCATGGCATAAGTTGCAATTGCAACCATCACCAACACCAAAATGGCCAAGCCTTTTAATGCAAAAAAGTAACTTGTACCGAGGGCAAGGTAAATTACTGCCAGCCCGCACGAGCCAAGCAACATCAGTTTCCGGCGTCCCCAACTGTCAACCACCTTCATAGCTACAAATGTGAAAATAAGATTCACAGCTCCGGTGATTACAATATTGAAAAGCATATCGTTTACCGAATAACCTGCGGAAGTAAAAATTTCTTCGGCATAATTAAAAATTACGTTTATACCGCACCATTGCTGAAAAACGGCCAGCACAATCCCCAAAATCAGCACCGGCCTCACCTTTTTCGATCGTAAGGCTTTCCAATCAATTTTCGAGTCGGCACCCTGCAAGGTTTCGCCAATCTCTTTTTGCTCCTGAATGGCATAAGCCTCTCCACCAATCCGTTTCAGGATAGAAAAGGCCATTTCAGATTTTCCTGATTTTGCCAGGAATCGCGGACTTTCAGGAATAAAAAACGACAATATGAAAAACAGCAAAGCAGGAACGGTTCCTGCCCAGAACATCCAGCGCCAACCCAACTGTCCGTTCCACGAGTTCAGGATAAACTCGTCGGTTGCCCCCGCCGGAACTGCTTCTGCAATAAGGTAATTGGTAATTTGGGCAGCCAAAATTCCTAAAACAATGGTCAGCTGATTTACCGAAACCAGTCGTCCACGCATGACAGCAGGCGAAATTTCGGCAATATACATAGGCGAAATGGCCGATGCCAGCCCAATTCCCAAACCACCAATCAGGCGAAAAATTATGAATGGCGTAAACTGGTTGACTGCGCCTGTACCAATCGCAGCAATGGTAAAGAGACCTGCCGCAGTAATCAAAGGCATTTTACGGCCCAGCCTGTCGGTGAGATAACCAGACATTAATGCACCCACAAGACAACCGATCAAAGCACTGCTCATTGCCCAGCCTTGTAAGTATGGCGATTGTGTAATATCAAAAAATCGTTCGTAAAAAGGTTTGGCTCCACCAATTACCACCCAGTCGTACCCAAAAAGCAGTCCGCCCATGGCCGAAACCAGTGTGATTCCCAAAATAAAGCGTTGATTGAAGTTTGAATTGCTCACAAGTTAGAATTTAGTTTATTCAAATGTAAGGCTAAATTCAGGCATAAAGAATGAAAGATTTTATGAAATAATGGATTATCTTATCATTTAAAGCAATCAAAATAATTTGAACTAAAAACCTTATAAATAATTAATTGAAATTATTTTTGGAAGAAATTTTCAGGCAATAACATTAATCATTACACTTTAAGTATGAAGAAGAAAGACGGCTTCCCGGGACAAATCAGTTTTGTAATTCCCGAAAGGATATCGGCCTTAGTAAATACTAATCCTTTGATTGCCGACTTGTACATTACCGACATTGGTTATTACCCTCAGGCCCGGCACCATTTTAGAGAAAGGTCAAGCGGAAGTTCCCAATTTATCCTGATTTATTGCATGGAAGGACAAGGAGAAATACGAACAAAAGAAACTGTGCAAATAATATGCTCCGACCAATTTTTTATTATTCCTGCCGGTATGGCACATGCTTACCGATCAGACGAACAAAATCCATGGTCAATATACTGGATTCACTTTGCTGGAAGCAAGTCGCAAGCTTATCTTCGATTTGCAGGACAAGCAATGACTATCGAACGGAACAAAACATCGCGAACTAACGACAGGATCGAACTTTTTTCGGAAATTTTTCGCAACCTCGACCGTGGTTTTGCTGTCGAAACGCTTGAATATGTGAACCAATGCCTGCCCCATTTACTGGCTTCGTTTACACATTTGAGCCAGTTCAGGCTAATTAAAGAATCGGGTGAAAAAGATCCGGTTACACAAAGCATCAACTTCATGCTCGAAAATCTGACTAAAAAGCTAAAGCTTGAGAAAATTGCTACAGAAACCGGGATGTCTGTCTCTCACTTTTCACGGCTTTTCATTAACCGTACCGGCCACTCGCCCATCGATTATTTCATTCAGTTGAAAATTCAGCGAGCCTGCCGCCTGATCGACAATTCGGGTTGGACGATTGCCGATGTTTCGCGCGAAATGGGCTTCGACGACCAGTTTTATTTTTCAAGGGTTTTCCGAAAAGTAATGGGGATGTCGCCCAATGAATACAGGAAAAGGGGGAAATAGCCAAAAGCTCTTTTCAGGCTAAGATAACCACGAGCCGATTTTCTTTATAATTTTCCACTTCCCATTTATTTTCCTCAGCAAATAGTAGTCACCATAACCACATTTAAAATGAGCTTGATAGCCACATTCTAAAATACATAAACTTTTATCCAAGTTAAATTTAACTCGCGACATCGTAATTAGTCCTATATAGTATCTATTGCCAATTCTTTTGCCATAGTGTCCATCGTAATATGATTCTATCTTTTCATAGTACTTTTTACATGAATCCCATGGCATACTATCACAATCAATTCTTTTCTGAATTGCTGTAGGAATAGATTCAAACTGAATCTTCTTACTTTTCAATGAATCAACAAAATAAACAGAAGGCTTGACATTTAAAGTATCTGATTTCAAAAACTCGAATTCTTTTCTTTGTAAAGAATCCATATTGGATGATAAATATTGAATGGGAATACTCAATTTGACTAATGAATCAAGAACTATCGCAGTGATTTTACATGAATCAAGCATATTATTGAATTTCTTCAGATATTGATCATATTCATATTGAATTTTTTCTAATTCTTCAGTGGTCACATTATCGTGGGCAAACTTATATTCCTTTGGAGATGTAGCTTCAAGGTGGCAATAGTAAATATTATAGACCTGGTCAATTATATCACTATATACTTTAATTTCTTCCAACGTCTTTGATCTTTCGTCTTTAGACAAATTTATCCTTTCTACTTTCCTAAACATACATGAAATCAAAATTACTAAAGTGACTAAAAGAAAGAGAATTCTATAATATCTTGTACAAGCAATCATATTTCAAAATTGGTTCCTGAGATTATCAAAATTAAGTAAAACAAAAATGAAACAATATGAACCACTGAATTTATTTTTCCAGTTGAAGCATTTTATGCAATTTTGGATTTCAATTCAAAATTGCAAATTGCACCATGAAATTTGGACATACTGAAAACCCTGAATTTATTGACTTCCGGTTACCAGCCGACGATCAGCGAACTGCTGAAATACTGAAACAAAACGATACATCTAAACCGCTATCGATCTATGTAGGATGCGCCAAGTGGAACAAAACCGACCTGAAAAACTTCTATCCGCGCGGTACGAAAGATGAACTAACATACTATTCGACCCAATTTAATTCGATTGAGCTGAATGCCACGTTTTACAATATGCCCAGCCGCCAGCAAGTAATTACCTGGCGCGAAAAAACTCCCGAATATTTTCGCTTTTTCCCGAAAATTACTCAAAGTATCAGCCACATGCGACGGTTAAACGATGTTCAGGCATTGATTACTGAATATTGCGATAACATCAGCAATTTCGAAGACCGGCTGGGAATGGTTTTTCTGCAATTGCACGACAATTTCAAGTACAAAAACTACGAAAGGCTGGTCAGTTTCGTCGAAAATTTTCCGAAAGCTATTCCCCTGGCTGTCGAATTGCGGAATACAGAGTGGTTCAATAATAAAGCGATTTCGGAAGAAGTTTATTCTCTGTTTGAAGAACACGGTGTCAGCAATATTGTGGTGGATACTGCTGGGCGACGCGACCTGCTGCACATGCGCCTAACCACGCCCAAAGTGTTTGTGCGGTACGTTGGCGCCAACAACCCCCAAAGCGACCGCGAGCGCCTCGACGATTGGGCTAACCGCCTGAAAATTTGGGTCGATCAGGGAATTCGAGACATTTATTTCTTTGTACACCAAAATATTGAAGTGGAATCGCCTTTCTTGTCAGCATATTTCATTGAAAAGCTGAATAAGCAGTTTGGAACAAACCTCCGGATCCCAAAGCTGGTTAGCCTAAATATTGACCCGGAACCAACTCTCGGGCTATAGCCGTTGTGCAAAATATCTCACTCAAGAACAGATGTTCCAGGGAATTTTATTTTTACAATTCACGGTTTTTTGGAATTCAACCTAAAATAATTTGTAAAATTGTTGCGCATAATAAACCTGAACCAAAAATCATGAAAGCCTGTTTGCAATCAGTTATCGTATTCATTTTTGTACTGAATACTTTTTTTTCCAAAGCGGATACCATCGTTGAAATTAAATCGCCCAACCAAAAAGTTTCGTTCATCCTTCAGTATAAAAATGGAAATGAAGACGGATTATTTTACACCATTCGATATGGAAACCAGTCGGTTGTAGAACCATCAAAACTTGGTATAAAATGTAACAACGACAACTGGGATAAACAGCTTACTGCAACTACCTCGTCCATACAAACATACGACTCAACCTGGTTGCCAGTTTACGGTGAACGCGACCATATTCGCGATAATTACAACGAATCAATTGTCAGCATTACCCACGAAAACCAAAGAAACCCGGTTTTACAAATCGTGGTAAGGGCATACGATTCAGGAATTGCTTTTCGCTATCGGTTTGCCGAAAACGAGAATGGCGGACCATACATTCATATTACAGCCGAATCAACCGAGTTCAATTTTCAGGCAAATACCAAAGCCTGGTTTACACCACGGGCACAGTCGCTGCACCAGTTGTTACCTCTGAAAAACTGGCCCGATGAATCGGACCGGCCACTTACGCTCGAATTACCTAACGGACTTTTTGTTTGCCTTGCCGAGGCTCAAATGACCAATTATTCACGTACCAAATTCAAACTTAATCCAGATAAAGAAAACTCTATACTGACATCAATTTATGGTGATGTTGACGAAATTGCCCCATTCAGTACTCCCTGGCGGGTAATCATGGTTGCCGAAAAAGCCGGCTATCTACTTGCCAATAACGATTTAATCCTGAATCTGAATCCGCCTTGTCAAATCACTGATCTATCATGGATTAGGCCTGGACAGGTTATGCGCGAAGTTACTTTATCGACTTCAGGAGCAAAAAAGCTAGTCGATTTTGCTGTAGCGCACAACATTAAATACATTCATTTCGATGCAGGCTGGTATGGTTACGAGTACCATGTTTCGTCGGATGCCACAGAAGTAAAAGTTGATCCTCGCCGAAATCCAAAAGGTGATCTTGATCTTCAGGAAGTCATCCGGTATGCAAAATCGAAAGGAATTGGAGTTTTCCTCTATGTGAACCAACGTGCCCTGGCCACCCAACTCGATACCATTTTGCCGCTTTACGAAAAATGGGGTATCGCCGGGATTAAATTTGGCTTTGTCCAGGTTGGATCACACCGCTGGACAACCTGGCTGCACGAAGCAGTAATGAAATGCGCCAAACACCATTTAATGGTTGATATTCACGACGAATACCGTCCAACTGGTTTCAGCCGGACTTACCCAAACCTGATGACCCAGGAAGGAGTTCGCGGAAATGAGGAAATGCCCGACGCAGTGAATAATACCATCCTGCCGTTCACCCGATTTGTTGCAGGTGCCGCCGATTATACATTTTGCTACTATTACCGGAAAGAACTTGGTCATCCCGACCGCCACATCAAAAACACAGCGGTGCACCAACTGGCCCTGCCTGTTATTTATTACAGTCCGCTTCAATGGATGTACTGGTACGACAAACCCGATGATTACCAGAATGAACCGGAACTGGCTTTCTGGGATATTTTACCAACTACCTGGAACGACACGAAAGTGCTAAATGGCGAAATCGGGAAATACATTACAGTAGCCCGCCGCAATCAGGATAATTGGTTTGTTGGCTGTATCACCAATACTGATGCCCGCGAACTGAAAGTAGCGTTGGATTTTCTGGACCCTGGGAAAAAATACGAAGCCACACTCTACTTCGACGACCCCAAAGTTGAAACCCGCACGCACGTTGGCATTCTGAAACAAAAAGTTGATTCTAAAACTATGCTCAACATTAAACTTCAAGCCTCGGGCGGACAGGCAATTTTGATTAAACCAACCGAATAAACAGATTTTCTGGTCGGAAGTTTTATATTTGCTGTCCAAAACCAATATAGTGAAGCATACCAGCAAACAACAGCTAAGCAATGAAGAAGCGTTTGAATTAATCTTTCGGAAATACTATATCAGGTTGTGTGGTTTTGCCAACAAATTTATTGCTAACACATCTGAAGCAGAAGAGATTGTTCAGGAAGTGTTTTTAAATGTTTGGGCCAAGAAAGACCGATTAAAACTCAACGACGAAATCAGACCCTATCTTTTTAAATCAGTGCAAAACTTCTGCTTCAATTTTATTGAGCACAAAAAAGTAGTTGATAATTATTATTCGGTAATTGAAGTTGTATATAAAAACAAAAAAGAAGATTTCGATAGCTACGAGTCGGTCCTGTTTACCGAATTTCAGGTAAAGGTTGACGAAGCAATTGGGTCGTTGCCTGAAGAGTGCCGTAGAATTTTTAGGATGAGCCGTGAAGATGGGCTAAAATATAGTGAAATTGCTGACAAACTGGGCCTATCAGTAAAAACGGTTGAAACCCAAATGAGCCGTGCACTATTCAAACTAAAAAACGAATTGAAAGATTACCTCAGCATACTCATCATAAGTCTTTTCCTGAACAATTAATTTTTCCCATCTTTTTGTAGGGGTAAAACTCGATATCCCTGTATAAGCTTAATGAAAAAACAAGAAAATGGAAAAGACAATAAATGAAACCATATTGTTCCGGTTTCTTAATCAAGAAACTTCAAAAGAGGAAAATGAAGTTATTTTACAGTGGGTTTCTGAGTCTGAAGATAACTGTGCTGAATTCCAGCGGATACACCAGGTTTATCACTTAAGTAAACTGCGTAGTTTAAAAGCCGAAGTTGATATTGATGATGCCTGGAATAGATTGAGTAGCATATTACCTAAAATAAAAACAAAAAAGAGACCGATTTATCCTAATATCTTATGGAAAGTGGCAGCATCTGTCGTGCTTGTCATAGCTGGGGGAATTGGTAGTTTATGGATGAAAAATTATTTCCCAGGACGACAACAAACGGCTGTTATAGAGCTTAAAGCATCGAAAGGGGAAAAATCGCAGGCAATTTTGGCCGACGGAAGCCACGTTTGGCTTAACTCACAAACTATTTTAAAATATGATGCCCTCAATCCGCGAAAAATAACCCTCGACGGAGAAGCATACTTTGAAATTGAAAAAGACTGCACGCACCCGTTTGAGGTTATTACCTCTTCGGGGATGAAAGTAATTGTAACAGGCACCAAATTTAACCTTCGAAGCTTTTCCGGAGAACCTTTTGTAGAAACAACGCTTGAAGAGGGCGAAATACATATTGAAGGAGCAAATAATAAACAACTGGCTCTGCTGAAACCAGGGCAACAGGCCCAATATAATGTCGAGCAAAATAATGCCAACGTTAAAAATGTTCCGAGCGAATTATACTCTCTTTGGAAAAACAACGAACTCCGGTTTACTGATATTTCGTTTGCCGAACTGATTCCCAGAATAGAACGCTGGTATGGAATAACAATCACATTAAACTCAATCCACAAAAACAATGACCGGTTCACCATGACAATTAAGACTGAAAGTCTTCGTGAATTACTGAATATGATGCAATTAACTTCAAAATTTAACTATGAAATAAAAGGAGAACAAGTAATAATTAATTTCTAAAAAATAAAAGAAGGAAAGTGTTGCAGACTTTCCTTCTAACAATCACCAGGTGATTGTATTAATTTTTAAACATTAACACTTCAAATTTATGAAAAAAAAACGATGGAATTTTCGTTGCTGGAGAATACCCGGCACGAAACAATTGTGTAGAATTATGAAATTAACAAGCTTTCTTTTATTTGCGCTTTTCTTTCAAGTATCGGCTGGAGTATTTTCCCAGAGTAATGGCCGCCTAAGCTTAAAAGCTGAGAAAGAATCAGTGAATAACATCCTAAAGTTAATAGAGGAGCAAACCGATTTCCGTTTTATGTATAATGCGAACAACATAAATGTTGAGCGCAGAATTGATATTAACTGCAATTCGAAAAGTATTACTGAAGTGTTGGAAATGCTTTTTGAAGGAACCAATGTGAAATACCGTTCGTTCAATAACAACTATGTTTTATTTACCGATACCGAAAATGCGACAGGATCGGCAGAACAACAAAAAACGGTTACCGGAAAAGTTACTGATTCTTCAGGAAATTCGTTACCAGGTGTATCTATTGTTCTAAAAGGAACAACAACCGGGGTAATAACCGACGTTGATGGGAAATATAGTCTTTCCAAAATTCCAAATAATGCCACGCTTGTGTTTTCGTTTGTTGGGATGAAAACCATGGAAGTTAACATTGGCAACCAGGATGTCATTAATGTTGTCATGCGTGATGAAACAATTGGCATTAACGAAGTTGTAGTTACAGCCCTTGGTATTTCACGCGAAAAGAAAGGCCTTGGCTATGCTGTTCAGGAAATAAAAGGCGACCAGCTGAATGTTGCCCGAGAAACAAACTTTGTTAATTCATTGGCTGGTAAAGTCGCCGGGGTTAATATTGTTTCGGGTGGGGCCGTTGGTTCCAGTTCAAGAATTACCATGCGTGGAGAATCATCGCTGTCGTTACAATCGAACCAACCTTTATTTGTTGTTGATGGAGTTCCAATGGGTAACGATGGTGTATCAAACTCAACATCAGCCGACTATGGAAATAGTTCTGGTGAAGTAAACCCAGCCGATGTTGAATCGATGACAGTATTGAAAGGGCCGGCTGCTTCAGCTTTGTATGGTTCGCGTGCTGCCAACGGCGCTATTGTTATTGTAACCAAGTCGGGCAAACAAGGCAAGGGGATTGGCGTTTCGGTCAATTCGGGAACAACTTTCGAAACCCTTCTGCGCTTACCCAAATTTCAGAATAAATTCGGACAAGGGAACAATGGGATATATGTAGGTTCGAACTTTGGTAAAAGCAGTTCGATTTACCCGGATGGTATAAACGACAGCTACGACGAAAGCTGGGGACCACGCCTCGACGTTGGCACCACTGCAAAACAATATTTCTCGCCAACAACCGGTGGAATGCGCGGTGGCGATGTTGACAACCCCAATCGTGGTGATATCATTGAAACACCATGGGTATCAAGACCAAACAATATTCGCGACTTTTTTGGCACAGGACACACCTACTATAATAATGTTGCTTTAACCGGATCGAATGAAAAAGGCGATTTCAGGATTTCGTACACCAACCTTGACGAAAAAGGCGTTATCCCGAACAACAACCTGACAAGAAACACGGTTGCATTTAAATCGAATTACAAATTAACCGACAAAATCAGGGTGAATGTATCGGCTGATTACGTCAAAACATCAAGTACCAACCGACCTGACAACGGTTACGGACGGAATACTTTTATGTATTTCGTGACCTGGTTTGGCCGGAACTGCGATATGAACGCTTTAAAAGATTACTGGCAGACCGGCTTGGATGGGATTAAACAGTTTCAGTATAACTATGGCGAAAACCACAACAACCCGTTCTTCCTGCAATACGAAAATACGAAAGGCCAAAACAAAGACCGTTTGTATGGAAACATCTCGTTAAACTACGATATTACCAGCAAGTTAAGCCTCATGGGCAGGGTTGGTACCGATGTGTATAACGATTTCCGTCCGATGAAATGGGCTGTTAGTACAGTTAGTTACGAAAAAGGCAGCTACCGCGAAGATTATCTTTTCTATCAGGAACAGAATTACGATTTCCTTCTTACCTGGAAAGACCGAGTTGGCCAGGACTTTAATTACCGTGCCTCGCTAGGTGGTAACAGTATGGACCGCCGTAACCGCTACCGTTCGGTTGTGGCACCTACCTTACTGATCCCCGGACTATACTCAATTGCCAACAGCGCCTCAACGTTACAAAGCAGTTCGAACACCTCGCACAAACGCATAAACAGCTTGTATGTCTTTACACAAATGGATTATAAGAGTACTTACTACCTCGATTTAACTTTCCGCAACGACTGGTCGAGTACATTGCCTTCAAGCACAAACTCCTATTTCTATCCATCGGTATCGTTTAGTACCCTTGTTGATAAAATTGTCACACTGCCGCATTGGGTTGACCAGGCCAAAGTTAGAATGGGTTTAGCCAGTGTGGGTAACGATACGAATCCTTATTCATTAAGAAGTACCTATAGCTTTGTAACCCCCTCATGGGGCGACTCTTACGCGCTAAGTTCGGGAAGTACCCTGCCTAATACCGAATTAAAACCTGAAAAAGTTTTCACTTACGAATTTGGAACAGAAGTTAAACTTTTTGACAATCGTGTGAACGTTGACCTTACCTATTACGACATCCGTTCGAAAAACCAGATTATCCAGCTACCATTAGCCATCTCATCTGGTTACGGTTCGAGGATGATTAATGCCGGCGAAATACAAAACAAAGGGTTTGAAATTATGCTGAATTTAGTTCCGGTAAGAACAACCGATTTCAAATGGGATGCTACATTTAATTTCTCGACAAACCGCGGGAAAGTGATAAAACTCGTATCAGGTGTCGATAAGATCGTTCAGGCTGCTGAGGCCGAAGATGTTGCCACCCAAGCTGTTGTAGGCGAACGAACTGGTGCCCTCTACGGACCTGGTTACCAACGAGTAAGTGAAGGGCCAATGAAAGGCCAGATTATAATCGGCTCCAACGGGGCTCCATTAGCTACTTCCAGTTACATTCACCTGGGAAATGCCAACCCTGACTGGATTGGAAGCCTTTCTAACGAGTTTATGTATAAAAACTTCAGTTTAGGCGTATTGGTTGATATTCACTATGGCGGAGAATTTGTTTCAAGATTCTATAACAAAGCAAACGGAGCCGGCGAGTTGGTCGAAAGTCTTAAAGGACGTGAAGCAAGACCCGTTGGACAAGAATACAGCAGCAATTATTACATGGAAGGAGCAGCTTTGGTTAACGGACAATACGTCGCCAATAATACAAGTACCGATGGCACTTACAGCACCGGGGTTTATGGCACATCGGCTCGTTCGTTCATCAAGAAATTAACCGACCACATTCCTGAAGGTCAATTGTTCGATGCTACTTACATGAAGCTTAGAGAAGTGAAGTTAGGATATTCAATTCCAAGTAAAGTATTCAATCACTTAATAAAAGATGTTACCGTAGCCCTTGTTGGCCGTAATTTGTTATTGTGGACACCTAAAAGTAACCAGCATTTCGACCCCGAAGTTTCGGTTGCTACTTCCGGTAATGGGTTAGTACCAGGACAGGAAAATATGGCGCTTCCTTCAACCAGGAGTTTTGGTTTTAACGTAAGTTTTAAATTCTAATCTGAACAAAAATGAAAAATAAATTTAAACTCTTGACAATATGTCTATTAACAAGCTTTGTTATAGTTAGTTGTACGAAAGATTTTGAGGATATCAATACAAATCCGAACGAAACTGATAACATAACTAATCCAGGCCTTTTGCTTCCTAATATTATCCGGTCGAATGCAGATGCTTTATGGAGTGCATCTTTTTCGAGGGGAACAGTTTTTGCAGACCAGCTTTCTGATGAATTTGGAAGTTGCTTTACCAACTTGTCCCGGTCTGATGCTAAAGGTTATTACCTCTGGGATTATTATTCAACTTACAGGGATCTGTCCAATGCTATTACCATTTCAGAAGAACAAGGGTATGCTAATTATAAAGGGATATTTCTGGTTTTGAAATGTTTTATGTTCCAGTCGTTAACCGATCTCTACGGCCCTGTGCCTTACAGCGAAGCCGGAAAGGCCGCCAGCGGTGTAAATTTTGCCAAATACGATTCTCAGGAAGACATCTACAAAGGGATACTTTCCGACCTTGATAAAGCGAATTCAATGCTGGGATCGACAAGCGAAGTAGTGAACGGGGATATTCTGTACAGTGGTGATGTAAAAAAATGGAAAATGTTTGCCAATGCACTTCGTTTGAGGGTATTGCTTAGACAAAGTGACCGGGTTGACCCATCGACCGAAATGCAGAAAATAGTAAGTGATCCAACTACATACCCGTTATTTACATCCAATGCCGATCAGGCTGCCTTGCAATACCTGGCAACCAAAGAAAATGCCCATCCTTCGTACCGGGGTAATGTCAGCAACTATTCATCTTCGTTTAAATTGGCATATAACATGGAAACTCAGTTAAAAGCAATTAACGATCCTCGTATAGCATTGTTTGCCATGCCTACCTCGGCATCGGCAAGTACAAACGACCCACAATACTTTGGGGTACCTAATGGCATTACTGATGCCGCTGCTAATTCATGGAACGGAGGCCCTCAGTACCAATCGGCTCCCGGCCTTTTATGGGCACCTTATTCCTATAGCCCAAATTATGCCTCGATGACTGCAGCACAAACGGTTTTCGTTTCTTACTCCGAAGTTCAGTTTATCCTTGCCGAAGCTAAAGAACGTAGTTTTATTACTACCGGTGACGCTGCAACTTATTATATGAATGGAATTAAAAGCCAGTTTGCTTACTATGCAAGCCGTATCCCTTCAAACTTTGTAAGGCCTACAGCCGCACAGCTTACTCCTTTGGACAGCTATTACGCACAATCGGCAGTTGCCTATACTGGTACAACTACCGAAAAACTCAATAAGATTTATACCCAGAAATGGTTATCGCTCTTTATGTGTGGGTTCGAAGCCTGGTCGGAATGGAGACGCGTTGGCGTGCCAACAATTACACCAGGCCCTAATAGTGGCGGTTATATCCCATCAAGGGTACTTTATCCATCTGATGAGTTGACGATCAACACTGATAACTACAACACTGCCGTACAAATGCTTGGAACAGGTGGTGATGCCCTGACCACACATGTTTGGTGGGATGTAAAATAGTCGTTTAATTACAATTCTTTCACCTGTTCGGAAACAACAGGCAACGTGAATAATAAAATGCCGGGACTGGTTAAAAGCATAGAATCTTAGGTTCTCATTTTAGCTGGTCCCGGTTTCTTTTGAAGCTAAACATTCAGATAAACAGAAATTTAGTCATTAAAAAATTTATATATGAAAAACACAATTATTTCTTTTTTGCTACTCTGCTTCGGGTGGTTTTCCATTAACCCGGTCGGGGCAACGGGAAACATAAAGCATGTCATTGTAATTGGAGTCGACGCCATGTCGGTGGGCGGGGTTATGCAGGCCAACACCCCAAATTTACATGAATACATGAAAAATGGAGCCTATTCGTTACATGCGCGAAACGTGATGCCTACCATTAGCTCCCCAAACTGGGAAGCCATGCTGACAAGCTCCGGCGTAGCGCTGACGGGCGTAACAAGCAACGACTGGCGGGTCGATAACTACAACCTTCCGCCTGTGGTAACTACCGAAAATTCACGCTATCCCGATATTTTCTATATCCTGAAAAAAAGTAATAGTTCATTAAAAACTGCCGCCATCTACCAGTGGGATGGTTTTGGCAACCTTTACGACCATCAGTTTGTCGATATTGATGCTACCTGCAAGGACGAGCGGGCAACTGCCGACAAGGTTATCGAGGTCATTAAAAAAGATAAACCGAATTATTTATTTATCCATTTTGATCAGTGCGACCATGCCGGGCATGTGTATGGGCACATGACTCCCAACTATTTAAAGGCGGTAGAACTGGCCGATAAACTGGCCGGTGAAATTGTTAATTCGACCAAAGAGGCCGGCATATTCGACGAAACACTTTTCATTATTGTTGCCGATCATGGCGGAAAAGGGAAAGACCACGGACATGAAACACTCCAGGGCAATGAAGTTCCCTTCATCCTGTATGGAAACAGTGTAAAAAAAGGATATGAAATACCGGCACTGGTAAGACTTTACGATGTGGCAGCAACTTCGGCCTATGTTTTTCATGCCGAAATACCCCAGGCCTGGGAAGGACGCCCGGTTGAATGTGCCTTTGCCGGCTCGCCCGAACCCAAAAACCTGATTGGCAGCTTTATGGCGCCATCGACTTACATCCCGGTTATTTCGCCCAACAAACCCAACGGCGAAGTTGGCGGTTTGTACGTCAATCAAAAAGCAACGGTAACCATTACAAGTGCCGGCTCCGACGGGAAAATACGATATACAACTGACGGGACGATCCCCACAGCGCATTCCGAAGTTTATCAGCATCCATTCGAAATCGCATCATCGGGGGTAGTCAGAGCCGCTTATTTTGGCAACGACGGCAAAAAGAGCGACTGTTCGAAAGGCTATTTCAGGGTGATTAAGCAACCTGCTGCAAATACCGGTGTAAATTTCACCCTGTACAAGTGCAGCAACCTGACCAAAGTTCCCGACTTTGCCATACTAAAACCAAGTTCGAAAGGGAAAATGCTCGAAATAAACACCGACGATATTGAAGCCCAAATAACTGAAAATACAGCAGTTGTGTTCAATGGCTTGATAAACATCGCAACCGACGGTCAATATACGTTCTCGACCTTGTCTGACGATGGGAGCAAACTGTATATCGACGAAAAGCTCACTGTTGACAACGATGGCGACCATGGCGTACAGGAAAAGCAAGGATCGGTAACCCTTACCAAAGGGAAGCATCAGATTAAAGTAGAGTATTTCAATGCCGGCGGCGGATGTTTTTTAAATTGCCTGATCAGCGGCCCCGGAATCCCCCGGCAAATCATCTCGCCTGATGTTTTAACTACGAATTAAGTAGTTTATGCTCATCCGATGAGCTCCTGCTCGTCGGATGAGTAAAAAACTTTCATTAGCCGGTGAAACCAACAAAGGATTTTTTGTTTCACACCTATTGAATCGACTGCTGCTACCAGAAAATAAAAATTCATACTTTTGCGACCAAAATTGCTACACATTGCCCGACAACATCATCACCGGCCTGATTGTTGGGAACGAGGAAACCTATATTTCCCTGTTCCGGGAGTATTATATTCCGCTTTGTTCCTATTCACGGAGATATGTTGGGCGAAAAGATGTAGCCGAAGAAATCGTTTCAGACACTTTCATGCGCATTTGGGAAAACAGGAAGTCGCTTCATATCAATACTTCGATAAAATCGTACCTGTTTCAGGCCGTTTGTAACAATTCGCTCTTGTACCTGCGAAAGCTAAAAAAAGATCAATCGATTCAGGAATATTTCGAAAGTACCTTGTCCGAAAACATTGCTTTTTATACCCTTTCAGAAGAGGTGGACGAGCAAAGCCTGACTATGGAGCGTATAAATTCGACTATAGAAGAAGCTGTTGTTCAACTACCCGGGCAACAACAGAAAGTATTCAGGCTAAAGCGATTTGAAGGAAAGAAAAACAAAGAAATTGCTGATGAATTGGGGATTTCGGTAAAAACAGTCGAAATGCACCTGGCGAAAGCGACCCTTACGCTTCGGCAAAAACTCAAGGATTATCTCCCGGCTTTCCTGCTTTTTTTATTACTGAAGTAAAAAAAATCGGTTTACCATACAGGGTATTTCCATTTTTTGCATCTGGTAATTGTAAAAAATAAAAAAATGGAAAACCAACCCGACATCCACGTCTTGCTTATCCGTTTGTTTTCAGGAGAATCAAGTCCGAACGAAAAAAAGACGATCTCCGAATGGCTTGACCAATCGCCCGAAAATAAAAAGTTGTATTCCGATCTTCGTGAAATCTGGTTAAGTTCCGGGACACAGACCAATGCCGATGGTTTTCATCTGGAAGAAGCCATCCAAAAATTCAGAGCGCACATCCATAAAACACAGGAAAAACCAGCCCGTTTAATCAGCACAGGCAACCTGTTAAAATACGCAGCCATTGTAATCCTTGCGCTGGCGCTTCCGGTAAGTTATTACCTGGGGAAACAGGGGACTGCTACCGACTCGACGACCACAATCTCGTGTGCGTATGGCGACAAGTCCGATGTTGTTTTGCCCGACAGTTCGCATGTTTCACTTAATTCGGGCAGCAAGTTAAGTTTTAATTCAAACTTCAGAAATGGCCGCAAGGTTACCCTCGAAGGCGAAGCCTTTTTCGAGGTATCGAAAGACAAAGCCCATCCATTCCAGGTAAAGACAAAAGACATTAACATAGAGGTGCTTGGTACAAAATTCAACTTAAAAGCCTATCCCAACGAGAAATCGGTATCAACCACCCTGATTGAAGGAAGTGTCAGGTTAACGGCAAACAACCAGTACTGGCTCATGAACCCCGACCAAAAATTAACCTTTGATAAAGAAAACAAAAAGACAACCGTACAAAAACTGACCGACACCTCATCAGAAACCAGTTGGACTGAAGGCCGGTTTGTGTTTCGTAACGAAACGCTGGCCGAGCTAAAACCCAAACTCGAACGCTGGTTCGATGTTGACATTGTTTTTTGCGACGAACAAGTAAAAACCCGCAGGTTTACCGGGGTACTGAACCGCGAAAGCATCCTGGAAGCCATTACCTATTTCGATCGCTCAAAGTATGTTGATTGCTCAATACAAGGAAACAAAATATTGATTAGTTCACAAAAAAAATAACAATCAAACGTATGTAAAACATATCAAAAAACGAAAGAAGGAAGTGCTACCAACACTTCCCTCCTGATAATTAAACTAAAGTTTAACTTTTAAAGCACTCAAATTTATGAAATTAATCCGAATTGACGTGTCCATTTTTAAAAGTGGATGGTTAAAAAAGTACTTATTGATTATGAGATTAATCTGTTTACTTACTCTATTTTTTACCCTGCAAATAAATGCTTCCGTATGGTCTCAAAACACCACAATGAGCATCAAGTTAAAAAAATCGACCTTGCAGGAATTGTTTTCACAAATTGAAAAAAGCAGCAACTACCGTTTTTTTTATAACAACGATGAAGTTGATGTGAATCAACCAATTTCGATCGACATGGAAGAAAAAACAGTAGGCAAAATCCTTGCTGCTGCGCTCGAAACTACACCATACTCGTTTAAAGAAATGGAAAACAAGCTCATCCTTGTCGAAAGAAAAGATGGTCAATCCAAATCACTCGGGTTTGAAATGCAGCAACGCAAAACGGTTTCAGGTAAAGTAACCGACTCGGCAGGAGCCCCTTTGCCTGGAGTATCGGTAGTTATAAAAGGAAGAGCAACAGGTACAATTACCGATGCTGATGGAGCATATTCGCTCTCGAACATTGCGGAAGAAGCCACACTCCAGTTCTCATTTGTGGGGATGAAACCGCTGGAAATCCCAGTTTCAGGAAGAACAACAATTAATGTATCTATGCTGGAAGAAACAATCGGATTAGAAGAAGTAGTAGCCGTAGGATACGGTAGCATGGAAAAGAAGCAGGTAACAAGCTCCATCTCTTCTCTAACGGTCAAAGATTTACCTCTTGGGGTTGGAGGGTCTACCATTTCTACCGCACTTCAGGGAAAAATAGGGGGACTGGTCATGTCGGGAACTGCAAGCCCCAATTCAGACAATACATTCCAGCTTCGAGGTATGGCTTCAATCAATACCTCACGTGCCCCGCTGATTGTTATTGACGGTATGCCTGGTGGCGATATTCGCACTCTTGTACAAGAAGACATTCAGTCAATCGATGTGCTTAAAGATGCTTCTGCCGGCGCAATTTATGGCACAAGAGCTACCGGCGGTGTAATTCTTATCACCACCAAACAAGCCAAATCAGGAGCACTAAAAATGAGCCTAACCAGCGAAGTACTGTTTAAAAAATCGTTTGGCAAGCCCAACATGCTTAGTGCAGCCGACTATGTGGCCACTTATGGAGCAGCAAAGAACAATGATGGTTACAACACTGACTGGTGGGACGAAGCCATGACCGACAATCCTACATCGAACCGCCACGTGTTTACATTGCAAGGCGGATCCGAAGCTGCACGTATTTATGCAACATTGATGTATGATGACGACCGGGGTGTATTGCGCGGCGATACCCGAAAGGATTATTCGGGACGTATCAACAGCGATTTTAAAGTACTCGACGGATGGCTGGATATTAGTAGCCACCTTAGCTATCGGCAGGCATTGCGCAACCAGAATAAACCATCTATCGAAGGTGTATTACGTGCAAACCCGACTCAATCCGTTTACGACCCAACCAGCACGACAGGTTGGAATGTAATAACACAAGGCGACGGTACCGAAATGAATAATATTGCTGAGGCGGCTCTTACTACCGACGAAGGTATGGATAAATGGTTTCGCCCGGATGTAGAACTAAAATTGAATATTAAGCCAATAAAAGGATTATCATACCGCCAATCAGGAGCTTACGAAAACCGCCAATGGGAGCGGCATTACTATCGTTCTATGTTTACACGTGAAGAAATAAAGGCCGGACGCAAAGGCTGGGCCGAAATGGATTTCAGTAAAACTGAACTGATAAATACCGACGGATATTTATCATACATTAATAATTTTGATAACCATTCCATCAATGCAGTAGCAGGGTACAGCTATTTCGAACAAAACAGTGATAATTTCTCTGCAGCTAACGGCAACTTTACGAATGACCTTGTTAAATTCTGGAATCTTGGCGAAGGCACCAAGTTAACAGAAGGCCTTGCCAGTATGAGTTCGGGCAAAGGCATCACTCAACGCCTGCTCGCCTATTTTGGTCGCGTTAACTATTCGTATAAAGACACTTATATGGCCACTGCTTCTGTTAGACGTGAAGGCTCAAGCAAATTTGCTGTTGACAACCGCTGGGGCACTTTCTGGGCTGCTTCAGCAGGATGGCGTATCTCAAACGAAAATTTCCTTAAATATGTCGGTTGGGTAAACGACCTCAAATTACGTTTAGCTTATGGAGTGACGGGTAATGAAGGTTTCTCTGCCGACTATGCCGCCAGAATGTATGGCTCTGATACACGTTGGCTACTCCCCGATGGAAGTTGGGCAATGAGTTATGGTGCCACCACAAACCTAAATAAAGACCTGGGATGGGAAGAAAAACACGAATGGAATATTGGATTGGACTACTCTCTGTTTAAAAACCGTTTGTACGGGAAGTTCGATCTGTATCGCCGTAAAATCAAAGGATTGATTTATAGTGTGGAAGTTCCGCAACCGCCAAACACTCAATCGAGTATGTATAAAAATATCGGTACTATGGAAAACAAAGGATGGGAATTTGAAATTGGCGGCGATGTTGTACGTTCAACAAACTGGCATTACAGCACATCGCTCAACCTAAGCCACAATACAACCTCTATAGGTTCGCTTTGGGGAGACCAAACCTATATCAACGGAGCATCTATAAATAACTGGGTTGAATATGCCCACCGGATTGAGCAACATGTAAAAGTAGGCAGCTATTTTATGTACCGATATGCTGGCATTAGCGAAGGAAGGTTCCAGATATACAACAAAGATAACAATGTGATTTTCTCCGACGACGGATCGGTTGACGACCGCGTTTATCAGAAAAGTTATATTCCTAAACTTATTGTCGGTTGGACTCATAACCTCAGTTACAAAAAATGGGACTTCAACATGACTTTAACCAGCTGGATCGATTATGACATCTATAATGCCATTGAATTGGAATATGGATTGAGAAACGTGGTTCAGGGGAATATGCTCTATGACGCTATCAACAAAAACGGACAGATCACCGGGCGTCCTTCTCCCTGCGACTATTTCCTATATGATGCCACATTCCTCAAAATTCAGAACCTCTCTCTGGGATATACTCTACCCATGAAGAAATATACGAACCTCATGGATAATATCAGACTTTATTTTACCGGGAATAACCTCTATACTTTCACCAAGTACCCCGGACTGAACCCAGAAGTGAATATTACCGGTTGGGATGCTGGTATTGAGAAGAAAGGTGATATTTATCCTCAGACCCGTACTTTTACGTTCGGCGTACAACTCAATTTTTAACCACAAATCAATTTTAAAGTACGAATATGAAACGAGCATGTAAATACTTCGCACACAAGTGGATGTTTATTTAGCGAGTTCCATACGGCCAAAATAAAAAGTAAAAAATAAATGTATGAAAATATATAAGCTTTTAGCCGCCACCGTAACTGTTTGCACGTTATCCGTAATATTTCAGTCATGCTCGGTGGAACCAGAATATTATTCACAATCGGTACCCGAATTATTTTTCGATACTCAGCAGAAAGTATATCAACGCGAAGGCCGAGCCTTTACCCATTGGGCATGGTGTATGGCCGATGCCCAGGATCAGTCTAATTTTCTAAAACTTCAAGAATTCACAACTGACGAAATGCTGGTACCATCACGCTATAACGATTGGTACGACGGAGGAAACTACTTGCGGATGTACTATCATGACTATACGCCTACCACTCCCGGAGTATATGACGCATGGCGTGCGTTTTCGATGGGCGTAGCTCAAGCGTGGAGTGCAAAAGATGACATCGATCAATACGTCGATTTCAATAAACTGGGTTTCCCCGAAGGTAGCCGCGATGCTGTATTGATGCAACTTCAGACATTGTCGGCTTTTTTCTACTGGTTTGGCCTCGATATGTTTGGCGGAGTGCCGCTTTATACATCCACACAAGGCGATATTCAGCCACGAGCCACCGATGTTGAAACATTCAACTTCATCGACAAACTACTTACTGAGGCAATGCCCAAGCTACCGAAAAAAACGATACTGGGAGCACAGGAAACCGGGGCCATCAACCAGGCTGCAGCTGCTCTGTTGCAAGCAAGGCTTTACTTTAATGCAGAATCGTACATTAAAAAAGATATGTATGCCCAATGTGCTGCTATATGCCAGGATATTATTGACGGGAAATATGGTTCCTATAAACTTGAAGCTGACTGGACAAATATTTTTGGCTTCAACAACGACCGTTCTACTGAAATTATATGGTCTGTGCCAAGCCAATATGCTATCAGTGAACGTAGCGTAAGCCCAGGCTCTTATCACTATGGCATGCAGGAATATTGGGATAATGGTGAAATTGGTAGCCTCTGGAACGGCTATTGCCTTGTTCCTTCGCTCGACAAAGATGGCAAATCGTACCTGACCGGCAGCGCAAACGCCAGAGATGGACAGACCTATCGCCTGGGCAGTCCCTTTGCTAAATTCAATGATAAAGATGTGCGTAAACAACTAAACGCATACGAAGGCAATGGCAAGTTTCGCGGAATGTTCTATTTTGGCAAAATGGTCAATCCTGTTACCGGCAAAGTATGTCATGGAGGTAACCGCCAGTTTAAACCAACCGATATTCTGGTGATCGTCGATCAGATAGCCCGTATCATTCCGATGCAAGGCTCCGAAGCCGACTATGGCAAAGAAGGTGCACGTTGGGGCGAAGAAAATTCAGGTGTTCGTCTGGCTAAGTTTTCACCTATTCCATCTGCCGCCGATAAAAGCCTTCGGGGTAATCCCGACATCCCGGTTTTCCGCCTGGCTGAAGCATACTACATGTTGGCCGAATGCAAACTACGAGCAAATGACAAAGCAAGTGCAGCCAAACTTATCAATGATGTGCGTAAACGCTACTTTACTGACACGGATCCCGATCCTGTTACCGCAGCAAACCTCGACGAATGGAGAATGCTCGACGAATGGATGATTGAATTTGTTGGTGAGGGCCGCCGTCGTACCGACTTGGTACGCTGGAACAAGTATACAACCCAGGCATGGTGGGATCATCCTGCCGATGGAGAATCTAAATCATACCAAAATCGTTTTCCGATACCTGAGCAGGCAATGGCCAGCAATCAGTTAATTGAACAAAATCCAGGTTATCAACAATAGTCTTCTTAGGAATATTCCCGCATCAACCCCTCGTTATCGCAACAGCAAAACGAGGGGTTGTCTGTTTATACCCTTACGAATGTAATTTTTCATCTCTACAGAAGAATTTAAAACTGACTTAATCAATATAAATGAATAAACTAAATAACCCTTTATTATAAAAGGAGATATATTGAAAGACCGTTAAATCAGCCACATTAAATCTAATCCGACAAATAATCTAAGTTTGCCATATTAACCTAAAATGTCTAAAAGTATCATCAGCACACATCAGCACATCAGAATATTTCTATCTTTGAAGAATAAAACCTAATAAAAGAAACAACTAAATTAAATTCTGATGAACCCAAAGCATCGTTCTATTCCAAATGGATTTTTAGTAATCCTATTTTGTTTTTTCTCATTCTTTTCTACGGCCCAATCCTATCAGCCCAACTGGCAATCCATTGATAGTCGTCCAATTCCGCAATGGTTTACCGATGCCAAATTCGGCATATTTATCCATTGGGGATTATTTTCTGTCCCGGCTTGGGGCCCTACCGAAGGAAATGTTTACGAAAAATATGCCGAATGGTACTGGTCGCGTCAAAACCCTGATGGAAAACCATCGAAAGCTTTCACTGATTTCCACAATAAAACTTATGGCGAAAAAGTAAAATACCAGGATTTTGTGAAAGACTTTAAAGCCGAAATGTTTAATCCTGATCAATGGGCTGAAGTATTTAAACAATCTGGTGCAAAATACATTGTGTTAACCTCAAAACACCACGAAGGTTTTACACTATGGCCTTCTAAACAATCGTGGAACTGGAACGCAGTTGATGTTGGTCCGCATCGCGATTTGGCCGGCGACCTAACCAAAGCCGTGAAAGCCCAGGGACTGCACATGGGTTTTTACTACTCACTCTACGAATGGTATAACCCGCTATATAAAGATGATTTGACAAAATATGTGGATGATCACATGATTCCACAGTTGAAAGACCTTGTTACACGGTATCAACCTGATGTTGTTTGGACCGACGGAGAATGGGATCAGCCAAGCGAAAAATGGAAAAGCACCGAATTTTTAGCCTGGCTTTACAACGAATCGCCGGTAAAAGAAACCGTAGTGGTGAACGACCGCTGGGGAAAAGAAACGCGCAGCAAACATGGTGGAATTTACACCACTGAATATGATTTAGTTCACGACCAAAATGCCCAGGGTAAAAAGATTGAACATCCATGGGAAGAATGCCGTGGAATTGGAGGCTCGTTTGGCTACAACCGTAACGAAAACCTGAAAGACTATGAAACATCAGAATCGCTGGTACACATTCTTGTTGATAAAGTTGCACGCGGCGGTAACTTGCTCCTGAACATTGGCCCAACTGCCGATGGACGCATCCCGGTAATTATGCAACAACGGTTGAAAGATATAGGCGACTGGCTGGCTGTTAACGGCGAAGGCATTTACAGCACCCATTCGTGGAACAAAGCTCCGACTGTTAAGAAGGAAACTACTGTTTTCTATACCGCCAAAGGCAACGACTTGTACGTGATCGTAACCAAATGGCAGGACAAACCCATCCAGGTACCCGGCATTAATCGTTGTAACGAAGTTTCAATGTTGGGACTTAATGGCAAAGTAAAGCATTCTATATCAGGGAATATACTTACAATCATTCCACCTGTTATTACTCCGGCCAGCAATCCATGCCAGTATGCCTGGGTATTTAAAGTAAAAGATGGAATAAAATAAAACCAGCTAAAAAATCAATCCATAAAAACACAAGCAATGAGGGTTATTCCATTTATTCTAACTTTTTTGCTTTTGATAAACACAGGCTTTGCCCAGCCTGTCGATCTTTCCAAAGACTCAGCCCCCGTAAAAGTGGCCTGCATTGGCAACAGTATTACGTATGGTTCCGGAATCGACAACCGACCGCTAAATTCTTATCCGGCTCAGCTTCAACGAATGCTGGGCGATAAATGGATTGTTCGCAATTTTGGAGTTGGTGGACGAACAATGTTGAAAAAAGGCGATCGGCCTTACTGGAATGAGGAGGCATACACTCAGGCAAAAGATTTTTTGCCCGATGTGGTAATTATTAAACTTGGCACAAACGATACCAAACCTCAGAACTGGAAATTTGGCAGTGAGTTTTATACCGATTATAAGGCGATGGTAAAAGAGTTAAAAGCCTTGACATCACATCCACAAATATTTGTTTGTAAACCAGTACCAGCTTATGCTGTTCAATGGGGAATTAATGACTCAATTATTGTCCATAGTGTAATTCCTATTGTTGAAAAACTGGCAAAAGAAGAAAAATTACATGTTATTGACTTACATACAGCTCTTTCAAATAAAACAGAACTTTTTCCAGACCATATTCATCCCAATACTGAAGGTGCTGGTATAATGGCCCAAACCATATACAAAGCGCTAACAGGAAACGAGGGTACTTTAATTCAAGCTGAATACCCGGGAAAACCAACAATATGGCACGGGTTTACCAAATACGAATTTCAGATCGATCGTCGGAATGCCCGCATTGTAGTTCCAGACAAAGCTGCGCCAGGCAATCCGTGGGTATGGCGTGCCCGTTTCCCCGACTGGCACTACCAGATGGACAGTATCCTCGTCCGCAAAGGGTTTCATATAGTTTATATTAATACCGACGAGCTCCTGGGTTCGCCAGGATGTGTAGAAATTTGGAACAATTTCTACAATTACCTGACGACTCAATATGGCCTGAACAAAAAAGTGGCACTCGAAGGTGTAAGCCGTGGTGGTTTGTATGTTTTCAATTTTGCAAAAAAATATCCTGAACGTATTGCCTGCATTTATGCCGAAGCTCCGGTTTGCGACTTTAAAAGCTGGCCTGGAGGAAAAGGCTTCAGTAAAGGTGATCCTGAATCCTGGAAACTTTTGATGAAAGCCTACGATTTCAAAACCGAGAAAGAAGCTTTAGACTATAAGAACAACCCGATTGACAATCTTGAGAAACTGGCAACAGCCAAAGTCCCTTTACTCTTTCAAATAGGGTTGCACGATAGTATTGTTCCGCCCAACGAAAACACCTATATCCTTGTTGACAAATATATTCGCTTAGGCGGCCCAGCCATGATTTACCCCAATACAGTTGGCAAACAATCACTTCAAGGTCATCATTTTCCGATTGACAACGTAAAAGGAAGCGCCGATTTTATTCGTAGCAGTTATCCCGAGGTTAACCCAATACTGGATAGCCGCAATTATCACATGCTTCGGAATAAACTTCACAATGCCCAAATTGTATTCGAACGCGAGAAAAAGGGCCGGGTAGCTTTCCTGGGTGGTTCAATTACAGCTAACGGAGGCTGGCGCGACAGTATTTGCATTTACCTGCAAAAGCGATTCCCTGATACAAAATTCGATTTCATTGCCGCCGGAATTCCGTCAATGGGATCAACTCCGGGCGCTTTCCGATTTGAACGCGATGTACTGAAGAATGGCAAAGTAGATCTATTGTTTGAGGAAGCAGCAGTAAACGACAGAGTAAATGGCTTTGGCCCTGAAACACAAATTCTGGGAATGGAAGGAATTGTTCGTCATGCCCGGGAATCGAATCCTGCAATGGATATTGTAATCATGCACTTTGTTGATCCTGATAAAATGGCCCAGTTCCGTAAAGGAATCACTCCCCCTGAAATTCAGAACCACGAAAAAGTAGCCGCTCATTATGGCATTTCTACCATAAATCTGGCCAAAGAAGTAACTGAACGAATCGACAATGGGGAATTTACATGGGGAAATGATTTTAAGAATTTGCATCCATCCCCATTCGGACAACATATTTACTTTCAATCGATGAAAGCCTTTTTGGAAACATGCTGGAGTGGTTTTGTTGCCGACGACGATAAACTAACAGCCTATTCCCTTCCTGATAAATTGAATAAAGCCTGCTACGACAACGGAATACTGATTCCGGCGGTAGAAATAAAACAGGCTAAAGACTGGAAAACTGATCAGAACTGGATTCCGAACGACAAAACCGGAACACGCGACGATTTTGTGAAAGTTCCGATGCTAATAGCTGAAAATCCCGGGAAAACCTTAACCTTCAATTTCGAAGGAAATGCTATAGGTATTGCTGTAGCATCGGGGCTCGATGCAGGAATTGTGGAATATCGCATTGACAAAGGCAATTGGCAAAAACAGGATTTATTTACTCAATGGAGTTCTCAACTGCATTTACCTTGGTTCTATACCTTAGGCTATGGATTGGAAGAAGGGAAACACCAATTGAAAATCAGGGTTTTGCCTGAAAAGAACACCCAAAGCAAAGGAACAGCTTGCCGCATCAGGTATTTTTATGTGAATGGGATAACCAAAAACAACTAACAGTTATAGAAGGCGGTGGCAGAACAATTGTATTCCATCGCCTTCTATAACTTTGGATCATCTATTTAACCAATTTCGAAATTTCCTTGAATCCGGGAGCGCCGGCGCTACGGGTCAATTCAAACAAAACCGATTCGCAAGAAGTCATCATGACTCCTTCATAGCGGAATCGTTCTGCTGCCAAATCAACATTATCAAAGGAGCGCGATGAAACACAATCCATAACCACTACCGGCATATATCCGGAAGCTTTCAGGTCGATGGCTGTTTGTAACACACAAACATGCGATTCAATTCCGCAGATTATTACAGTTTTCTTTCCTGACCCAGCTAATTTCTCAGCAAAAGCGAGTTCATCAAAGCAGCTAAAATCTTTTTTCTCGATGTATTGAAAATCAGGAATTAACATTTTAATATCCTCGATGGTTTCGCCTAAGCCCTTGGTATATTGTTGGGTAACCAACAGTGGTAATCCCAATATTTGCAAGCCCTGAATCAGTTTTTTGCTGTTTTCAACAAATACCTCACTTTCTTCCATTGCTGGCACCAACCGCTCCTGAATATCGATCACCAAACAAATACTGTCTTCTCTTAAAATGCGCATTCTATAAAGTTTAAAGTTCCAAATTTCAAGTTCCAGGTCAGTCTCTGAAAACTGACCACTTGTGACTGCCTACTTATTTTGTCCAGCCTGTTCACGCGATTTATGTCCAAGGTAACCGCCGTGATGTCGCTTTGCATATTCTTCGTTGGTAAAACCAATTCGTTTCATCATCATCACCACCAAAACATCGCCAATTACGGTCATTACAGTGGTTGATGTACTTGGAGTAAGTCCTAAGGTACAAACTTCCTTTGGATTACCTGTTTCCAGACAAACATCTGACATTTGAGCCAATTCAGACTCTTTGTCGCTTGTAATTACAATTAAAGGCAACCCTTCATAAAGGTTTTCAGCCAAATGGACCAATTCTAATATTTCGCGCGTTTTCCCCGAATTTGAAATCAGTAGCAATACATCGTTGGGTTGAACAACTCCCAAATCGCCATGTTGGGCATCGCTTGGGTGCAAAAATACAGCAGGAGTACCGGTTGAACTAAAAGTAGTAGCAATATTCAACGCTATTTGGCCGGCTTTTCCCATCCCCGAAGCAACCAGTTTCCCTTTGAGTTTATGAACCCGTTCTTCAATAATCTGTATAGCTTTTTCAAACGAATCGGTAACAGGTATATTTTGTATCGCTTCTGCTTCCTGGCGTAAAACCTGTTTGATATCTTCAATCATACTTGTATTTTTTTTTGACGAGCAAAAATAGGCTAAATATTGCTAAACATTTATACTAACATCCATTTTTCAAAAACTAAAATTGATGTTTATCAATTATCGACCAGATTATTGATCTTTTCATTTACTTAAATCAATTTTTACAAAACTAAACGGCTCTAAAACTGTTTTACTATATCAAAATTGGAATCATACTAACCAATAACTTTTCTCGAAATGAAGATTCACGAATATCAAGCCAGACAAATTTTCAGGAATTATGGCATTCCTGTTCCCGATGATGTATTGTGTTACACCGTCAACGAAGTAGAAAACGCGGCCCGCGAATTAAATTGCCTAACAGTAATAAAAGCTCAGGTATTGGCGGGAGGTCGGGGTAAAGCAGGAGGTGTAAAACTTGCCCGTAATGTGGATGAAGCCATAAGCGCTGCCAAGCAAATTTTAGGAATGAATATCAAAGGCTTAACCGTAGAGAAAGTACTTGTTACCAAAGCAGCCAACATTGAAAAAGAATTTTATGTTGGTTTTGTTAACGATCGTAATTCGAAATCTGTTACGTTGATGGCCAGTGCCGAAGGTGGCGTTGAAATTGAAGAAGTTGCTAAAAACGCTCCTGATAAAATCATCAAATTTCCGGTAAATGCTCAGACCGGATTACTTGATTTTCAGGCCAGAGACATTGCTTTAAGCTTGTTTGGCGACATTAAACAGGCTCAAAAAGCAGCATCAATCCTCACAAAACTATACAAGTTATATATCGAAACTGACTCGACCCTCGCCGAAATCAATCCACTGATTTTAACTCCGGATGGCGATGTTTTAGCCATTGACGGCAAAATGAATTTCGACGACAACGCTCTTTACCGCCAACCCAAAATTCTGGCCATGCGCGAACCCGATGAAGATGAGCAAAAAGAAATTGCTGCTCATGAAAAAGGTCTGTCGTACATCAAACTCGACGGAAATATTGGATGTATGGTAAACGGCGCCGGACTGGCAATGGCAACTATGGATATGATTAAATTGTATGGTGGTTCACCCGCTAACTTTCTGGATATTGGCGGCAGCTCCAATCCTCAGAAAGTGATCGACGCAATGAACATTTTGTTGTCTGACAAAAATGTAAAAGCAGTAATGATCAATATTTTTGGTGGAATTACTCGTTGTGATGATGTAGCCCGCGGCCTAATTAAAGCCTTGGAAATAATAATGACCGACGTGCCAATCGTTGTACGTCTTTCGGGAACCAATGCCGAAGAAGGTTTGGCTCTTTTAAAACAAACAGGACTGCCAACGGTAGGCTCAATGAGCGAAGCTGCTAAAAAAGCCATTGAACTCAGTAAAAAATAGACACTAATTTAGTGAGCGGGGCACTTCGAGTCAACCAATCACCATAACCAATCATAACTTATAAATTCATAATTCCTAACTCAAATGAGCATATTAGTCAATAAAGATACCAAACTGGTTGTTCAGGGAATAACTGGTCGCGACGGGAAATTCCACACTGGTCGCATGAAAGCTTATGGCACCAACGTTGTTGCTGGTGTCTCTCCCGGCAAAGAAGGAGAAACAGTTGAAGGAGTCCCGGTTTTCAATTCAGTTGAAAATGCAGTAAAAGCAACCGAAGCAAATACTTCAATTATTTTTGTGCCAGCAGCTTTCGCTGCCGATGCTATTCTTGAAGCATCGTATGCAGGAATAAAACTCGTAATAGCTATTAGTGAAGGAGTACCGGTTCTCGATATGATAAAAGTTACGCCAATCCTAAAACAAAATGGGACCATGTTGATTGGCCCCAACTGCCCCGGGTTGATTACTCCTGGACAATCGCTGGTAGGAATTCTTCCGGCTATGATTTTCAAGGAAGGTCCAATTGGGTTTATTTCAAGAAGTGGCACATTGACTTATGAAGTTGTTAATCAGCTTACATTAAACGACTTTGGACAAACGACCTGTGTAGGTATTGGTGGCGACCCTGTCGCTGGATTGTATTTTATTGATTTACTCGAACGTTTTGAGAACGACCCTGATACAAAAGCTGTAGTTTTGATTGGCGAAATTGGTGGTGATGCCGAAGAACAGGCGGCACGATTTATTGCTGAAAAAATGACAAAGCCGGTAGTTGCCTTCATTGCTGGGCAAACAGCCCCTCCAGGGAAACGGATGGGACATGCTGGTGCCATTATTTCAAGCGGTTCAGGGACAGCTACTGAAAAAATTGTGGCATTCAATGCGGCCGGAGTTCCTGTTGCCAAAGAACCTGCAGAAATTCCAGAACTACTTCGGAAGAAACTGGAAGAAGTGAAATAGCAAACGGGTTTCAGTTGCCGTTTTCAATAAAAAATGTTTCGAGTTAACCCGAAACTCGTATCCCAAAACTCATAACAGGATATAAAACTACGCAAAAAAAGGCGAACCTCTGGTTTGCCTTTTTTTGTAATTTTGGGCTTTTAATCCCATGAAAAAATGCTGAATTATCTGAAAATAAATTCCGAATCAGAAATTCCTAAATATAAGCAGGTTGTCGATCTGTTTTTATCGGATATTGAAGCTGGAATTTTAAAACAGGGACAACGCATTCCTTCCATAAACGAAACCAGCGAAGAATTACTCCTTTCGCGAGATACAGTTGAAAAGGCTTACGTTTACCTGAAAAGGCACGGAATTGTTTCTTCTGTTAAAGGAAAAGGGTATTACATTAGCAGGACCGATGTTAATAAAAAACTTAAAATTTGCCTGATATTCAACAAACTAAGCAATTACAAGCGTAGCATTTACTATTCATTCGTGAAAACGATGGGGCCAAAAGCCAGTGTCGATGTTTTTATTTACAACTACGATCTGGATGAATTTGAAGCTATTATCGATAAAAATCTGAATAGTTACGACTATTTTGTAATTCTTCCCCATGTAAACAACGAAAATGCCAACATTAGCAGTGTAATAAAAAAAATACCACGGGAAAAGGTGCTGATCGTTGATCGTTTTTTGGACGAACTTAAAGATTACCCAGTTGTTTATCAGGAATTTGACAAGGACATACTGACAGCATTAACTTGCGGGCTCGACCTACTCAAAAAATACAACCAACTAAATCTCATTTTTCCGCAAGCCGAATATTATCCACCCTATATCGTTCGTGGCTTTCGAATTTTCTGCCAGTTACACAATTTTAACCATTCTGTAATCGACCGCATTGAAGATGTTGAAGTACGGAAAGGCGACGCTTACATTATTGTTTCTGACGACGATTTATATGCCTTTATCAAAATAATCAAGCAAAATAACTGGATATTAGGAAAGGATTGCGGAGTTGTTGCCTATAACGAAAACCAGGTAAAAGAACTTTTATGTGATGGAATTACAACCATTTCGACAAACCATGAGGAAATAGGACAGCTTGCCGCGGAGATGATCCTCTCTCAAAAATTTGAACGTATAAAAAGCCCATTCCGGTTTATCAGAAGAAATTCGCTGTAAACGAATTTCTTCGAGCTGCGGGTCCCGGGTTTGTTAACTCGTAACGCGCAGCTCGAAACTCGTACAGTTTTTACTCTAAAAGCTCGTTATCGTGCATTTCGCGCATAAACGCCACAAAATTATTTTTCCGGTCAGAGTCCATCCACTCCAAACTACGCCGGGGGTGTGCATTCAATGCCCCGGAAATAAGATATGGGATATGGTATCCCCAAGGTATTTTTTCCTGGAGCGGATGTACATGGTCTTGAATCGCCTGTAATAGTGGGAGCAAACGATATTTAGGATTTTTCAGGAAAGCAATCAAAATTTCGATCGGACAGTTGCCGGCACCCCGTCCAAGTCCCATTAATGTTGCATCGAGCATAGTACAACCTTCCATTATAGCTGTGTATGTATTCGACATGGCCATTTGCATATTATTATGGGCATGAATTCCTATTTCCTTGCCGGGCAAAGCATTCATGTACTTGCGCACCAAATGCTGAACCGACTCTACGTACATGCTTCCAAAGCTATCGACAGCATAAAAAACTTTAACCCGCGATTGGGCAATGTCTTTCAGCGCTTCATCCAATTCGTGTTCGTTAACTGTTGAGACAGCCATAAGGTTAATACAAACTTCGTAACCTTTGTCCATACAATGGTGGGCCAGGGCAATAGCTTTATCAATCTGATGAACATAGCACGCAACCCTGATCATATCAAGCAAACTTTCGGACGAAGGAGGAATATCATCCAAATCAATGCGGCCTATATCGGCCATTGCTGAAAGTTTCAGGTTTGTTTCGTTTTTTCCAACAATGCGTTCCAAATCTTTTTGGTGACAAAATTTCCATGGGCCCATTTCTTTACGGCTGAAAGCTTTTTCACTGCTTAAATAACCAATCTCCATGTAATCGATACCTGCTTCAACACAAGCCTGGTAAACGCTACGAACAAAATCATCAGAGAACTGCCATTTGTTCATTAATCCGCCATCGCGAACGGTACAGTCCATTACTTTAATTTCCTGTTTAAACATCCTTCAAGAATTTAGGGTTATTAAGCGCTTTACTATTTAAAATTTCAAGTTCCTTTTTTACATTGAACTTCAGTAATATCCAAAATATTTCTTCAAATAAGTCAGGATTCAGACCTAATTCTTCAGCCCATTCCCTTCGTTTGTTAATTACCTCAATTTGACGCGATTCAGCAATAACCGAATCTTCGTCAGTTTTGAATTTAACTATCTCCTTTACAAACGAATAACGTTGGCTAAAAAGCTGCAAAATCTGGTAATCAATATTGTCAATTTCTGTCCTTATCTCTTCTATATCCTGGCAAACCTTCGGATTCTTCATTTTAAGTAAATTTGCCACAAAAATAACAATCCAATTCAATCAACCAGAATAAACTAATAAATTAACAGCACAAACAACAAAAATCAAAAGAATCATCAAACAATTGGCTCTCGAAATTACAAGCCTAATTCGTCGCTTATTTCCTGCATGGCAGTTAAAGCCAGCTCTGCAAAATCATGAATTGGAATGCCTATTTGCTCACATTCCAGAATATTTTCGCGTTTCACCGACGCTGCAAAAGCTTTTTCCTTCATGCGTTTGGTAATCGATTTTACTTTTACCGATGCCAGCTTCTTATCGGGATAAACCAGAGCAGTAGCCATAATCAACCCGGTAATAGTTTCACCGGCAGCCAGAGCATGTTGAAAAACAGTCGTCCGTTCTTTTCCGGTAGCCACTTCATTGTGCATCACAATAGCGTCGACAGCTTCAGGAGTCAGCAGTCCGTCAAGCATACTGGCAGAATATGGTCCATGCTTATACGGATCAGCATTGGTAATTTCCACATCAACATCATGAAGCAAACCTGCCAGTCCCCATTCTTCCGAATTATAACCCGTTTTTAAAGCTAATGCCTTCATAACGGCTTCACTGGCAAGGCAATGTTTGATCATATTTGTGTTCTGAATGTTATCATTCAAAAGTTTAACAGCAATTTCACGTGAAATCATAACAGTAGTTTTATTTTTGTTGAAAATAGTAAAATCTGAGATGGGACTTGAAATTGAACGTAAATTTTTAGTTGATGCCGAAAAATGGCAACCTGAAAATGAAGGAACTTTGATGGTCCAGGCTTATCTGGGTTTGGCACCCAATCCAACAATTAGGGTCAGAATAAAAGGAGATAATGCTTTTCTGACGATAAAAGGGTTCTCCAATTCTATTTCGCGACCAGAATTTGAATATGAAATACCTGTTGAAGATGCCAAACAATTGATGAAAATGGCCTTATCGAACCCGGTAGAAAAAATACGCCATAAAATTTTTCACAAAAATTCGTTATGGGAAGTCGATGTTTTCAAAGGGGAAAATGAAGGTTTAATTTTAGCTGAAATCGAATTAAACTCTGAAGATGAGACATTTGAAAAACCTGATTGGATTTCGGATGAAGTATCGTCCGATGTTCATTACTATAATTCGTACCTTTCGGAATATCCTTTTAAAGAGTGGAAATAAAAAGGATGGCCTGATTTTTGAAAAGTAAAATACAACAAGATTGAAGCATGTACGTTTTAATCTAAGCCAATTAACCCGAAAACAAGTTATGCAATTCAAAAGAATAATTGCAGGAATTTTTATCCTGACCAGCGTTTCGCTATTTGCCGAAACCTTACCAGTTGACCGTAAGAAAAATAAAGGTCAAAATGATGTTGATTCAGTAAAACTAGGCATCGATTTTCTTAAAAAGCATCTCCAGGTTTCAAAAGAATGGCATTCCGAAAATCCGGAAATACTAAATTCGATGAAAGGTTTAATTGATTATACCGAAGATGAACGTATCGATACCATTTTATCAAAACTTGATAAGTTTCATCAAAAAGCAGACTTTAGATATATAACCCGTTTGCCGCAATATGTAAGCGACTCGCTCAGCCTTAAAGGTTATATACCTTATACCTCTATTTTAGAGAAAATGAAACAACTTGATCGCGCCATTTGGGATGGCGTAGATATGAATGCTATTCCGTTGAATGAAAACCTAAAAGCTGGGCCCGATGGTAAAGTTCCTCCGATAACCGAAGGCGATGAAGAGGCTATCATCCGCCGAACATTTATTTCGTTACCCGATAGTTTAAAAGATATAAATAATCCACCTGCAACCCCGGAAAGGATAAAAGAACGGCAGAAAGAACGGAGTATTTTACTTGAAGCTGCACGCCAGCGTTTTAACCAGCAAATAGCCGAAATGAATCTTGATTCAGCTATTACAGCTTATCGTCATTATGCAGTTAAAATCTATTCCGATTCACTTCAAACCCATTTAAAAGACTCAATAAAAATTCAAAATCAACAAATCCTGGTTCATTTCAACGACTCAATAGTCAGAATAGTCAATGATTCTATCAGTTTGTATGTTAAAGTATTACAACGTCAGGCTAAAGATGACTCTATTTCTATAGCAATTCAATCGTTATCGGGGAAACCATCAAATATTTGGCTTCAAAACAATAAAAGAAACATTAGTCGCATGTTTATCAAAAACATGCAAAATGACTCGATAGGAATTCAATTGATGAATATTGACAAAAAAACGATTGGAATTGCGATTGAAGACGATGTAATGTTCAATAGAATTGCACAAAAACAAAGACGTGATTTTTCATTTCAAACATTGAATTCAGACAGTAAAATATCGAAAATAAAAAAGAGATATGATGTAGTTGCGCCTTGGGAATTAGGCGGAAATGGCACTTTTGGTTTTACACAAACATATCTGAATAACTGGAAAGCCGGAGGAAATTCTGCATTCTCAATTTTAACAGTATTGAAAGGTTACGCCAATTATACTTCGGGTAAAACAAAATGGGAAAATACAGGTGAATTCCGCAACGGATGGATACGACAGGGAGGAACTGTTAAACAGACCCAAAAAAATGACGACAAACTTGAACTGATTTCCCGTTTTGGGTTAAGCGCTTTCAAAAAGTGGTATTATAGCACTGAAATTGATTTTGTTACACAGTTTTTTAACGGATATAATTATCCCGATAAAACTACCCCAATTTCAGCATACATGTCTCCGGCAAAAACCATATTTAAACTAGGTCTCGATTATAAGCCCAACGACAATTTTTCGCTCTTCATATCGCCAATTACAGCTAAATATGTCTTTGTCCGTGATACAGCAAAAGTCGACCAGACTAAATATGGCGTTCCAGCCAATGCCCAAAGCTTCTGGGAACCAGGTTTTAATACGGATTTGAAATACAAAATAAACTTCAACAAGCAGATTAGTTACGAAACCAAGTATAAGATGTTCATAAATTACCAGTCTCCTTTTAAAAAGCTGGATATCAACTGGGAAAATACACTGGTTGCCCAATTAACCAACCGAATTAGCATGACTGTAAACCTTAACATGCTTTATGACGACAACGTAACATTCCCAACCGGGAAAATTGGAGCCGACGGCAATGAGATTTACAAAGCAAAATGGCAAACCAAAGAACTGACAACTATCGGATTTTCTTACAAACTTAGCAAACGCTATTACCAGCGGAAAAAACTTGATTAACTGTAATCCTGAAAATAATTATGAAGACTTTTAAAAAGTATTTCAAAATAACCGCCGATCCGGCTGATGTTTACAATGCCCTTACCAACAAGGCGATGCTCGAAATCTGGACTGGCGAGGATGTTGTAATGGAAGAAGTTCCAGGCACCGAGTTTTCTCTTTGGGATGAAAGTATAGTAGGAATGAACCTCGAATTTGAAAAAAACCACAAAATTGTTCAGGAATGGTATTTTGGCGAAGACGATGATGATAAACGTTCGATTGTTACTATTAAATTACATCCTGATAAAAAAGGAACCATAATGGAAGTTGTTCAAACTAATATTCCCGACGAAGCTTACCAAAACATTGCTGAAGGTTGGGAAGAAGATTATTTTACTGCATTGAATGAATTGTTTGAAGAATAAAAGATATAAAATACATTGGTAACAAAGCAGCAGGCAGTATCCGGGAAACCGAATACTGCCTGTTTGCCTACATTACATTTTTCACTTCGTTCAACCGTTCTGGTTTTCTATGTCAAGAATATTCAAAACTCACATAACTACTTTTCCATCAACTATTATCTTTTTGACATCGAGATTACCATAAACCATATTTACTGAAACTTTGCCTTGTTTCAGTTCAATATTTCCGAAACCTGTTTCAGCAGAGAAAAATGTTTTAAAATCGCCGGTTTGCGAATTCACATAAAGTGTTTTTTCAACAGCATCGTATCTAACGCCGGTTAATCCCTGCAACAAGCCATAACTCGACAAAGCGCGGGCATACCAGTGGCCGCATTCATACTCGTCGAACGGATTTCGAATCCGCCCGTTGTATCTGTCACGACAGGTACGCACAATATCCAAACCTTTTTCCACCTCACCGTTCATCATAAGATGCGATGCCACCTGGTACTCAATACCTGTCCAAACCTCGTTGCTATATACAAACGGGAGCGATAATTTTCCGCCTTTCGGCCAGGTGCAAAGTAATAATCCACCATCATTACCAAGTGCATAGGTTGGCCGTTGCGGGTTGGCATGGTCAACTAAGGTGTGTCGCAAATTATACTTATAAACTGCATTCAAATGACTTTTCACCAACGATTCTTCCATCGGCGCTTTAAGCCCGCAAACTTCTGCAATCCAAAAACCCAAAACCCCATCAGACAAACATCCCTTACCATACTGATATTTGGGCCCTTCTTTTAGCAAGAGTTTCTGCGCTTCTTCCGAATAATCAGAGTTCCATGTGTTTTTTGACAAATCTACCGGACTTTTAGCATTCAAACCTTTCCACTTAATTTTCTGGATAAAATATTCACCATCGTATAAACTGTCTCTCATAAATTTTTGTCCTGATGCCAGAAGTTTCTCGTATTTATCCACATCCTCATTCAAAAATTTTCCAATTTGAGTGATAGAAAACAAAGCTCCTAAATAGAAGCTATTACACATTCCATCAGGTCCCCAAAACTCAATATCGTAAGTATTGTGATGAGGTTCTTCCAGAATACCTTTGCCGCGTGGGTCCCAGGTTTCAATGCAATAATCCATACTTGCTTTCACCTGCGGATAAAGGTTTTTTATCCACTGGTTATCTCCACTGATATGCCACTCTCGGTAAACCTTCATAATTCCGCCAAGCTGCCCGTCGGAAGCCGCATGAAAATCATGAACTTTAGGTCTGATGGGTAAGGCGGAACGAAAAGTCTGATGCCCCGTTTTATCCTGGCTTACTTCAAACTCAGTGTTCCGCAATGTTCGTTCAAGCGAAGGAAATAAATGGGGAATGGCTTGGGCATAATTCCAAACGTGCGTGCATGATCCTTCGCAACATCCCCAGGTATCGCCACAACCTTCCCATGCCCACATTTTGCCATCGCGCTGACGAAGGATTGTTGGCGATTTCAGGATACTTAGGTTAGCAGCTACAGCTTCAAGAACTTCGGCAGGTAAAGTTGAGTTGTAAAAAGCATTGGTAAAAAGCCGGGTTTTGTCTTTCAACTGTTCGTAATTGCTATACCAAAAATTGGCTACTTCAGTAACAGTGGCAAATTTCCCTGAGTACCACGGCTGATAAAATGGTGATGAGCAACAACCTGACGACGGGTCGCAAGCCGGAGTTTTTTCAATATCAGTTCCTTTCCTCAAATTAGTATTTGGAACGTACCAGCTAAGCATCAGCCGAACAGTTTTTGATTCGCCTGAAGCTAGTGAAACCGGGACATACAGTGATGCGCCCGGGGAATCTTTAGCCACCGGAGCAACAGGCTTGGCATTGCCTTCTTCAATGTTTTTCCATGTAATTGAAAGTGGGTCCCACCACCCTCCACGAAACCAACAATGATCTACGACTGTTGATGGTTGATCAGTAAAAATACAAAAATCGCCCTGATCCTGAGGTTTATCCTTACTTGCCTTTTGCGACAAAATAAACCCATGACTTGCAGGCAGAATGCTATTTTCACCTGAATTATTGACCTTCATAAAATTTACCGAATGAAACGAGAATACCGCATCAACTTTAGTTTTACTCGTGTTTAAAAAGGTATATTCCACTGCGCCAACCGGCAAGCTCGAATCATCAGCATCTGTTGGTATAAACGGGCTCCAACCGGTTAAAGTCACTTCAAGCGGAATATCATCGTCGCTCAAATGAATGGTAGCAAACGGGAAATGAGACTGAAAATCACATTTGCCAAAACGTGGTAAACCAAACGAAGTTCGTTCACCTCCATTGGCAGTATTTGGACGTCCATAATATTTCCATTCAGGAATAGGACCTTCCAGCACTTTGGCTCCGTCTTTCTTTCCTTTAACCGAAATAGCAGCAAACATCAACGGCTCGTTAAAAACATTGGGTGCATTACGTACCGAAACCTGGGAAAAAGCGCCAGTACCTTCCAGACAAATCATTCCAGCCCCCAAACCACCAATAGGGTAAGCAATACGGTTCAGATTTTCACCAGAATAAACCCCATTGTAAATTTTTTGAGTTGACTTACTGGTATTCTGTTTCGACATTTCAGAACAACACGACGAAACCCCAAGCACAACAACAAACAGAAATAGAATTAATTGTATGTACTTCATTTATCGGTTTTTTAATTGTTTTACTTCTGAAATCGATCCTGAATGGTTTTCAAATCAATATTAAATAAGGTTTTAATCACCAACGCCAGGTCGGTTTGCTCACCCTGAATATGAACAATTCGTTGAACATGCGTGAGTGTTTCACCCGGTTGTAAGGCAGCTGCCGGCGACGAAGTTTCTATCTCGTAAAAAGGTCCCATAATTGAGCCATCGGCAACAGGTCCGTCGTTATACGAGTTTACTGCATCACCTTTATATGAATCTTCCTGCTTGCCCCATTTCGAATTTACGTATGGTAATACCTTATCGGGCAACGAACACCACAACAGTGTAAGAACTTTTTGATCAGAGTCATAACTACCGCAAAGCTCAGTGGCCCTTTCCGGCGAAATGCCAATTTTGCTACGTAATTTTCCGTCGATTTTAAAATAAACCACTCCATTTTCAGCTATTAGGCGGTCGGCAGGAACTTTGCCAAAATAATCGTCGCTAACAACCTTCCCCTGACCTTCTTGCTTATAGGGAATAAATACGGTTACCGATGGCGATGGATTAAACATACTTAACATCCAAACCGAAAGTAAGCCACTTTTTTTTGTCCAGGGTTTATCGCTTTTGTTGGTTATACTGTTTTCCGACTGATATGCAACTATCTGCAGATTGACTGGAAATTTAAATTTGAAAAGCGATTCCAAAGTGTCAGCATTAAGCAAACTCACCTTTCTATTAATCAGTAAGTTAAATTCAGTTCCCGACACATTCTTCAAATAAGCGGTTTTCGTGAATTCTATCTTTTCCCGCGATTTGGATTTAATCTCAAAAGGCTCAGTATCAATCACTGAAGGAACTTTCCAATTTTCAAAAACCTGTTCCTTTCCTTCAGCAAAATAGATTGAATAAGGGCCGCCTTCCGGGCCCAGCCAAAAACGTTCTTCGCCACCATAGGGATTAAATTGAGTACTAACTTTGCCTGAATTGATATGCTTATAATTAATCCAGCCAAAACTCTTCCCCGATTCTCCATTCGACGAGCTAGTCATTACCCTTCCCTGCAACGCAGGAGAAACCATCAGGCAAGCCTTTCCGTTTTCGTCACAAAGTTCAACGAAATCCATTTTATGATCCTTCATAAAAGCCACATCATAACCATAAGTCCCTGGTTGGGCAACTTTTTCCTGTTTGTTCGTTACTTTTTTAGTTGCAGGTGATGAACACGAAATGGCTACTGCATAAATAACCACTCCTAAAATGACAATATATTTTCGCATATTATCTCAATTAATTAACCTCCAATTGCTGCCAGTCAGGCAATTTCGGAAATTTATTGTGCGGATCAGTTTGATACCAGAAGCAAACCGATGAAATATCAGACTGTTGCGGCAAATAACGGCCACCGGCTCTCCAGCCTAAATCCTGAATGGTAATTTTCAAATCTTTTTCGAACCTGACAGGGTCCATGATATGCCAGCGGTACAAGCCAAATCGTTGTTGCGATTTATAAGTGCCGTCGGGACGAATAACTTGTACCAGGCCGGTATATGGTGTGCAAAATTCCTTGTACTGTCCGCCCCTGTCAAAATTGTACGATCCGCAGAAATAATCTTCAGTGCCAGTGCCACAAATAGTCGGAAATTTGCTGTCGCCATCAATGAAGAATTTAATTTCGCCTTCGCCCCACCAACCGTTATTATTAACTCCCCAGGCCAGGTATACGCCAACAAACTGACCTTTTCCTTTAATGTTGTCGACAATGGTATAATCAGATGTTGTATTTGGATTGTTCCGTCGAAATTGCGCATGAAAATATGCAGCATCAGCCGGAACTTCAGTTAAGGTATAATCAACCTGGTAATATAAAGTCATTGGGTCTTTGTCGTTGATATTTTCCATTGTGATTTTGCATTTTTTGCGGAAAGGCATCGACCAGTAGCAATTAAATGCACTACCCGGATTTACACATACAGGCAACGAAACCAGCGGGGCATATTCGCACCAGCCCATTCCAAAAAAGTCGCCAACTGGGCATTCAACTGATGGTTCGGTTTCGTCGTCCCAGTATATCCTGAGAATAGAAAAGCGCCAATTTCCGGTTGGGGTCATCCATATATGTTGAATTGCTCCAGACCCATCAATCTCGGCCATTGTAAACGTTTCGCCTGGTTTAATGCGAACAAACGGGTTCACCTTCCAGCCTTGACCTAAATCGCGGGCAGCATTGGACGCATTGGCTGTATTGGGCTTATCTTTATCTTCAAGCTTGGCCATACCGCCTTTCCCTTTCTCGCCCGTAAAATTTTCTGGGCTAACCGAACGTGTCTTTGCATTGGAAAGACGCGACAAATTTCCCAGATTCATGTCAAGTCCATTAAACGACTGTTGAGCAAACACTTGTACAAAAAGTAAAACAATTCCAATTAGTAGTAATGATTTTTTCATGATTCTTTATTAGAGTTTAAGGTTGTGTTATAAAGTTATACGGTGTTTTATCCTGAATACCTTTCAATTAATAATGATGGTAATTTGACCTGAGTTTTTTCTTCCGTTCCGTTGATGTGTTCGAGAAGCACCCTGACGGCTTTTTTGCCTATGTCCAAAAGCGGTTGTTCTATATATGTAATTGGTGGCGAAAAGAAGTCAAATGACTCATTCCCGTCAAAACCAATAACAAAAAAATCATTGGGGATATGTATATCGTTTCGTTGAATTGCATACAACCCGGCAATAGATAAGGTATTGGTTGCAAATACAATAGCTTCTGTTTCTTTTTTTTGCACAATCTCATCCATTCTTATTTTTATTTCCTCGTGCCGGTTATTTATTACTTCAACACAAATAAATTCCTGAAGATTTTGATCAGTCATCGCCTCCCGATAGCCACGAATACGCTCTACCATGTGAAACAATGAAGAATTATAAGCTACCATTTTTATCTTTCGGCACCCTTTATTAATCAAACGCTGAGTGGCCTGGTAAGTAGCCGCGTGGTTATCAAGAATAACAAAGTTTGTATCAATTCCGGGGAAACAACGGTCGATAAGTACAAAAGGTATATTTCTGTCAATGAGTGACTGTACGAGTTCATTGTCACCTTCAGATGGAATAAGAATGAAGCCATCAACCTGTCGGTTTAGAAATATTTCGGTTAATGAGGCCGACTTCCGGCTATCTTCATCAGAACTTCCCAAAATGACGATATAATTATTTCGGCTGGCTTCGTCTTCTATAATCCTTGACAAATGGCCAAAAAAGGGATTAGCAATATCAGCAACGATCAGACCGATGGTATTGGTTGTCCCTTTTCGCAAACTTCTCGCTATCTGATTAGGGTGATAATTCAATTCATCTGCTACTTTTCGTATTCTTTCTACAATTTCCCTTCCTACACGTTTCTCTTTTTCCTTTCCATTCATCACATACGACACCAATGCCGTTGAAACTCCAACCTTGGCGGCAATATCCTTTATTGATACACGTTTGGCCATTTTATAGACTTTAAAAGTTGGTTAAGGTGGATTCAAAAATACCAATAAAATAATGCTTAAACGTTTAAATTAACATTTTTATTTATATTTTTCAACATATCAGGATTCTGATTATTTAGCAGAGGGTTATTCCAAAATAACCAAAGTAGATTATTAGTATGATTAAAAACTTTAATTTTTCAGAGGTTTTAAGCCATCATTCCCTGTGTCGGCAGCATATTTCCATTGCCCAGTTTTATTCTTTTTCCAAACAGTAAGGTAGGTTCCCTCAGAGATATCCTTTGGGGCTATTAAAGTCCAGATACCGTAAGTAAACCCAAGGTCGCCGCTTTTACTGATTGTTGCCGACTGGGGCTTCCAGGTAAGCACTAATCCTGAATCGCTTCTTCCTTTATAGCTATCAATCAAACTTTGCTTCCCTACTATTGGAAGGTGGCTATCTTTGAGCAAAACGACACTATCGTGAGCAAATTCAATGAAAGCTTTTTGTATGCCATGTTTCAGCGAATAATCTGAAAAGGCCAAATCTGCATCAATCAATTCTTTAGAATTAGCAATGGGTTTATTTTTTGCACATGAAAATAAAAGGCACAAAATGATAACGAAGAGAAATGTTTTGTTCATGGCATTAAGCTTTAAATATCCATTTAATAAAGCTGAAAGCAAAAAGTAAATGCCGTACAAATTTTGAAATTTGGGATCTGGAGCATTAAACTTTTAACTCTCAATGTGATGCCATCGAAATTAGTAAAATTCCGATCATTATTCCAGCCAGATAGAGCGCTTTAAGCGGAATATTTTTCTCTTTAAAAACAATGGCTCCCACCACAAAAGAAATAACGGCTCCACCGCGTCGTAAAGATGAGACAATGGAAACCATTGAATCAGCATAACTCAACGAATTAAAATACAAATAGTCGGCAACAACCAGAAAAACACCGATCAGTGGAATAGACCAACGCCAGTGGAAGGGTGTCCTTTCGCTCTTCGGTAAACGCCAGCGGGTTATTGCCAAAACCGGGAACAAAATCACTACCTGATAAAATGAGAACCAGGCCTGAACAGCCATCCTGTCAATTCGGCGCATCAGATATTTATCGTACAAACCACTTATGGCCCCCAGAAAAGTCCCGGCCATGATCAGGAAAACCCATTTATCAGCAGTAAAGTTTATGCCTTCCGATTTTCCTGCCGTTGAAAGCATAAAGAAAAAGAATAATGTAATTATTACACCTATCCATTGCTGAGTATTAAGATGTTCACCAAAAAAAATGATTGCACCCAGTAATGTCCAGATTGGACCGGTTGCCCTTATCGGAGAAGCGATGGTCATGGGTAAGTTTTTCACAGCATAAAATGCCATTATCCAACTTGAAACAACAATAATTGATTTCAGAAAAATAAGTACATGTTGGGTAAAATTAATTCCAGGGACAAACAAACCAATGCTTTGAAAAAGCCCGGGAAAATAAGCCGAACCAATAGTTACCGGAAGGAAAATTAGCGAGCTGGTTAATGTTGAAATAAATAAGGCAGGGATTACAGCATTTTTGTGCACCGACAGTTTCTTAAAAACCTCGTAAATACCTAAAAACAATGCCGACGCCAATGCCAGGAATACCCACATAGAAAGAATTTCAAGCTCCAGATTTTTAACCGTTACCTAACGCAGGTTACAATTTAAAATCTGAATAATTTGGTTGCAAAACTAAAGTTTATGAATAATGAGAAAGACTTAAGAACGATGGGAATTGCTAAATTTCAGAAAAGGATAATCTAAAAAAGTCTGCTTTGCATCCTTTTACAGCATCGTTGTTTGTTTTCTCCGGTGAAGTCATTCCTAAAGAAAATCGGGGCTCACCAGAGGTTAATCTCATTCAACCCCGGCTTTTCTTCCATACCACCAGCATTGCGCCTCCCAAAGCAATCAATGCGCCCAAAACCGAAAGCACAGAGAAATGTTCCGGGGCAATCCAGGTCACTTGTAACCAAGTTAAAACACCCATGATAACAAAGGTGATAATCGGGTTCATAATCAACAATACGCTTACTTTTCCGGCTTCCATGTATTTCAAAGCAAGCGACAGGCAAACATACGAAACAAGGGTGTTGGTTCCAAGGAAGATTAGTAAAAGCCAATAACTTAGACTTAAATGTGCAAGAGAAGAGAAATTGGCAAATGGAAGATAAAGTAAAACTGGCAGTCCGAAAATAAAAATATTGAGTGTAGTTACAGGGTGCTGAAGCACGAGCTTCTTTTGCATAGCTGCATATACGGCCCAGGTTAAAGCGGCCGAAACAGTAAGTAAAATACCTTTGGTGTATTGGCTGGTGTCTTGGCTGTCAATATTGATATGCTGTTGATAAAATATCCAGAAACCAAACAATGTCAGTATAAAACCGATTCCTTGCCTTAATGTCATTCGCTCTTTAAAAAAAACAATCCCAAAAATTGCGAGAACAATCTGTCCCGTTTGTACGGCAACCTGCGCATTGCCCGGTGATGTATATTGAACACCAAGCATAAAACCAATGTAATTCCATGCAAGCATTAAAGTTGAAACAACAAGGATAAGCGAAGGTTTATACAATATTTTTAATGCTTTTGGTTCATTAAAAGCAGCCCAAAATGCCATACCGGCAAACGCCAGCGAAAACCGGAACCAAACAATAGTTGGCGAATCAATTACCTTTACGGCTACTTTTAGTGCGATGGCCAAAACGCCCCACATCAAAACTGTAATTAACGTATATATAAGTCCTTTTGTCTGGTTGGTCATATAGAAAAATTATCAGCCCCCTAATCCCCCGAAGGGGGACTGTCGGAACATATAGAGTAATATCGCCTTCTTTTCAAAATTTCGCCACTTAGCCTCTCCCATTCGGGGAGAGGTTGGAGAGGGGCTTCTTCTCAACAGTAAAAAGGTGCCACCGAACTGAACAGCGACACCTTTCAAAAGTTTTTATTTTAGTTTTTATAATTATCTCAATTTGGCGCCTAATTCGCGTTCGTAAGTCGAAACAAACTTCTGCATAATTTTCTCAATCTGTTTGTCGTTAAGTGTTTTTTCGTCATCGCGTAAAATATAACTTAACGCATACGACTTTTTACCTTCGGGCACACCTTTACCCTCATAAACATCAAACAGATCAACCGATTGCAGCAGTTTCCGTTCTGAGCGGTAAGCCAAATCCCGTAATTGGTTAAACTGAATATTTTTATCGAGCAACAATGCTAAATCACGTCGAACTTCTGGATATTTGGGTAGCTCAGCAAATGTCACTTTGTTGTTTTTCAGCTCTACAAACATCACATCCATACTGAAATCGGCATAATAAACCGGATTCTCAACTCCAAAAGCTTTCAATGTTTTTCCTGAAACAATACCAAATTCAACAAGTTTTTTCCCATTAATGAGGTATTGAATTCCTTCACTGATAGCAGCATTCGAATAACCTTCATTTTTCAGGTTCAATACATCAAACCCTAAACGTTTCAACACATTTTCAACATACGATTTCAAGATAAAAAAATTGGTTTTTGCAGCTGGTGCCAACCAATTGGCTCCTTCTTTATCTCCTGAAATGAATAAAGCAAGATGCTCTTCTTCGCGGTAGTTACGCAATGGGTTTTCTTTCAGGCTGCTACCGTTATAAAAATAGCAATTACCAAATTCGTACAAACGCAAATCAGGATTTTTACGATTGGCATTGTAAGCAATTGTTTCCAAACCACCGTAAAGTAAGGTCTGTCGCAAAACGCCCAAATCGTTGCTCAATGGGTTAAACAGTTTTACTGTATTTTCGGAAGTAAAAACTTCGTTGTTGTCGTAATACGATGCTTTAGTCAACGAATTTGACCATATTTCATTGAAACCTTGGGCTGTCAACATTTCGGCAACTAAATTGCGAAGTTTTGTAGGATTTGGTTTTACCGAATATTGCAAAGAGGCATTCACCTGTGTTGGAATAGCCACATTGTTATACCCATATATACGAAGTAGTTCTTCAACCACATCGCATTCGCGTTTCACGTCAACACGGTACGGTGGAACCAACAACGATAATCCAGCTTCACTTTCCGATTCAACCTTTATTTCGAGAGCTTCGAGTAATTGTTTGATTTTTTCTTTTCCAAGATCGGCGCCTATCAAACGTTTAACGCTGGCATAATTGATGTCAACCTTAAAATCGGCTACCGGATGAGGATAAACATCCACAATTTCCGAAGAAATTTGGCCACCGGCAACTTCTTTGATCAACAGGGCCGCACGTTTCAGTGCATAGATCGTTCCATTTGGATCAGTGCCGCGTTCGAAACGGAAGGAAGCATCAGTACTCAACGTGTGACGGCGGGCGGTTTTACGGATGTAAACCGAGTCGAACCAGGCACTTTCGAGGAAAACATTGGTTGTAGAGTCTTTTACTCCTGAATGCAAACCTCCAAAAACACCTGCGATACACATACCTTCCGATTCATTGCAAATAAGCAGATCGTCCTTGTGCATTTCGCGCTCCAGTCCATCGAGTGTAATAAATTTCGAACCGGCTTCGGCGGTACGTACCACTACTTTATTTCCTTTAATTTCGGCAGCATCGAAGGCATGTAATGGCTGACCAGTTTCAAATAATACAAAGTTAGTGACATCGACCACATTGTTAATTGGGCGAACGCCAATGAGTTTCAGTTTATTTTTCAGCCATTCCGGCGACTCTTTTACTGTTACATTCGAAATGGTTACTCCAGAGTAACGAGGACAAGCATCTGTATTCAGCACCTCAACCGGGATTTGTAGGTTGTGGTTATCCACTTTAAAGCTTTCAACCGATGGGCGCGAATAGCTAACCGGCTGTTTAGCTTTCAGATAAGCTGCCAAATCGCGGGCAATTCCAATGTGCGAAGCACTGTCGATGCGGTTGGGAGTCAAATCAACTTCCAAAACATAATCCGATTCTATTCTGAAAAATTCGCTGGCAGGAGTTCCCGGAATAGCCGAAGCATCGAGAACCATAATGCCATCGTGACTTTTGCCCAACCCAATCTCGTCTTCGGCACAAATCATACCTTCCGAAACCTCGCCTCGGATTTTCGATTTCTTGATTTTAAATTCAGCATCGCCATCATACAAGGTTGTGCCAACAGTGGCTACTACAACTTTCTGACCGGCAGCAACATTAGGTGCACCGCAAACAATGGGCAAAACTTCACTGCCAACATTCACTGTAGTTTTGCTCAAATGGTCCGAATCCGGATGTTTTTCACAAGTGATAACTTCGCCAATAACCAACCCACGTAAACCGCCTTTTACGGTTTCAACTTCTTCCATACTACCTACTTCCAGCCCAATCTGTGTGAGGAAAGCAGCTACTTCTTCGGCAGTGTTGTCGATATTGATGTATTCTTTTAACCAGCGGTAAGATATGTTCATAACTTAAAGTCTTTAACGTCTGAATTTCAATGATCGGCAAAAGTAAGCAAAAATTCAGGGGATGGGAAGAATTTTGAGTTGTAAATAACGACAAATTGACAAACGATACATTCAATTACCGTCAGCTAAACAGGCTGTGTGAAAACGACTGTTAAGCGAACGGACACCTCTCATCTAATTTTCCTGCCTAAAATCATGTTTTTTATTTTTCACGACTTTTATCAGCTTTGTAACTAGCTATTATCTATATATTTCAGCCAAATTCGAAAAACTTAAAATCTATTTCAATATGAAGAAGATCGGAATGGCTATCTTAGCTTTTGCTGCATTTATTTACTTCAACTTTAAAACTAACGCTCAGGAGAGAGACATGAGTAACCCTTTTTTTAGCGAATACAAAACGCCGTTTCAGGTTCCTCCGTTTAACGACATTAAACTGGAACATTTTAAACCAGCCATGCAAGCCGGTATTGCAGAACAACTTACCGAAATAAAAGCAATTACCGACAACCAAGAAGAACCAAATTTTGAAAATACCATTCTGGCCTTCGACAATTCAGGTGAATTATTAAGTAAAACCCGTATTTTCTCGAACCTTAATTCGGCCAACACCAACGATAAGATGCAGGCTTTGGCCCGCGAAATTACACCGATGCTTTCGGCTCACCGCGACAACATCATGCTCAACATGGATTTGTTTAAGCGTGTGAAAGCTGTATACGAAAAACGCAATTCTTTGAACCTCGACCATGAGCAACTCCGGCTAGTCGAGAAAATTTATTCGGATTTCGATCGCAACGGCGCTAATTTATCTGCCGACAAACAGGCTGAATTGCGTAAACTGAATCAGCAACTTTCCATGTTATCGCTCAAATTTGGTGAAAATGTGTTGGCCGAAACCAATAAAAATTTCAAACTGGTTGTCGATAAAAAAGAAGACCTGAAAGGATTATCAGAAGATGTAATAGCCGCTGCAGCAGAAACAGCTAAAAAAGCAGGCATGGAAGGTAAATGGATTTTCACGCTGCAAAAACCAAGCATGTTGCCCTTCCTTCAATACGCCGAAAACCGCGACCTCCGCGAAAAATTATACAAAGGTTATCTGAACCGTGCCAACTACAACAATGCCTTCGACAATAAACAGGTAATTGCCGACATTATAAAACTTCGCGACCAGCGCGCCAAACTATTGGGTTTCCCAAATTATGCTGCATACGTAGTGAATGACAACATGGCAAAAACTCCTGAAAATGTAGATCAATTCCTGATGAAACTTTGGACTCCGGCATTGGAACGCGCCAAGAAAGAACGCGACGACATGCAAGCCATGATCAACAAAGAAGGTGGCAAATTCAAGCTGGCAATGTGGGACTGGTGGTATTATGCCGAAAAAGTGCGCAAAGCCAAATACGACCTCGATGAAGCACAACTAAAACCTTACTTCAAGCTTGAAAATGTTATCGACGGGATGATTGATGTAGCGAACAAACTTTATGGCGTAAAATTCATTAAACGTACTGACATTCCGGTTTACAACGACGAAGTGATGGCTTATGAAGTGCAGGAAGCCGACGGTCGTCACATTGGCGTTTTCTATATGGACTTTCATCCGCGCCCCGGCAAGAACGCTGGTGCATGGTGTACAGCTTATCGCTCGCAATCGTACAAAGACGGCAAAAAAATTACACCAGTTGTTTCCATTGTTTGCAACTTTACCCGTCCGACTGGCAATACTCCTGCCTTACTAAGTTTCGATGAAGTAACCACGCTTTTCCACGAATCAGGACATGCCTTCCACAACCTTTTTACCGACGGTCCATACAAACGGACAACCCGCGATGTTCCTCGCGATTTTGTAGAACTTCCATCACAAATCATGGAAAACTGGGCAGCCGAACCCGCAGTTTTACGCGTATACGCCAAACATTACAAAACGGGAAAACCTATTCCTGAAGATTTGATTACCAAACTTTCGAAAAGCGCGCAATTCAACCAGGGATTTGAAACCGTTGAATACCTGGCTGCTTCATTGCTCGACATGGATTATCACACTCAATCGCAAATCAACGATGTAACTGCTTTCGAAAAAGCTTCGATGGATAAAATTGGCTTGATAGACGAAATTGCACCACGTTACCGCAGCACCTATTTCTCGCACATTTTTTCAGGCGGTTACTCTGCCGGATACTATGTATACATCTGGGCCGCCGTACTCGATGCCGACGCATTTAATGCATTCAAGGAAAGCGGTGACTTATTTAATCCGGTGCTGGCAGCTAAATTCAGGACATTATTAACCAAATCGGGTTCTGACGATGGAATGGTGATTTATAAAAATTTCCGTGGACAGGAACCATCCATTGAGCCATTACTGAAACGAAGAGGTTTGAAATAATTCATTCGATGCAGACTTCACTCATGAGTGAAACTTATAATAGGAATAACAACAATTTTTAAAACTTTAAATATGATGAAAACCGGTATTACCGTAATTGCACTGGCTCTTGTTCTAAGTTCGTGCAACAACCAAACCAAACAACCTGCAAGAGATATGAGTAATCCATTCTTTAAAGAGTACGCCACTCCATTCCAGGTTCCGCCGTTCAACGAAATTAAGCTGGAACATTACTTACCAGCGGTCGATGCAGGAATTGCTGATCAGATGGCCGAAATTAAAGCCATTACCGACAATAAAGAAGAGCCAACTTTCGACAATACTATTTTGGCATTCGATAAATCGGGGCTTTTACTGAACCAGGTTTCAGCAGTATTCTTCAATATTAACTCGGCCAATACCGACGACAAAATGCAGGAACTGGCCCGCCAGATCACTCCAAAACTATCGGCTCACCACGACAATATTGCGTTGAACAAAGAATTGTTTGCCCGGATAAAATCGGTTTATGACAGGCGTAATGAGCTTAACCTGAATCATGATCAAATGCGTGTTGTCGAAAAATATTACGAGGATTTTGCCCGCAGTGGTGCCAATCTCTCTGCCGAAAAGCAAGCGGAACTTAGAAAAATGAATGATGAGCTGGCAATGCTTGATTTAAAATTTGGCGAAAACAACCTGGCTGAGACCAACAAAAACTTCAAGCTGGTTATCGATAAGGAAGCTGACCTGAAAGGGTTGCCTGCTGATGTTATTGCTGGAGCTGCAGAAACTGCAAAACAAGACAGCCTGCCCGGGAAATGGGAATTTAAACTTCAAAAACCAAGTATGATTCCATTCCTTCAATATGCCGAAAATCGCGAATTACGTGAAAAAATTTACAAAGGCTACCTCAACCGTGGAAACAACGGGAACGCGAACGACAACAAGGAAGTCATCATCAAGATGGTTAAGCTGCGCGACCAGAAAGCCAAATTATTGGGTTTCCCTAATTATGCGGCTTACGTGGCTGATGTAAATATGGCCAAAACACCTGAAAATATTGATCAATTTCTGATGAAGCTTTGGACACCTGCACTTGAACGCGCCAAGAAAGAACGCGACGACATGCAGGCTATGATCAACAAGGAAGGAGGCAAATTCAAGCTGGCTATGTGGGACTGGTGGTATTATGCCGAAAAAGTTCGTAAAGCAAAATACGATCTCGACGAGTCGCAACTGAAACCATATTTCAAACTTGAAAATGTGTTAGATGGCGTATTCTACGTTGCTAACAAATTATATGGTATCAAATTCATCAAACGTACCGATATTCCGGCCTACTGCGACGAAGCTACAGCCTACGAAGTTCAGGAAGCTGATGGCAAACATATTGGCGTGCTTTATTACGATTTTCACCCACGAGCCGGAAAAAGTGCCGGTGCATGGTGTACTTCGTTCCGCAATCAGAGCTACATCAATGGTAAAATGATCACACCAGTTGTATCCATCGTTTGTAATTTCACCCGCCCAACCGGCGACACTCCTGCCCTACTGAGTTTTGACGAAGTAACCACACTGTTCCACGAATCAGGCCATGCACTTCATGCTTTGTTTACCGATGGACCATACAACCGCATTGCCGGTGCTGTTCCAAACGATTTTGTAGAACTTCCTTCTCAGGTAATGGAAAACTGGGCTTCAGAACCAGAAGTACTTCGCTACTATGCAAAAAATTACAAAACAGGTAAAGTTATTCCTGAATCTTTAATCGCCAAACTTGAAAAAAGTGCCCAGTTCAACCAAGGCTTTGAAACTGTTGAATACCTGGCAGCTTCGCTACTCGATATGGATTGGCATACACAAACTCCGGCTACCGATGTTGAAGCTTTCGAAAAAGCATCGATGGATAAAATTGGCTTAATTCCTGAAATTGCACCACGCTACCGCAGTACTTATTTTACACATATTTTCTCGGGTGGTTATTCAGCCGGATACTATGTGTACATCTGGGCTGCCGTGCTCGATGCCGATGCTTTCAACGCCTTCAAGGAAAGTGGTAATATTTTTAATCCTGAAATTGCAGCCAAATTCCGCACGTTGTTAACCAAATCTGGTTCCGATGAAGGAATGGTCGTTTACAAAAACTTCAGGGGACAGGAACCATCGATTGAACCACTGCTAAAACGAAGAGGATTGAAATAAGAAACTCAGACAAGATATTATTTAAAAATGAGCCTGTTTCTTTGTTGAAACGGGCTTTTTTTATTCATTCAGGAAAATAACTCATAAAAATGGGTTACTTTTATTATAATTAATGAATTAATCCATATTAAAACCGAATAATTTTATTTGACCTTCGTTAACACCTCTAACTTTTAAACATTACTTTATGGCTGATTTTACCAAAGCTTTTCAACTGATGATAGCGCACGAAGGTGGCTATGTCAATGATCCAGACGATCCTGGTGGAGAAACCTACAAAGGAGTGGCCCGAAAAATCTTCAGCAAATGGGAAGGATGGTCAAAGATTGATCTGTTAAAACGTCAGTCTGATTTCCCCGGCAATTTAGACAGAGATGCCGAAATTCAGGAAGCGGTATCGCATTTTTACCAGGTAAATTTCTGGGATAAACTCAAAGGTGACCAAATTGTTAACCAGGAAATTGCAAATTCAATTTTCGACTTTGGAGTCAACGCCGGAGTTAGTACCAGCGCTTCGCTTGCCCAAATGGTTGTTGGTGCTGATTCTGATGGAGTGATTGGCGCAAACACCATTACTGCAATCAACAACTTCGATCCTGACCATTTTCTTGCTGCTTTTACTGTGGCTAAAATTGCACGGTATGTCAACATAGTAAAAAAACGGCCAACCAGCCGAAAATATTTTTACGGATGGGTTCTCCGCGCTTTAGGAAGCCCCTCCTAAATCCTCTCCGAAAGGAAGGACTTAAGGACGCTTCGATAATGAATAATAGTAAACATCTATATTAACTCACTAATCAAAAAGCCCTTCCTTCGGAGGGGTTGGGGAGGTTTCATCATGGGATTTCTACAAAACTTATTTTCAGGAGGAGCCAGTACGCTGGTTGACTCGGTCGGAAAAGTTCTCGACAACGTTGTAACCACAAAAGAAGAAAAAATGCAACTCGAAATCGAAATGCGTAAATCGGAAATGCAATTTCAACTCGACATGCAAAAACTTTCAAACGAAGAACGACAAATGATATTAGGCGACATCAATAACGCCAGGCAACGAGAAGTACAAATGATGAACAGCGAAAATGCGACCAGGCTTAACAGAAACCTAATGCCTATTATGGCTTTAGGAACGATTATCCTGGTCTTGGCATTATTTTTCGTTCTCGTATTTACCCCTTCAGTAATTCAAAGTGACAGTAAGGAAATTGTCATGTACATTTTAGGCGTCCTAAGCGCAGTACTTACACAGGTTTACAGCTATTACTTCGGATCTTCTGCCGGAAGCGCCGATAAAGCCAAAACACTTGCCGGGTTACACAACAAACAACAATAAGATTAAGATGGCGGCCATATTATCTGAATGCCGCCATTTTCTTTTATCTTCTAATATCTTCAATTTCTTCAGGAGTTATTGGCACACGTTCGCCAATTATTTCGCAACCGGTTTCAGTTATCAGAATATCATCTTCAAGTCGAATCCCGCCAAAATCGAAGTATTGTTCCAGCCGATCAAAATTGATAAAATCAGTATTAATATTCTCAGCTTTCCATTTTTCAATTAATGCCGGAATGAAATAAATACCAGGTTCATTGGTCACCACAAAACCGGGTTGCAGTTTTCGGCCCATACGCAAATAAGCTGTTCCAAACTGATCGATTGGACGGGTTTCTTCGTCATAGCCCACATAAATCTGGCCTAAATCTTCCATATCATGAACATCTAATCCCATCATGTGGCCCAATCCGTGGGGCATAAACAGTGCATGAGCGCCGTTTCTGACAGCTTCCTGTACATTACCTTTCATCAAACCTGTATCTTTTAATCCTGAAGCAATTGTTTCGCAAACCGCTAAATGAACAGATTGATAAGTTATTCCTGGTTTCGCTAACTTAGTGGCACAATTATTCGCAGCTAAAACAATGTCGTAAATTTCGCGCTGCTTCTGCGTGAATTTGCCACTCACCGGAAAAGTTCTCGTAAAGTCAGAGGCATAATGAGAGCCTATTTCGGCACCGGCATCAACCAGCAACAAACGGCCATCCTGCAAAATCTGAGAGTGGTTATGGTTATGAAGCGTTTCTCCGTTTTGCGACAAAATTACAGGAAACGAAACCATTCCGCCGCCAGCATTGGCAATCCCTTCAATAGTTCCTGCAATAGTTTGCTCCAAAACTCCGGCTTTGGCCATTTTCATAGCAGTAACATGCATCTGATAACCAACAGCACAAGCTTTCCTTATTTCAGCAATTTCCTGTTCTTCCTTTACCGAACGCAAATCAACAATTGCTTTAATCAATTCGACCGACGAATAAGATTTTAACCGCGATGGAAGAATGCCAAGTAACTTACTTAAAAACAACTTATTCTCTGCTCGATAAGGAGGAAGAATATGGATTTTTCTTCCAGACTGAACTGCTTTGATAACAACATCAAAAAGAACTTTAGAGGGTTCTGTTTTATAGATTCCAACCTTTTCTGCTTTTTCTTTCAAAGGGACTTGTGGTCCCATCCAAATAATATCCTCAATACTGACATCATTCCCAAAAATAATTTCCTCACCAGAATCAACATCAATCACTCCGGCCAAACCTTGAAAATCAAGTCCGAAGAAGTACAAAAAAGAACTATCTTGTCTGAAATGGTATGTGTTGTCTGTATAATTCATTGGAACATCAACATTCCCAAGCAAAAGGATAAGACCCTCTGATATTTTCCCTTTCAATGCCTTACGGCGAGCAATATAAGTTTCAGCACTAAACATATTTAATCAATTTTAATACTGAAGCAAGATAGGTAAAAATTGTATTTGAAAGAAATGACATTCGTCGTAACTGATGTTGTATATCATTTCATCCAGCCAAAATCTCTCCTGAAAATTCCAAACTGAAACCTGATTATTACGTATCAAACAATAACTAAAATTAAACACCATGAACAATACTTTGATGGTTTACTTAAACAAAAGGTTACATCACGACGACCCTAGATTTACTGACATCAACCGTCAACCCGGACCAGTAATCTGTATTTCGCGCGAAGTTGGCTGTGGTGCTGTAAACCTTGCCGGGATGCTTGCCGCCGAGCTCGACAAAAAAGGTTTGTGCCGGAAATGGAGAGTTTTGAGCAAAGAAATTCTTGAAAAAAGCGCCCGGGAATTGGACATGGACCCAAACAAACTTAAAAATTACCTGAAAGAAGGAGATCGGGGTGTTTTTGACGATATTCTTGCCGCTTTCAGTGAAAAAAGATTTAAGAGTGATCGCAAAATAAGCAAAACGCTTATTGACTTTATTAAAAGTTTTGCGAACGACGGCTATTGTATCATAGTAGGCCGCGCAGGTCACATTTTAACCAAGGACATTGAGAAATCGTTGTTGGTACGCTTGACTGCACCTCTTGAATGGCGCACCAAGCAAATTATGCAAAAAAATAACCTTAATTTGCGTGAAGCTCACGAATTTATCGAAAGGACAGAAAAAGAAAGGGAAAACTTCAGGAAACATGTAGCCGGTGATAATTCGATTACCGAAGAATTTGATCTTACAATAAACTTATCTCGTATTAGTGTTGAAAAGGCTATTTCACTAATTTGCCATGCCTCACAATTAAAGGGATTGCTCGAAACAACCAAAAGCAAAGTTGAAGTTTTTTGAGTTTCAAATTCCAGGTTTCAAGTTCCAGGTTGGCACATGGAATTTGAAACCTGAAAATTTGAAATTATTTGAGCCACTTATCAAGCCATTGTTTGAATACCCGCTGCCATAAAATACCATTTTGAGCCTGAAGTACCCAATGGTTTTCTTCAGGAAAAATTAACATTTGAGCAGGAACTCCTCTTAATACAGCAGCATTGAACGCAGCCATGCCTTGAGAAGCTAAAATGCGGTAATCTTTTTCGCCATGAATAACCAAAATTGGTGCATCCCACTTATCAACAAACAAATGCGGTGAGTTGGCATACGAACGCTGGGCAACAGCATTTTGCTTGTCCCAATACGGGCCACCCAAATCCCAGTTAACAAACCACATTTCTTCTGTTTCCAGGTATTGTTGTTCTAAATTAAACATGCCATCATGCGCAATAAATGCCTTAAATCTTTTTTCGTGATGACCGGCTAACCAATAGACCGAAAAACCTCCATAACTGGCTCCCACACAACCTAATTTATCTTTATCAACATAAGGTTCCTTTGCAACATCATCAATAGCCGACAGGTAATCCTTCATATTCTGGCCTCCATAATCGCCGCTAATTTGTTCGAGCCACTCTTTTCCGAAACTTGGTAATCCTCTGCGGTTAGGCGCTACAACAATGTAACCATTCGCAGCCATTTGTTGAAAATTCCAACGATACGACCAGAACTGGCTCACGGTTGATTGCGGGCCTCCTTCACAAAATAGAATAGTCGGATATTTTTTCGATGGATCGAAATGTGGCGGATAAATAACCCAGGTAAGCATATCTTTATTGTCGGTAGTTTTCACCCAACGTTCTTCAACTTTCGCTAAAGTCAACTGATCGAGAATTGGTTTATTGATAAACGAAAGTTCCGTCTCGGCTCCCGATTTCAGGTCAATCGAATATATTTCATCAGGCTTGCTCATCGAATGTTTCATGCCAATGAGTTTGCCTTTTGCCTCGGCGACATAAGCATAATCGTGTACACCTTTGGTTATTGGGCTAATCTTTTTTGTAGCGAGATCGAGTTGATAAACCTGAGTTAAAGCATGCCAGCAACTTATAAAATAAAGCGATTTGCTGCCTGCACTCCATACTATATTGGTCGAGTTTTGATCAAAGTTAGCTGAATAGTCGGTTTTCTCACCAGTTTCCAGATTCATTACAAACAACCGGATTTTATCGGCTTCGTAGCCATCGCGTTCCATACTTTCCCAAGCCAGATATTTCCCGTCAGGAGAAAAGACCGGATTTTGATCGTAACCCATCATTCCTTCAGTCTTGTTGACTGTTTTCTGTGTCTCTATATTGTAGAAATAAATATCAGAATTGGTTGAAAGCGCATATTCTTTACCTGTTTTCTTCCGGCAGGTATATGCTATCGTTTTGCTATCCGGACTCCAGTCTAGTTGTTCTATTCCGCCAAAAGGTTTCATAGGGCTTTCAAAGGGTTCACCTTCCAGCAAGTCAACCGGATTAAGCAATTTACCATCCCGGTAATCAGCCACGAACGGATGTGGAACTGTCTCAACCCATTCGTCCCAATGCTTGTACATCAAATCGGTTTCAAGGTGGGCATTAGCTTTGGGCAAATCTGGAAACATATCGTGTACATCAGGTTTAACTTTCACATCAGCTATATACAACACTTTTTTCATATCAGGTGAATATTTAAACCCTGTAATTCCTCCTTTTATTTCTGAGATCTGAACGCTACCAGTTCCATCAGTATTTATCTCCCATAATTGCATTTGTCCGGATTTTGACGAAAGGAAACCAATCTTTTTACCATCAGGACGCCATAAAGCCTGGGTTTCCCGTTCAGCAGTATCGGTTATGCGAACAGATTGTCCTCCAGAAACAGGAACAATATATAAATCGCGATATGATTTGTTCTCTTCAATATTATATTTGGTAACCGAGAACAAAACTTTTGTTCCATCGGGCGATACACCCGGATCGCCAATACGTCCAAAACTCCATAGCACTTCAGGAGTCATCACATCTGAAGCCAGTTTCGAAACTTCAGCACTTGAATTAATGGTCATTTCTTTTTTAGTTTTCGGATTGGTAAATGAAAACAATGTGGCTACGAGGGCCAAATAACAAACAGACTTAATCATGTTGGTCAATTTACTTATTTCAGGGTGTTAATGTAAATAATGTCGGGCAAATAAAAAATGAGGAGCACCTGCTATTCCTAACAGATGCTCCATCAATAAAACCCATAAAGCTGAAACAAGTTTAATATTTATATTCTCCGGTGTATTCAAAAGTTTCACCATCAAAACCTTTTGCCGTAATCTTGAATGGAGTACTTGTTTTTCCTGGAATTTTTAAAGCCGATAAATCAAACGATACAACCCCGGATAATGGAATGTATCCTGTATCATCGTTATTGTTATGGCGTAATTCCAGTAAAACAGGTCCATTGGTTACATCAATATTTCCAGGGGCCTTAACAAGATTAATAAAATGTGTTTCATTTCCTCCACGATATTGCAGCTCAAAGTTCAAAATGTCATTTTTAATCCATTTATCGGCAACCCGAATAGGATCATTGCCAATACTGTCTTCTTTTTCAGGAGTAATGGTAAAAATTCCTTTATAGAGAATTTTCCGCAACGAGTTTATTTTCACATAGTAATACTCGTTGTGATCAGGATTTTCCTTATTCCCCAAAATTGTAAAATTCACCCAAACACGTTCATTGTTAAATACATCGTTAACCAAACCCGAATTAGCAGATGGATACAGTACTTCACCATCGTCCATTAGAATTGTGAATGAAGTAGCCGAAACCTCTTTTTTGACCAGTCCAAAACCTACCCAGGCGTTGTCGAGTGAATAATAATCATCATCATCCAAATCGCAACTACTGAATAACCCCATGAAGGTGGTTGCCACAAATAAAATCAATAACCTTTTCATTTTTATTTCTTTTTAAATTGTTTCAATAGCTTTCTAGTTATAGATTTAAAAGACGTGTTTGTGGTTGCGTACAAGTTCTTCAAATTCGCAAAAAATTAGTATTGACCTGAAATCTTGGAACTTCAGAATATGCAATTAAGTATCTCCGGGTAAATCAAAGTAGCTATTTCAAGGATGATGGCATGAACATAAGTTTGCTTAAGCTGATAAAAAAATGTTGCTTCACAAAATACAAAACCCTGGGATTACTCCCAGGGTTTCTTATTTTAATGAATTGGTTGATCAAAGATTATTTGCCTTTTTCCAACTTCAATGTTTTAGTTGGTTGATCGCAAACTTCAGTTGGTCCCCAGTATTGGATAGGCCCAGGGTAAATGAATGAGGTTTCAATTGCCCATTTTTCGCGATTGGCTGCCAAATATTTAAACGGAGCGCTTTCCAGCTCAACCAAAGCTTTCTGTATTACTGGTTTCATGTGGCCGTGACGGCGTTCCATATTCATCATCATTGTTACCGGCACCCCACCTGCAATCCATTCGGCAGCAGAAGCAGTTAAGTTACGAACTGATGACATATAACCAGTTTTTCCTTCTGCAATCAGGAATGATGCGTTATAACCCAATGAATAGCAATAGTCGGCATCGAAATTTGATGGAGCGGCACAACGTCCTTCGTAACCGAAAAAATGGTATTGAGTACCAAATTTACCAACAAACTTGCCTTCTTTCTTCCAGTTATTCAAGCGGTTTTTTACCATTTCGCCCAACAATTTTTCAGTTTCGATTAACGAAACCTGAACATTTCCATGAGGGTCGCGGTCGAGAGTTAACTGGTCTGCAATTCCCGAAGGAAGTGAAGTGTAAACTTTAGCTGATTCGGCAGACAAAATTCCGGCTACAAATGCGCGTCCTTCAGCCTTATCAGTAAACGATTTGAATTTCTTTTCTGTTTCAGAACCTTCAGCCAATAAATCGTTTAATTCGGCAATAAGTTTTTTCATTTCTGGAACAAATTCTACCAAACCTTCAGGAATTAATGCTACTCCAAAGTTTTCGCCGTTTTCGGCACGTTTGGCAATAATAGCAGCCATATAATCAACAATTTCTGCCAAAGTTTGCTTTTTCAGCTCAACTTCTTCCGAAATTAAGGTGATGTTTGGTTGAGTTTGAAGAGCACATTCCAGACCGATGTGTGAAGCCGAACGACCCATGAGTTTAATGAAGTGCCAGTATTTTTTAGCTGAATTGGCATCGCGTTCAATATTACCAATCAATTCTGAATAAACTTTTGTAGCAGTATCGAAACCAAACGATGTTTCAATCATCTCGTTTTTCAAATCGCCATCAATGGTTTTAGGGCAGCCAATTACCTGGATTCCTGAATTTTTAGCAGCATAATATTCTGCTAAAACGCAAGCATTGGTATTGCTGTCGTCACCACCAATAATTACGAGTGCATTGATTCCCAATTGCTTCAATATTTGTTCGCCTTTATCGAACTGAGCGGTTTCCTCCAGTTTTGTACGACCAGAACCAATAATATCGAAACCACCTGTATTGCGGTAAGCATCAATAATTTCAGACGTAAGCTCAATATATTTATGATCGACCAAACCACCTGGGCCACCAAGGAAACCATATAATTTGCTGGCCGGATTGATATTTTTAATACCATCGAAAATACCCGAAATCACATTATGACCGCCAGGAGCCTGACCACCTGAAAGGATAACACCAACATTAACCGCAGGATATTCCTTTTTATTGCCAGCTTCAAATGTAATTAATGGCATTCCATAAGTATTTGGGAAAAGCTCCTGAATTGCAGCCTGATCAGCAATCGACTGGGTTTTTGGGCCCTCAACCAGTTTAACCGAAGCCTGTAATGAATTAGGTAATTTGGGCTGATATTTAGCCCTTGATGATTGTAATGCACTAATGGTCATAGTTTTTATTTTTTTGTAGGGTTTACATTTTTTTGAATCGGCGCAAAAATAACGAAAACCATGGTTCTACAATCAATTAAGGTGTATTATCCCACGGTTTTAAGGTAAATTTAAATAGCTAAATTGCCTAAAATTAGATTAATATTCTTTCCTTATTAGCTTAAACTACCATCATCCATTGCCAATGACAATTGAGAATGAATTTCGTAAGTTTTTTGTTTTGTGGTTAATAGTGATTCATTTTTCGTAATTCTTGATTTCATTTCTTTATTGCTTATACTACTTTCAAGTTTAATGTTGGAAAGTAAAGCTTCATAAACAGCATTTCGATTAATCTCCTTTCCTCCAACATGATAAAAATGTTCCTTCGTAGAAATGAAACAATCGCTCCAAATTGAAAAAACATAATCATTTACTCGATATTTATTACTCAGCCATGTAGAAATAATAAAATTGACATTTGAGTTGACTAAATTTTGATTTAAAATTATTTCCTCTTCTTCTGACCAAGAATCAAAATAATCAACATGTCTTCCAATATATGGAGGATCTGAATAAACAAAATCAGAGGATCCAATTTCTTTTAATGTATTTTTAAAGTCTTGATTTCTAAACTCATAATTTCCTGAATCAATTATTTGCGAAATATAGCCAACCTGATTAGTAATCTTCGTTATTAAAGCTGGAGCAAAACGATCTGGTTTTCGACAAAAAGGAACGTTAAAACCTCCTTTGCTGTTGAACCTCATCATCCCGTTAAAACAAGATCTGCTCAAAAACAAAAAATCGAGCGGACATCCCTGATTATTAAACCGTTCCCGTACTTCATAATAATATTGTCCGCCAGATTTCAGTAACAATCGGCCTTCACTTGTCAAATGGTCTTTGACTTTTGATGGAGTTATTTCTTTGTTTTGTATTGCTTTATAAAAAGTAATTAAATGTGGATTACTATCGCACAAAAGTGCTTTTGGTGGTCTGACATTAAATGCAACGACACCAGTCCCCATAAATGGTTCGACCCATCTGTCAAACCGAATGTCCTTAACACTTGAATTAATCCATTCAACTAACTTAGTTTTAATCCCTTGGGATTTTATTGGCGGAACAAAAATCTTCATTACATTCTTTTTTTGGCACCTTTTGCTACAACTCTTTCAAACAAATCTTCTCTCCCTTTAAATTCCAGAAAGTCCCAAATGTTTGTAATTTTTATTGATTTCCCTTTTTTCAACATAGTGGCAACACCATAATTCATCCAATATTCGTCGAACCACTCTTCTCCTAACAAACTAAACACACCATTTCCAGCCTTCAGGTCATCAATATCTTTAATTGATCCAATGTTTGCTGTATTTCCAGAACCTTGACTATCACTGGCAATCTTCCACTTAGGAGCGGCAAAAAAATCAAAATCTTTAATAACTGAAGTAATGGATTTCAAATTTTCGACTCTGGTTACTTGCCTCTCCCTGGTTGGCTCTTTCGTTTCTCCGTAAACCGTCTCAATATCTTCAACCTTTAAAACTTCCGTTTCACTAATATTTTTATCAAAGTCGCCTCTTGAGTATATTATTCCTAAACAAAAATGTCCTAAATATTGGTTATAAGGGAATTGTATATTTTTTGCTTTATCTCTTTCTTTAAAATAACTTCCATGACTTCCTAAAGTAAATCCAGCAGTCGTCTTGTTCCTTCGAAAGGTTGTTTTGATATCTACCGCAAATTTAATTTTGTCATCATCTTTATGAATAAAAGTTAAATCCGGATAATAATTCTGTTGCTCTGCTAAAATCAGTTTATATCTGGTTACCTCAGCAAACCGTAAAAGTTCAGGAAATATATGAATCTCAAGTATTTTTGAAACAATTTTTGTATCAGGAGAAATCGTATAAATATTCTTATAAACATCAATAAACCCTTTTATTGTCCAATCTCCAGTATCGGTTGCCAAATACTGTTTTAATTCTGCGACAAAAATATTTAAAGCATTTTCGAATTCAATTTTGTAATCATCCATCACCAGGGCAAACTCACACTTTTCCTCAATAAAAGCTTTGAATTTTTTCTTCATAT
>CALGIG010000081.1 GCA_937915865.1 uncultured Prolixibacteraceae bacterium | reverse complement strand
TCAACATTCCTCGTTTTTTATCGCATATTAATTTATTTACAATTGAACAGCCGTGGGAACTTTCAGACTTTTCTTTTTCACATAAAAATGCACATCTAGCTTCGATTTATATTATTCAAATCGTTAAAGGCTATTTTTAATCGGTCAATCATAGACTCTTGTCCTTTTCTTAACCATACTCTTGGATCATAATATTTCTTGTTTGGCTTATCTTCACCTTCAGGATTACCAATTTGCCCTTGCAGATAACCATGATTCAGCGCCTCATACTTCCTTACTCCATCCCATGTAGCCCATTGGGTATCAGTATCTATATTCATTTTAATAACCCCATAAGAGATTGCCTCACGAATTTCATCCAAGGTCGAACCAGACCCTCCATGAAAAACAAAATTGATAGGCTTACCTGTTAAATGATGTTTTGCTGAAATATACTTCTGCGAATTATCCAAAATTTTGGGGGTAAGTTTTACGTTGCCCGGCTTATAAACGCCATGAACATTTCCAAACGATGCTGCAATCGTAAAATCAGGGCTTACCTGAATCAATTCTTCATAGGCATAATTAACATCCTCAGGTTGGGTATAAAGTAACGAATTATCCATTCCAGAATTATCAACACCATCTTCTTCTCCACCAGTACATCCAAGTTCAATTTCAAGTGTCATCCCAATTTTGCTCATACGCTGAAGATACTTTTTACTAATTTCGATATTTTCCTTCAGTGGTTCTTCTGAAAGGTCGAGCATGTGCGAACTAAATAAAGGTTTACCATTTTCTGCAAAAAACTTTTCGCCAGCATCCAGCAGCCCATCAATCCATGGCAATAATTTTTTAGCCGCATGATCGGTATGAAGTACAACGTGAACCCCGTATAACTCGGCTAAATGATGAACAGCCTTGGCGCCAACAATCGCGCCTGCTATCTGGGCCTGTTGCCCTTCAAGTTTAAGTCCTTTACCTGCATAAAATTGTGCTCCCCCGTTGGAGAACTGGATGATAACCGGAGAATTTACCAGTTTTGCAGCCTCCAGTACTGCATTGACTGAATCGGAACCCACCACATTTACGGCAGGTAACGCAAACTGATTTTCTTTGGCTATTTTAAATACCTTTTGTAAATCAGGGCCACTTACAACCCCTGATTTTACAACTTCAGAAATTTTAGTCATATCTAATGATTTTAAAATATGTGAAAACTTTTTGATGTTAGCTTATTAACTAACAAACTAATGGTATTGTTCACTGAAAAAATTCGAATAAAATATAAAATAATAATTTACAGATATTTACACTAAATGTATATAACAGCTGCCAAAGTAACTTTAAAAGAACACTGAGTCAAGTTCAGACTTTGTTAAGGTTTGTTTAAAATCGGATAAACAGAGCTTGTTCTCAAGGTAAATACAAGATAAATGACTAATATTGCGTGGCTTTTAAAATTGAAGTCAAAATCTTTAATCAATTAACAAATCACAAAATGAGTACAAGCTATAAAGACTTAGGACTTGTAAACACCAAAGAAATGTTTGCAAAAGCAGTTGCAGGCGGTTATGCAATTCCTGCTTACAATTTTAACAATCTAGAACAGCTTCAGGCAATCATTCAGGCATGTGTTGAAACAAAATCTCCTGTTATCTTACAAGTTTCGTCGGGCGCACGTAAATATGCCAACTCAAACCTTTTACGTAATATGGCTAAAGGTGCTGTTGAATATGCAAAAGAATTAGGTTACGAAATTCCTGTTGCATTACACCTCGATCATGGCGATACATTTGAACTTTGCAAAGATTGTATTGACAACGGTTTTTCTTCAGTAATGATTGATGGTTCACACCATTCTTTTGAAGAAAATATCGCTTTGACTAAAAAAGTAGTTGAATATGCACATGCTTATGGCGTAACTGTTGAAGGTGAGCTTGGCGTTTTAGCCGGAGTTGAAGACGATGTTGTCGCAGAAAAATCGCATTATACAAAACCAGAAGAAGTAATAGAATTTGTTACTCGTACAGGTGTCGATTCATTGGCTATTTCAATTGGTACTTCTCACGGAGCCAACAAATTCACCCCAGAACAATGCACACGTAACGAAAAGGGTATTTTAATTCCGCCTCCATTACGTTTCGACATTTTGGAAGAAATTGAAAAGAAATTACCCGGATTCCCGATCGTACTCCACGGATCATCTTCTGTGCCTCAGGAAGAAGTTGAAACTATTAACAAATATGGTGGCGCTTTAAAAGATTCAGTAGGTATTCCTGAAGAACAATTGCGCAAAGCAGCGAAATCAGCTGTTTGTAAAATCAATATTGACTCTGATGGTCGTTTGGCAATGACAGCTGCAATACGTAAGGTATTTGCTGAAAAGCCAGCTGAATTCGATCCACGTAAATACCTGGGACCGGCCCGCGATGCTTTGAAAGAGCTCTACAAACACAAAAACGAAAATGTTTTAGGATCAGCAGGAAAAGCTTAATCCAATACATTTTAAGATACGAAAAAGGGATTGCAAGGTGCGGTCCCTTTTTGTTTTTTGGACACTTGATATTTTTCTGCTATTGTTCGTAATGCTATCGTAACAGTGAAAAACACAATGTGACGGTTTGAGTTCCTCCATTGCAGTTGCGATACACGGTATAGTAGTGGAACCTTGCACTATGAAGAAGCGATAAGTAAGACTGGAGGTTCAATTTTCCACCTTGACAATAAAAATTGAACAGGAATTAGAAAGGATAGCCAATTGCAAAAGAAAGATTAAATTGGTCAGTAGAAAGCTGATAATTCCCTGGAATAAAACGTTTCCCCTCGGGTAATGAAGGATCACGCATTTTTACGCCCAAATCAAGTCTGAACAAGAAGTATGTAAAATCGAAGCGAATGCCAAAACCTGAACCAATTGCTATCTGCTTGTAAAATTGATTGATTTTGAATACAGCCCCATCACGATTATCTTTATAATTGATTGCCCATATATTACCGGCATCGGAAAAAAGAGCACCTTCCATACGCCAAAAAAGTTTAAATCTATATTCCAGGTTAGCCTCAAGTTTTATATCTGATGATTGATTTGGATAAACATCTGAAGGTACTTTATACGAACCTGGGCCAAGTGAGCGAACCTGCCATGCTCTAATACCATTAGCTCCTCCAGTAAAATATTTCTTTTCGAATGGTAACACATTGAAATTACCATAAGGCAAACCAATACCCAGAAAAACCCGACTAACAATCGAGTTTGTCTCGTTTATAAAATGTCCATATCGATACTCAAAATCGCCTTTAACATATTGGGCAAAACGAGTATTTAGTATTTCGTAATACGAAGTTGATTTGTTAATCAAAGTATCTAAAACCTGAACTTGCGATTTATTAATCAACATCGAGTATAACGACAACATATTTCCAGCTGATTCCAGGCTCACTTTGAAATACTTATAATCTTCACGTTTATTAATATTCTGAGTATTGTATAGCCATGTATAATTGGTCGCAAATATTAAGTGATCAGTAAAACTACTCTTGATATATAAATCTTTAATCGAATTAATAAACTCATCAGAAAGACGACTCAACCTCACATAATTAAAATCGATTAAAGACAAAGTATGCGAAATATATCTGGATGTCTGCCAATTATAGGCCAATTTCATGTTGGTAATGGTACGAGTATAATCAGGCCTATTCTGAAAATTGTATCCAACTGATAGCTTGGTTTCAGGAATATTAAATAAAAACATATTTTCTTTCTTCAGAAAACTTATAAACTTTGGAATCGTAATACTGGTTTCAATCCCAAATTCCTGAGTGTTAAAAATCAAACTATTGTTATTGATCAATGTTTGCTGACGCTCTCTGGCTCCACGCAACTGGACATCAAATATTTCGGCACCACCAAATACATTCCTTTGCTGATAATTCAAATTGCCCGCAACGCCCAGGTTCCCGGATGAGTTTGTCCCTTCTACCTCAACTGAAAAGTTTTGCTTTGGCATAGGAGATAACTGCATTTTGCAATCGAGCAAAGGTACCGTATCATTATCTGTATTTTTAACCTCGTTAAAACCAATATTAATAAGTTTAAACTGTTTCAGACGATTGAATGCCCTATAGGTCTTTTCGGCATTTTGCAAACTATAATAAGCACTGTCTTTCAATCTGTTTACATTGTAAAACAAAACGGGTTTGTATTTTAACTTACCATTATAGACAAACTGGTAATCGCCATCTCGTAAAGTGTCGGTTCTCTGTTCAGTAGCATCATCAGTTAAATCAAAGGCTTTATATATTGGGTTAATAATGTAGTTCTTTATTTTATATTTTTGATGTACTAACGGCCTCGAATCTTCACTTCCTGAAACAGGATTATCGATAATGATCCTAAGATCGACCTGATGATTATAAAAATTTGAATCGGCCTGGAAACTCACAAAATCTTCAGAAAACTTATAATAGCCACGGTTCTTAAAAAATGAAGCTATTCGTTGCCTTTCGGCATTCAAAATGTCTAAATCAAAAATATCATGTGGCTTAAGTAGCTGATTTATCGAATCGCCAATTAGTGCCAGGCCTAATGACTTATCTTTAACTGAGTAAGTGTAATTCCTGATACGATATGGCTTGCCTGCTTTAATATCAAAAAGCAAATTTACTTTTTTCCCAGACTTACTAAATCGAAGCGAATCATTGATAACGGCATTGTAAAAACCTTTGTTCTTCAGGAAAATTTGCAATTGTTCTATTGTTTTTTGTGTCTGAAGTTCATCATACAAAACTGGCGCTTCACCAATTCGCTTAAACCAATCATTAGTTTTCGACGACGATGATAAATTATAAACACCAAGATGGAATTTCAAAACACCTAAAATTCGTAAGTTTTCTTTTTGCCTTATATGAACTTTCAGATCATCTTTATTTAATATTTTATTGTCGGCCTTCACCGAAACTTTGTTTAAAAGATATTTTCCATCAGGAACAAAACGGGTAGAATTGCACGAGCCAAGTATTAAAATACAGGCCATCATCCCGAAGAGTTTAAAAGAAAAATTACTAGTCCGATGGAATACCAACATGATGTTACGTTTTTACAAAAATAAACAGAGCTTTTGGTTCGCAAGTCTTTCAGACCTTTTATTTTTACACAATAGAACGAAGAATCTTTAAAGATATGTTGAGCAAAAACAAGATTAAGCAAATTCAGTCTTTAAACCGAAAAAAAGAAAGAGATGAGAACGGACTTTTTCTTGTTGAAGGCAATAAACTGGTTGTTGAAGCCTTGCTTTCTAATTACTATATTGAAACACTTGTTTGTACTCCCCAATTTTTGGAAGAATACAGGCAGGTAAGCCAAAAAGTGAAAGAAGTAATTGAAACCGATGAAGAATCGATCCAAAGGGCAAGCCTGCTCAAAACCCCTCAGGATGTAATAGCAATAGCGCATAAGCCGCAAACAACCAAATATGCAATTAATGCAGAATCAAAACTTTATCTTGCATTGGATTTTATTCAAGATCCAGGTAATATGGGAACAATAATACGCATTGCTGATTGGTTTGGAATCGACACAATTATTTGTTCGGAGAATACAGTGGATGCATTTAACCCCAAAGTTGTCCAGGCAACGATGGGTGCCATTTTCAGGGTCAAGTGCCTTTACACCAATCTTAACGAATTTCTTTTAAACATTCAGGGAAAAAGTATCCCAATATATGGCACATTCATGAATGGGAAAAACATCTATGCTGAACGATTAACTAAAAACGGGATAATTGTTATGGGAAATGAAGGTAATGGAATTTCAAAACCTATCAGCCACTTTATAACCCACAAAATAACAATACCTACATTTTCTGTCCAGGAAAATAAATCTGAATCATTAAATGTAGCTATTGCAACGTCAATATGCTGTAGCGAATTCCGACGTCGAATTTACGATCGGTGAAGTTGTCTGTAATTTTCAGCGAAAGCTTCGGCACAACGTTCGCCATCCATAGCCGAAGACACTATCCCACCAGCATAACCAGCACCCTCACCACAAGGATACAAACATTTAATTTTTACATGTTCAAGCGTCTCTTCTCTTCTTGGAATACGTATTGGTGAAGAAGTACGTGATTCAACTGCGACAACAACTGCCTCGTTCGTCAAATAGCCTTTTGCTTTGGTATTTATTATTTTAAATGCTTCCTGCAGACGACCTCCGATCCGTTTTGGAAGTTTTTCATGAAGCGGAACGGAGACTAAACCTGGATGATACGATGATTCTGGCAAATTTTGAGAGAACCTGTTGTCAACAAAATCAGCCAGTCTCTGTGCCGGAGCAAATTGTGAATTACCGTTCAGAGCAAAACACAAGCGCTCAATTTTGCGTTGAAATTCTAATCCTGCAAAAACGCCTGAATTTCTGAACTCGCTCAAATCTTCGGGCCGAATTTCAACCACAATACCCGAATTTGCAAACTTTGTATTCCGTTGAGTTGGCGACATGCCATTAACTACCATTTCGCCAGGTGCAGTTGCCGCTGGTACAATAACCCCACCAGGGCACATACAAAATGAATATACTCCACGTTGGTCAACTTGTTCTACAAAAGAATAACTGGCTGGTGGCAAATAAGGACCACGAACAGGTAATTTATATTGAATCTGATCAATCAACAACTGAGGATGTTCAGTTCTGACTCCAACAGCAAACGACTTAGTTTCTATTAAAATACCTTTTGAGAAGAGTAGTTCAAATATTTCTCTAGCCGAATGCCCTGTTGCTAAAATTACAGCATTAGCATCTACTACAGTTTCATTGGCAAGAACTATTCCTTTGCAAATATTATCCTTTATCAGAAAGTCAACCACACGACTATTAAAATGTATTTCACCACCGGCTTCAATAATCCGGTTACGTATTCGGGTAATAATACCCGGCAACATGTTGGTACCGATGTGTGGATGTGCATCAACTAAAATCTCTGGTAATGCTCCGTTATCATAAAGAATCTCAAGTATTCTCCTGATGTCTCCACGTTTCTTAGATCTTGTATACAATTTCCCATCAGAAAATGTACCTGCCCCACCTTCTCCGAAACCATAATTAGAATCAGGGTTTACTATATGTTCCCGATGAATTTTAGCAATATCTCTTTTCCGGTCGCTAACATTTTTACCTCGTTCAAAAATTAAAGGTTTAAAACCAAGTTCGATTAAACGTAAGGCAGCGAAAAGTCCGGCAGGCCCGGCTCCAATAATAATTACATGAGGTTTATACTCAACATTCTGATAATTAAAAACCAGCCTTTCCAAACTTGGAAGTTCATCTAAAAATACTTCAGCGCTTAAATTTACCCTGATAATTCTTTGACGGGCATCGATTGACTTACGCTTAACATTAATAAGAACAATCCGTTCTACAGCTACATGAAGCTTTTCAGCAATAATAGGTTTATAAAAGTCTTCTGAAGAAGCCTGTTTAGGTGAAATTGAGATATTGATTTCTTGCTTCAATTGTTATTCAAAATGGAAACTTAAAGTAAAAATATCAGAAGTAAGCTTAGATAAAGCATTAGAATACACTTGAGGCACAGTACTTTTAGGCCCTGAATCTAAAATATTGTTCAAACCAAAACTAAACTTCAACTCAGTAGAAAGTCTAAAAAATTGCAAATAAGAATCCCAGCCAACGCCGGCTTCTATATAAGTATCAAAAGGTTTTAAACGCACCAAATCTTCCTCTCCACTTTTAGAAATATCAAAACGAACAGCTCCACCAGCAATTAAATATGGCCGTTGGTTATTCATTTTTCGTGATTTGTACTTGACCAGCAGTGGAAAGTCCAAAAAGGTTGATTTAATTGAATAATAACCTTTACCATTTGAATAAGTGTCTGAAATAGGAATATTGTAAACAAGTTTACGCTCACCAAACGACATTCCAGGTAAAAAACGAAGATCAAAACTCTCAGTAAGCCTTAAATTAGTAACAATACCCACAGTAAAACCAGGTGTAAGTCTATCAACATCAGCCCTTACCTTCGAATTTGAATTAATCTCAACTTTACCAACAATTTCAGGTAAAAACTCAGGATTATCGCCAATATATTGATAGTAAGAAGGAACAAAATCGAGTGTATTTATTCCAAGCGAAAAACCAAAATGAAACCGTTTATCATCAAAAGTAGTCAAATTCCTAAGAAGGATTCTTTGGGAGAAAGAATTTAAACAGGCGAACAACAACGGTATGATGTACAAATATTTCTTCACAAAATTCAATTATCAATCTTTCAATGAAACAGCAATATTACAAAAATATTGTGCCACATTTTATTTTTGGGCAATGTAGATGGTAGAAATGCCAAAACTTAACCTTTTTTGCATTGTTGATTTAAACCCAGTTTCAAGTAATATATTTAAAAATTTCTGATCATCAGGGAAAGCCATAACCGATTCAGGTAAATAGGAATAAGCTGCTCCATCTTTGGACACCAATTTTCCAATCAATGGTAATAAGCAAAACGAATAAAACCAATACAATTGTTTCATTGGGAAATACTTTGGCTTCGAAAACTCAAGAATTACAACTACTCCGTCTGGTTTCAAAACCCTGAAGAATTCCCTAAGGCCGTCCTCCAGGTTTTCAAAATTTCTGACTCCAAAAGCAACAATAATAGCATCAAAACAATTATTATCGAATGGCATACTCTCTGAATCGCCTTTACGAAATTCAATTAACTTTTCCAGTCCAAGACGTTTTACCTTCTCTTTACCTACATTTAACATCTGTTCAGAAAGGTCGAAACCAATAATTGAATGAGGATTCAATTTTGAAGCTTCAATGGCAAAATCGCCGGTTCCGCTGGCAACATCAAGAATTGATTGATGATTATAGTTGGATAACAATTTAATTGCTTTTTTCCGCCAAAGCTTATCAATACCAAATGACAAGAAATGATTCAAAAAATCATACTTAGGGGCAATATTGTCGAACATTTGTTCAACCTGCTGTTTTTTATGATTTCCAGAATCTTTATAAGGGATAACTTGCATGAAATAATTAGTTAGCAGGGGTCATTTTATCAATAAAACCGAAAGATTCATCGTCAATTCTAATTTCACCTTTTGTAACATGTCCTAAGGCAAAGAACGGTACTTTCAGAGAACTCATAAAATCAACAAATTCATCAACATTTTTGGGATCAACACCAACAACAATACGGCCCATCGATTCACCAAAAAGAAAAGAATCAGTACGGATTTCAGCATCGGATGTGATGTCAAAACCCAATTCAAGAGGCATACCAGCTCTCAACAAAGTAAAAAATAAACCACCTTTACTGACAGGATTTGCTGAAGTGATTAGTTTAGCTTCGATTAACATTTTCATCACATCAAGTAATTTCACCTCAGTTTCCAAATCGAAATATGGTAAAGCCGAGTTAGAAATTCCATGATAAAATTCTAAATATTCAGATGAATTTATATCATCATACGAGTTTCCAATCATAAAAAGGCTATTCCCCTTATTCTTAAAACTATGAGTAACAAGTTTTTCCTTATCAGGAATTGTGGCCATAATACTAATAATAATAGTAGGAGAAACCGGACCATGTGCCGAAAAATAATCGAACCTAATTTTCCGATCAATCATTTTAACATTGAATTTAAGGCAAGCATTTTCCAACCCTTTTTTTGCTCCTGCTGCTATAAACTGGCCATTAGGATCGGCAACATTAATATGGTATAAAAAAGAACTTATAGCTTCAGGAACAGCACCAAAACATATCATTTTACGAACAGCTCTGGCTACTAGAATTTCGGTAGCCTGCTGCGGATCGGTTTCAAGATGGTGATGAAAAGCGTGAGTTGAAAGCACCACTAATTGCCCATCCGCCGAACAAAACATTCCAGCTTCAGCATTTTCATCATTCGAAACAGAAGAAAGGTCACTGGATTCTTCGGTGAAATCGTTAAAATAATTTATAGCTGCAAGATTGGGATCAACCATTAAACTAAAAACAATATCCTTAACATCCAGCTCCTCATTTAACTGGTCAATTGAAAACTCCTGAATTTCGTTGTTTTGTTCAATCATAGGAATAGTATTAATAATGCAAACAAAATTAATTAAGTAGTTTATTATTCCATAAGTTTTACGGAATTTTTAATTTTGAACCTCCAAAACAAATGACGTTCTAATGAATAAAAAAATAGCATTAATAACCGGCGCAACATCAGGAATAGGTTATGACACCGCTTTAATCCTGGCTGAAAATAACTACGATTTAATTTTAACAGGAAGAAGAATAGACAGGCTTAATTCTCTTAAACAAGAAATTGAATTAAAATATAAGAATAAAGTTTTAACCCTGAACTTTGATATTCAAAAAAAAGAAGAGACAGACCAAGCTTTAGATTCTATTGAACCTGAATGGCAAGCTATCGATGTCCTGATTAACAATGCAGGATTAGCAGCCGGTCTCGATCCAATTTATTCGGCGCAAATCGATGACTGGGAAACAATGATTGACACTAATATTAAAGGCTTACTATACGTTACCCGAAAGGTAGTAAACTGGATGATTGAACGAAAAGAAGGCCATATAATTAATCTTAGCTCAATTGCAGGAAAAGAACCATATCCGAACGGGTCAGTATATTGCGGCACTAAAAGCGCTGTGGCAACAATCTCCAGAGCAATGCGCATTGAATTACTCCAATATGGAATAAAAGTATCTTCAATTGCACCAGGAGCTGTCGATACCGAGTTTTCAACAGTCCGATTTCATGGCGATAAAGAACGTGCCCAGAAAGTATATAACGGCTTTGTTCCATTAACCGGGAAAGATATTGCAGATACAATTCTTTTCATATTAACCAGACCTAAGCATGTAAACATCGACGATTTATTAATTACACCAACCGCTCAGGGTTCAGCAAGAGATTTTCACAGAGTATAAGAAAAACTTAGCTGATATATTTCAAAACCAACTTTTAGATGAAAATTTACAATTCTGAATATCTTAAGGAATTTACAATCAAAGTATTTAAAAGCATGGGATGCCCGGAAGCCCATGCCATTACTGCAGCCGACTGTTTAAACCAAGCTGATTTAAGAGGTGTTGATTCTCATGGTGTAGCACGATTGAGCGGTTATGTCAGGCTTTGGGAGCTAAACCGCTTAAATGCAAATCCACAAATAAAAATCATTCATGAAACGCCCAGTACGGCCGTACTTGATGGTGACTTAGGTTTAGGCTTAGTAACAGCACCTCATGCTATGGAAATAGCAATAAACAAAGCTAAACTGGCAGGAACAGGCTGGGTCGCAGTTCAAAATTCAAATCACTACGGTATCGCTGGTTATCATGCAATGTTGGCATTAGCTCACAACATGATAGGTATTTCAATGACAAATGCCAGTCCATTGGTAGCTCCAACATTTTCGAAAAGTAAACTTCTAGGAACCAATCCAATTTCGGTGGCAATACCTGCATTACACCAACCTCCCTTTATAATTGATATGGCAACCACAACTGTGGCAAATGGTAAACTCGAAGTTTTACAACGTAAAGGATTGGATGCTCCTTTAGGTTGGACTCAGGACAAAGAAGGAAATCCATCAACAGATGCATATTCATTGAAAAAAGGAGGGTCTATGCTTCCTCTTGGCGGTGATCGCGAACATGGGGGGCACAAAGGCTATTGTTTAGGGGCAATGGTTGATATTTTCTCAGCAGTATTATCAGGCGCGAATTATGGACCTTGGGTTCCACCTTTTGTTAGTTTTCTTGAACCACCCAAAACGCAAGTGGGAAAAGGAATTGGGCATTTTTTAGGAGCAATACGAATAGATGCTTTTAGAAGTGCTGAAGAATTCAAAAAAGAAATGGACAATTGGATTGAAACTTTTAGGAATGCAGAAACGGCAAAAGGACAGGAAAAAGTGTTAATACCAGGCGATCCAGAAAGGGAATTAACTGACGAACGACTAAAACATGGCATTCCAATACATGAATTGGTTATTGATGATCTAAAAGAATTAGCGAAGAAATTTAAGATTGATTTTTTATAAAACTAATAAATTAGTTTTTATTTAGAATTGAACGCACCTTTTCAAAAACCTCTTGTGCTGAGATATAGTTCATACAACGAATATCATCACCAAACTTACACTTTTTGTTACCATAAACAGAACATGGTCTACATGTAAGTTTTTCACCACTATATTGAATAATATTTTCATCAGGTTGATGATACGGTGCAAAACCTAAGGAAGGATGAGTAGCCCCCCAAATAGAAACAGTTGGGACACCTGCCATGGCTGATAAATGCATATTTGCCGAATCCATACATACCATAACCGAAAGCTTATGAACAACTTGAATCTCATCTTGTAAACTAAAATAATCAGCAGAAATGATACAATTAGTATAGCATTCCGATACTTTTTTTAGCAAGTTTACTTCAGTACCACCACCCAAAAGCACAATAGTACAATCAAAAGCAGAATTTAAATAACTAATTAATTCTACAACATGATCAAGGCCCCAAATTTTTTGTCGATGTTTTGCAAATGGGGCTATACCAACAACTATTTTCTTCGGCAGAATATTATCAATATTGCTATCAGAAAATTCTGAATGAAACAGCGGAGGCAAGGCCAACGTAAAATCAAGTCCAACAAGCTTAAAAACCTCCCTGTAACGATCAACTGTATTAGGAAGGTATGTACCAGATTTGAATCGAATTTTCTTTAACTTTTCAAAAGTACCTTTATGAAATCTGACAACTTTAAAACCAAATAAAGAGAAAAAAGAATCAAGAATATAAGTTCTAATAACACAATGTAAATCAATAACTAAATCAGGATTTACAGTCTCGCGCAATTTTAGGAATAATTTATAAATTCCAGGTAAAGTTTTATGTTCATTTTTAAGATCAACAGGTATTAATGTCAAACGATCAATCCCTTGAAAAAAAGGAAAGAAATTTTTCTGTGTAACAAGAAAAACTTCAATACTTCTATTTGTATCTAAAGCTCCTTTCAATACAGGGAGAAGCATAATTACATCACCCATTGCAGAAAAACGAAAAATTAAAATTTTTTTCATTAACTGTAATCTTCGTATGATTTTTCTTCAATAAGGGTCGAATTAGTCAACTCATTAATTCTTCGTTTAACGTCTGATCTCAAATCGTTAGTAAAGTAAACCGAACGAGCAACATCAATAAACTCACTACCAAAATCTTTCAATTTTTCTAATTCTCGAATTCGGTCTTCAATTACCCAGAGTTTTTTATTAATGGAAAGTAATTCAATATATAAAGGATTTAACTTATCAATAATTAAAGAGACAGCCATGTTCAACACATCATATTCAAGCCTTAAATTGGCGAGTTTTTGCTCATTAGTAATATTTTCAAGCTTAATTTCGATTATTGTCAACTTATCAACAATCTCACCATTGGATACTTCAATCTTCATATATAAAACATTAAAACAATTTGATCATCAAAAATAGATAAAGTTAAATTTTTAACAAACAACATTAACTCAGAAACTCAAGAGTTATAAGTCAAAATTAAAACCTTGCTCACTAAGAAAATCCATTAATTTCGTCGAGAAATAAATACTATCAGATGTCTTATAACGGACCTCAGCATAAACCTGAGCCAAATTTTCCTTAGCATTTTGTAAAACGAAACTTTTAGATGAATTAAGCCCTTCTTTAATGGAATACAATTCATTGATACGGACATCACTATAATCTTTATAAGTTTCCTGATGAATTACACCATCTAAAGACAAACGGTCAGTTTTTTCAGGATTTTCTTCAGGATAACCTAAAGTAATAGAAGTAACAGGAATAACTCCAAGCGGTAAGTTGAGTATTTCCGAAATCTCTTTAGCATTATAAAGAGTCGTTCCAAGATAACAAATTCCAACGCCAACATTCTCGGCGGCAATACAAATACTTTGGGCTAGAATAGAACTATCAATAAAACCATTTAACAGCCACAAAATAGAGCGAAAGTCAGTGAAGGTATTATTAACCTCACACCACTGAATAAAACGGTTAAAATCGAAACAAATAGTAAGTAAAACGTCAGACTCAACAACCATACTTTGATTAAAATGCAAAGGAGCTAATCGATTTTTCTGCGATTGGTCTCTGGTTATGATAACAGAATACAATTGCATATTACCAGTATTTGAGGCTCGAATTCCTGATTCAAGAATATCATTTAAAACAGTTCCAGAAATATTGACTTTAGAATACCTTCTAATAGAAACATGTGATTTTAATAAGTCCATAAATATTAAAGTAAAAAAAAGGGGAACCATTAGGTTCCCCCTTTTAAATCAATCAATTCGGCATTACCTTTTTAAAAGCTTTACAGTAGAAACAACTTCATTATCTTGATACAATGTAACGAAGTATACACCACTGCGCAGTTCGTTCAATTGAATATTACCATCTGGATAAACAACTTCCTTAACAACTTGTCCAGCGATGTTAGAAATAACAACTTTCGACAATTCAGAAGCGTTAGAAATAGTAACATAATCAACAAATGGGTTTGGATAAACCTTGAACTCGAGAGAATTATTTACTTCAGGACGATTATCAGTAACAAAACCACCAGTCTTGAATGTCCAGGTTGAAGAAGCAGTGATACCAGCAAAGGCGTTACCAGCGATGTCTTTTACTAAACCAGCGTCAGCCAAAACATAGTAATCAGTATTCTGATCTAAACCATTCTTCTTGGTAGCATCATAAGTATAAGTTACAGTTGCAACTTTACCACTAACCATACTAGCAGTAACCGGAACAGATAAAGCTAAAGTATTATCAGATTTCTTATAAATGTTCAAAGAACCAGCACCAAATACAACATTTTCATCAAATGTTACAACCAAAGTTGGATGGTTATCGGTTAAAGTACCAGTTGGTGTTGTAGCAATAGCTTTTGGAGCAGTCATATCTGCTGTGGTATACGATAATGTAGCACCGGCAAAAGCATTAGGAGTACTAGCTAAGTCAGTAATTGTATTAGCGAGTACAATTGTAACATTAGTTTGTTCAACACTTGTAACAGTAACTGTATACTGACTTCCAGAACCAGTTACAACATAAGTTGGAGTATTAGCACCAGTAACAGTAATTCCAGAAGCAACTCCAGTAACAGGTTCACTAAATTTCAAACCTACAGAAAATACTTTTGCAATAGGAGCAACAGGAGCAGTAACAACCAACGTTGGAGCAGTTGTATCTATACCTGTAGTAAAATTCCAACTCCATTGTTCAGTAATACCAACAAATGGTACATGACTAACAGAATTATTTACAAATACAGTAGGAGCAATTATAATGTACAAATCAGTTCCATCTGGTAACGAAGTTGGGAAACTAAACTTAGCAGATTTACCATCAGCAGCAATAATTACATCACTAACGTTAATTTCCTGTAATTTAACATCACCAGCACGTTTCCATAATTGAATTTTACCTGTACCTGCTTTAATAGCGCGGGTGAAAGTTAGTTCAAAAGTAGGATTAGTAGATACGCCAGTGGCATTATCTAATGGAGAAACAATAGCATAATTAGAAGGAGTATAATCTTCAGTAGTAAATGTCCAAGTACGATCTAAAATACCAGCGAAATTATTAGCTGGAGTAGCTTTATCAGTAATAGCACCATCAGCTACTCGTACAAAATAAGTCATAGCATCAGCAAACTTGGCGTGCGATATAGAAACAATAGTATCACCACCACCTGCAGAATACTGCGAATTAAAATCAACATTACCACCACCAATTGGGATAATTTCAAATGGTGTTCCATCAGCTTCATAAATTACAACATTACCTGTTCCAGGTTGAACTGGTTTATCAAAAGTAAGTTGCAGCTTAGAATCCAACAAAACCTCAGTTGCCAAAGGAGCAGGATTATATGTTTTAACAACAGGTCCATCGATATCAGCAGTATTAAATGTCCATGTTTTACCAACTGTTGAATTACTATCACTTATTCCTGCGAATTTATTTTTGCTAGCAGAAATATCAGTAACAAAACCAGCGTCAATAGTCACATAGAATTTTGTATTCAATGGGAATGCAGCGTGAGGAACAGTAATGTAATCACCCAAAACTGCATCATTATTAACTACAGTTACTTTATCAGCCGAAATCGACTCAATTATATTACCAGTTACTAACTCTCTGATATAAAGATTGCCACTGCCTTTTGCTACATCTTCGTTAAACTGAATCCTTAATGTTGCATCAACAGTTGTAGCACCAATCGGAGCATAACCAGCAGCTATAACAGCAGGTCCATTATAATCACGAATTGTTACTTCAGCAAACGTAGTAGCATTAGCAGTAGCTACAGTTGCAGCATCTAAAACCTGAGTAGCACCGCCATTAATCTGGTTCCCGTAATAATCACCAACCGAAGCTGCAGTTTTAAATCCATAACGTACTACAGTTGCAGGAACACCAGATTGAGCAATTTTAGCATTAGGTGTAATAGTAATAGTCTTATAGTCCGCAGAAATAGTTGCAGTAAATGGGATAACTGCGTTAGTACCTACATTAATCAAATTAACATAGTTACCAACCAAATTATTATCAATTACTTGCGCTGCTGAACCAACAACACCTGTCAAAGCATATAATGGTTCATCAAAAGTCATAACAAACGGACCATTTTCGCTAATTTCTGTTAATTTATTAGCAGGAGTGAATGTAATCTTAGGAGCAGTTCCATCACCAGTAATGAACGAGAACTGAGTCCCGGCAGCAACATGATCAACAACTTTATTGCCATTGATATCCTGAATATCATTAAACTTAACCGTATAAGTTGATACATCGGCTAAAGGTTTTCCTGCAGCAGGAGCAATGGTAAATGCGTCAACACCACCAGATAAATCGGTATCAATAGCTGTTAGCACAACATTTGAAACACGAACACCATTCGCATCAAACAAACCTACAATAGAATCAGCATTAGCCGAAACAATATATGGTTTATATGGATGTTTAGACCATATTACATCTTCACCGAAATTAATATTAATTGTTGCATTAACACTAACATTTTTATCAGCTACAGCAGCAGGAGTATATGTATGAGTTGCAGCCAATGTTACCTGATCTTTAGTTTGGAATTGGAAAGCATTTCCAACACCAGGGAAACCAGCTAAACTCAATAAATTACTTCCATCATCAACAAATGAACCTGAAGCAACTTCAATATAATATTTAGTTACAGCTTTCAACAAATAATGAGAAACGTTAAAAGTAGCTTCATCATTAGTAGCATTCCATACAACAGTGGCAGGATCAATAGTCTCAATTTCATTATTTGGAATAATGCTTGCTGGATAACCACCAACACCACCAATAGCACCACGATCTTCATAAACACGAATCACAACAGTACCTGGCTTAACATTTTCACTGAATTTAATCTTAATACCTTGACCATCTGAACTTGGAGCAACACCAGCAATAGCGCTAACCGCAGGAGTTGTTGAAACAATTGTTGGAGCAATCCAATCCTTTACAGTAAAGTCAAATACCACAGCAGTTGCGTTAGAATTTAAGGCAGCGTCAGTAACAGTACCTTTATCTAAAGTAACTGTATAGGTCGTTTCTGATGCCCAATTGGTCAATCCATAAATAGCACCATTAGCAAAACCTAAATTCAAAGTAAGTTTTTTAGCAGAAAAACCACTAGTACCAGCCAATGTGTTAACATCCCATTTTTCAACAATATTCTGGGTTTCTTTTTCACGAACTACAACATAACCAGATCCAGGAATAATATTTTCATCAAATTCAAATGTTAAAGCTGCATCATTAGCAACTCCTGTAGCAGAAGGTGTAGATTTAACAAATACAGGAGCAACATCATCAGGAGTGTTAATAACAGCACTTGAAGCAATAGCACCAGTATTCGGAGTAGTTGCAGCATCAATACCTACAACATATACTTTATATGCAGAACCTGGAGTTAATCCAGTTGCAGACAATGTGGCAGGAGCAGTTGGAGTAGCAACATTGACAGTTTTAATTTCAGTTACTACACCTGAATTCTTAATTTCATCAGCTGTAGGAGCAGTTGCAGATGATAATTTAACCAAGCTATATACAAAACCTTTTTCGTTAGACTGTACATTATATGTAATGGTAGAACCACTAGTAGCTACAGCACCAACAGAAACAGATGCAATAGGACCTGTTTTATCAACAACATCAAATTGAGCAACCTGATCATCTGCAGGGGAAGCAGAAATACCATCTCCCATTACAACATCAAAGCTCTTTCCAGTTGAATCAAAAAATCTATTAGCCAAAACAGTAACAGTAACTTTTTCACCGTTAGTTACAGGAAAATCTGATACCGGATTAATAGTGATTGTATTTCCAGAAATAGTAGCATTATAAGGTAATGCACCTAATGATGAACTGCTAACTGTAATATAAGTACTAGGGAAAGCCTCAAGATCAGCTACAGTAATTGCAGAAGTACCATTACTCTTAAAGAAAGCTTCATTGAAAGAAACAGTAATATTTGAATCTTTTGCAACATCCTTTGCCCCGTCAGCTGGAACAATTGTAGCAATTGGACCTTGACCTGAACCAGTATTAAATAAAATATCTGAAGAGTTAATACCAACAGTAGCTAAAGAACCAGTGGCAGAAGCTCCAGAAAGAGCTGTTCCATAGGTATCTTTAAGGAAACCATTTTCAAAACGAATGATATACCATTTATTGGCAACAAGATTATTCACAGGATTAATAGTGAACAAGTCACCTGAATATGTATATGATGGAGTAACTGCTGAGAACTGGTCAGCGATAGTTAAAGGACCAGTAACAACACCAGTAGTTGAATTATAACCTGCTAATTGATAAACAGTATAAGATTTAGTTGCATCTAATGAACCAATTGTACGACTAAATTTAACAACTAAATTAGCATCAACTGCAACATTATCTGCATATAACTTAGGTGTAGACTTACCTGTATCAATAGTAAATGCCCCAGGATTTACTGCAACTGCAAAATCCCATGAAGCATTAACACCACCTGCATCAGAAGGCTTATTTAAAATGCCAGCGAAGAAGTTATTTCCACTAACATCAGAAATTACGTTAGGGGCAATATAAATATAATATGACTTACCATAAGTTAGGTTGCCTAAAAGCTTAACATTTAACTGATCATTTGTTGTACCAGGAGCACTGTTTGACAAAGTCAAATTAGAACCAGTAACTGTTTGAATCAAATAATCAGTAGCAACGTCACGAATTTCAACATAAGCAGTCGGCAACAATTTAACTTCTTCCGAGAACACTACAGTCGGAGTAACATCAATGGCTACGCCAGCAGGAGTACCAACCAATGAAGGAACATAAGCAGAAACTGTAGGTGCTACAGTATCATAAGAATCAAATGCCCAACTTATAGCAGCAGTCTGTGGTGTTCCACTTTCACTAGTTACGGTACCAACAGGCAAAGTAACTGTATAAGTTTCGTTCGGATTTAAATTAGCGTGAGCAATTGTCAATACTTTTTTATCTGTCGATAAAGAAGCACTAACACCACCAACTGCACCAGAAATACTACCAACAACAGTAGGTACACCTGCACCTAAAACCACAGGCTCTTTAAATGTTACAGTAATTGCAACATTTCTAGGCTGTAATGTAGCACCATTAGCAGGGCTAAATACATTACCAGCTACAAGATTAGGAGCAGTAGTACTTTTTGTAGTAAAGGTTACAGAAACTGGTGTGTTAACATTAGCATTAGGAGAAACATCAGCAACAGCTTTATCAACTGACAAATAATATGTTTTAGCTGGTTTCAATTTAGCTGTAGCATTCAAAACTAAAGTTGTAGTATTCTGAGTAATTATATCAGCAGAAGTGAAAACAACATTTACACCATCTACACCACCCTCTTTAAGAATAATAATAGATTCATCCATATTACCACCACCTAATTTCTTGACTACAGGCTCAGAAGCGCTAACTGTAATATTAGTTGATGCAGCAATAACAGAAGCATTATTTGCAGGAGTTAAAGTAAGAACAGGAGCAACATAATCACCAACAGTATAAACATTAACTCTCGGATTAAGTGCAGTAACAGATAAAGCATTACCTGATAAATCTTCAAGAGTATTTGCTACTGTTAATTCATAAGATGCCTGACTTGGCAAATCAAATGTAGGATCAATAGTAATTACTTTTTTAAGAGCATCTATACTTACAGTATAATCGGCAGATGCTAACACTGACCATGAAGAAGTGACAGCATCCCATTTTTTCAAAGTAATAAGGTTCTTAACATTGGTATCAGTAATTTCAGAATCATCAGCCATACGAACAGCTTCGCTAAACGTAACAGTAAAATTACTTGATTTACCTACGGTTGCAGGACCAAAAGCACTAATTACAGGAGCAACCTCATCTTGCGTAGTAAATGTAATATCAACAGGAGATTTCACTTCATTACCAAGAAGATCTTCTACCCAATAAGCATAAAATATTAAACGATATGTTTTTTGAGCTTTTAGAGCACCAGATGCTGTAGGGACAATAGTAATTGTCTTATTAGCCGCATTAAAATTATATGTGTGTGCAATTTTAACACCGTCTTCATACAATTCAAAGGCTTCCTGCAAACCATTATTATTAACCGATTGACCATTGACTAAAGCATTACCTGATGAATGACGAATAGATTCGTTGAAGGTAAGGGTTATCGCTGTTTTTACTGAAGCCTTAACACTTGCTTTATTCGCAGGATCTACCGTGTAAGTTGGAGCTTCATAATCAATAGTAGTAAAAGTCCAGGATTGTGGAATATTTGTAGCAATACCTGCATAAACATTTCCTGTAGCATCAGTAATTGCACCAGAATCAATTAAAACGTAATAGTCAGTTAAACTTCCAAAAGCATCAGGAAGAGTAATTTCAACCTTACTATTAACACCAGCAACAGCTACAGTTTTCGCAACATCAGCTATTGCGTAGGTTTTCCAAGTAGAATTATCACTAGCTTTTTTAATAACAATATTACCAATACCTATCTTAACTCCTTCAGAAAAATTTATACTCAACTTCTGATCCTTTAAAACTCCAGAACCAGTGGGACTGAAAGCACCAACCTTTGTAGGAGCAACACCATCAATTAATGCAACATCCGCTTTTTTAACTGCGGCAGCATCAACAGCAGCAGCATTTACAGGAGTTTCTGTAACACCTGCAACTGCAATGTTCGTTTGAGAACTTACCCATACATCTTTTTCAAGTAAAGCACCTTCAGTTGGAGTTCCAGCAACAGAAGTAAAAGTCACCTGTTGTGTACCTGCAGCAGTAAATGTAAGCTTTTTACCAGACGTTGTAATTGAAGCAGGAGCAGCAGCATTATTAGCAACATAATCAACCCACACTAAACCAGCTTTGCTGGCAGTAACATCAACAACAAAACTTGTGGTAGTTGAAGAAACTGCTTTCACAGTAACGGTTGGAGCAGTGGCATCTTTTGTAGAAAAAGCCCAAGTCTTGGCAGCAAATAATTTACCTTGATCAACAAAACCAGCAAACATGTTATTATTTCCTGATCCATTATCAACCACAGCACCATTCTCTATTATTATATAATATTTAGTATTATCAGCTAGAGCAACCGATGGTGTTAGAACAAGAGTATTAGTCCCGATGCCTGCAATGTTAGCAACAGGAAAAACTTCAACTACGTTACCGTAAGCAGTACCATTGTCTTTCATTAAGTAAATACCAGTACCATTTCCTGAAACTGGAGTTCCCAATTTTACATTCTCATTAAATTTTACAGAAAATGTAGAACCTAAAACAAGATTAGTAGCTCCATTTTTCGGAGTAAATGGAGTAGTTGCATCTAAAACCGGGGCGGTCCAGTCACCAATAGCAAAGTTCCATAATTCTTGAGCGATAGCATTCTGATCAACACCCCCAACTTGGAATGCACCTGCGTCGTAAGCCACATAATAGGTCTTACCCTGAACCAGCAGGTCATTAAAATTAAATGTAACTTTTTTACCACTGATCACAATCCTTGAATCAGTAGCAGGCTTGACGAACAGTGGAGTATCGTCAGCAACGTTACCTATCGTACCATTGGCGTCGTAAAAACGAACGTATTTAGTCGCAACGGCAGTAACGTTACCCGAAAATGTTGCCGAAATTTCAACATCAGTCTTTTGGTTCGCAGCACCTATAACCGGCACTAACGTTGGCTGCACAACAGCCGCAAAACCAGCAAAACTAATCATGAGAATCAACAGCAATCCAAAAAGCCGAGTAAATGATTTTCTCATAGCATTTGTTTTTTAATTAAACTTAATTGATTGATTGATTGAATTTTATAATTCATTTTTATCTTCTTTATTTTTAACTTTCATTTTTTTACGCACTTGATAATGCAAACGTATAAAAATTATCCGCAAAGTACAACATTATCCGCTGATAAAAATAAAATATTTATCAGCCAGAATTACCCAATTCTCCAATAACGACAGGGTTTTTAGTTAACCGGAATCAAAACATAGACTCATTTCTTCTTTCAAATACATTGAAATATAAAATCGAAATATTTCAGTAACACGTAAAATTACATCATTAATTTATATTGAAGACAAAGTAAGGCTTTTATATTTTTACTTGGTCTGAAATTTAAGAAAAACCGATATATAACACATTCAAGTCTTCAAAATTAATGTAAAATAATTACTGATCTATCACAGTCAAATAATTTAATATTTTATTTTGCAACCAATAAATTATTAATAATAAGATATTTAAGCATGAAACACATTAAAATATTGAACATTTAGGAATTAATATAAACGGAATTTTTCTCCAGATTACATTAAAAAAAGAATAATGAATATTCACATAAGTTATTCGTTTCAAGCAAAGTATTGATTTTTTAAGCCTCTGAGAATTCAATATTTCATTATTTGCTTGTCATTATCAAGGAAAATCTACTTAAAATAAAGTCTAAATCTCCATATATACCGGATAAAACCATATTCCATGGTATGAGTGTAGACAACATTAATTAAAAATTAAACTCATTTACATTTACTCCCATCTTATAAAATAAATTTGATGATTCTGATTTTAAGTGTTTATTTTGTATCGCCTTAAATAAATAAGGTTTGTAGATAAATTATAATATTCTTTTATACACTCATTAAAATTATCAACGATGTCAAAAATTAAAATCGGTATTAATGGTTTTGGTCGCATCGGACGTTTAGTTTTCCGTGCTGCTCAAGAAAGAGATGATGTTCAAATTGTTGCAGTAAACGACCCTTTCCTCGATCTTAACTACCTTATTTACATGTTAAAGTATGACACTGTTCATGGTAAATTTCAGGGTACTGCAGAAAATAAAGATGGTAAATTATTTGTAAATGGTCAGGAAGTTGCCTTCTTCGCTGAGAAAGATCCGGCAAACATTGGCTGGGGTGCTGTTGGCGCTGACTACGTTGTTGAGTCTACAGGTGTTTTCACTACTATTGATAAAGCGAAGGCTCACTTAGCCGGTGGAGCGAAGAAAGTAGTTATTTCTGCTCCTTCAAACGATGCTCCTATGTTTGTTTGTGGTGTTAACCTTGACGCATACAAAGCTGATATGGATATTGTATCAAATGCTTCTTGTACAACTAACTGCTTAGCTCCTCTTGCTAAAGTTATCCACGATAAATTTGGAATTGTTGAGGGTTTAATGACAACAGTTCACGCTGCTACTAATACTCAGAAAACTGTTGACGCTCCTTCTTCGAAAGATTGGAGAGGTGGTCGTTCAATCCTGAATAATATCATTCCATCTTCAACAGGCGCTGCAAAAGCTGTTGGTAAAGTTATCCCTTCTCTGAATGGTAAACTTACTGGTATGGCTTTTCGTGTTCCTACAGCTGACGTTTCTGTAGTTGACTTAACTGTACGTTTAGACAAAACTGCTACATACGAAGAAATTAAAGCTGCTGTTAAAGAAGCTTCTGAAACTACCATGAAAGGCATTCTTGGCTATACTGAAGATTCTGTTGTTTCAACTGACTTCATTCACGAATCACGCACTTCAGTTTTTGATGCTGGTGCCGGTATCGCTTTGAACGGAAACTTTGTGAAATTGGTTAGTTGGTACGACAATGAATGGGGTTACTCAAACAAAGTTATTGATCTGATCGCTCACATGGACACTGTAAAATAATTATCTTTAAATAATAGTTTGGAGGCAGCATTACAAGCTGCCTTTTTTATTTTCAATTATTTCGTTATAAACTGAATTGAATGTATTAACCATATTTAACCAAGAAAATTTCTTTTTCTCTTCAACGACATTACGTCCAAATAAACCAGCTCTTTTATTTTTATAAAAATCATCCAAAGCTTCAGTAATACTGTCAACATCTGGCTCTACAACATAACCGACCTTCCCATCCGGAATTATTTCCGACAGTCCACCAACATTTGTAACTAACATTGGTTTTTCAAAATGGTAAGCTATCTGAGTTACACCACTCTGGGTGGCAGTTTTATACGGTTGAACAACTAAATCCGCTGCGCTAAAATACATATTCACTTCGTTATCGGGAATAAACTCAGTACGTAGAACAATATATTCAGATAGTTTCATCTCGCGAATAAGTTGTAAATACGGTTCAGGGTTTGAGTAGTATTCGCCAGCAACCAAAAGTTTTACCGGATATTTTCGCAATCGTTTATCACCGAAGGCTTGAATAAGCAAATCCAATCCTTTATAATCACGAATAAACCCAAAAAAAAGCAAGTAACTAAACTCTGTCTCAAGACCTAATTTTTGTTTCGCAATATTAACAGGCAGCTTTTCCCCATAAATGTCGAAAAGTGGGTGTGGACAAAAACCCAAAGACAAATCGCACCTGAAAATTTTACTTTCTTGCAATACGCTTTTTGACATCGCAATTAATCCATCAATGCGCTGAACGAAATAATTAGTAAGGAAATGATCTCCAGGACGATGTTCGTGCGGAATAATATTATCAGCCAGGCAAATTATTCTGGTATGTTTATTCTTTTTAGTAATACCAGCTATTGAACCAAGGCAAGGAGCCAAAAAGGGTAGCCAATATCTAATAATCATCAAATCCGGGGATTCTCTTTTTAGTTTTAACCCAACTTTTATCCAATTTAAAGGGTTAATTGAATTAATCGTTCTTCTTATAATTAAATCAGATGGAGCTGGCTTATTATTATATTGTGTTTTACCAGGAAACAGGATTGAGGGATATTGTAGTTTAAATGTTTCTATTTCCACATTAATGCCAAGAGAAGCAAACTCCTGAGCTAAACGCTCACTTGTAGTAGCAATTCCTCCTCTATAAGGATAGGCAGGACCTATTATTTTAACTGTCTTGATCATTTTGGTGATGAATTATCCTTTACAAAGGTGCAACATGTTTATCAATTAGAGGAATATAAAATGCCTTATTTCTCCAGTCTCCTGAATTCAAACACTAATGCATGTACACAGATTATAAACCAGTTAGTATTGAATTACTCATCAATAACAATATTGTCGTCGATATATTCAATTACCTCCATTAATTGATACGGCTCAAACCACTTGATCTGCAAATCACGACGAAACCAAGTTAACTGTTTCCTGGCATATTTTCTTGTACTTCTTTGAATCAGATCAACGGCCTCATCCAGAGAACAATCACCATCGAAATAAGAAAACAATTCTTTATACCCCACCGTATTTAACGAATTTAAACCTCGAAATTGGTAAACAGACCTTGCTTCTTCAACCAATCCTGATTCAATCATCTTTATTACACGCTGGTTAATACGCTCGTACAATATTTTCCGATCTTGATTTATTCCAATCTTAATGATTCTAAATGGTCTTTTTTTCGCGCTATTTGTTCTAAAGGAAGTGAAAGTTCTCCCAGACATTTGACATACTTCAACAGCATGTAACATTCTCTTGTGGTTGTTTTGGTCAACAATATTATAGTAATCCGGGTCCAATTTTAAAAGTCTCAATCGAAGCGCTTCAATTCCGTTTTGTTCATACCATTCAATTACTGACTTTCTCGTTTCAGTATCAACTGTTGGAATATCATCAATTCCATTACAAATAGTATCAATATACAACATCGAACCTCCAACAAGAATTAATGGATTAACTCTTTTAAACAGTTGATTCATTAATTCAAGGGCTTCAACCTCAAAAGAACTCACATTATAATAATCATGTATCGACTTATTCTGAATAAAGTGATGAGGAATCTCCATCAAGTCATTTAAGCTAGGAACCGCTGTACCAATACTAAGCTCCTTGAAAAACTGCCTTGAATCAGCAGAAATGATTTCCGTCTTATAGTGTTTAGCAATTTGGATACCTATATCTGACTTCCCAACACCAGTCGGTCCTAAAATTACTATTAGTGTATTCATCCTTCTCTTTTGTGTACTACTGCAAAGATAGGATTTAGTACAAAAAGAAGGAGCCCAATTTTAACACATGGTTTTATGCATCTATTTCTCCAAAAATTTCATAATAGTCCTCAAGATCACCAAAACTCTTATATGGTTCTTCCCTTTCAAACAATTCAACATTGGTATTTTCAAGCTCTTCTGTTAGAAATTGACTGGGTGGGGTTCCTCTTTCATAAATAATAAATGGTTCTTTTAAGTCAGTTTTCATAAGTTTCTCCTTTAGTTCTACATAAAAAAAACGGTCATTAAAAAAATCAAAAACGTAAACTAATTTTTGTCCTAACTCAGAAATATGTTCTTCCAGTTTGGAATTAAACATGTCAAAGGTTTTCGAATGCATCCAGCTCGAAGTTAACTGACCAATTTCGACTTGTTTTCGCCAATGCTCATCGGCTATAAAAAATGAAGCGACCTGCGATTGATCGAAATTTGATGTATCCTGGATTATTTGATGTAAACTTTCAAACGTATCGTCTGATTTTATATGCGCTATCCTTTTAAAATCAGAATTTTCTGGAGATGAAATTTCAAAAGCAAATATCATAAACCAAAACCTTTACCGTTGAATTTAAAAGCTGTTTAAAAGTAAGTTCAAATTGTATTTCTATACAGAATGACAAATGAAAAAGTTATTTCTAAAATGTTAAAAAAAATTAAATTTAAACGGCCCCAGACACAACATACACATAATAAGAAACTTAGACAATCAATCAATATTGATTTGTAAAAAAAAGAATTGAAAAATTGAATAATTACTACAATTGGTCGTATGTAATATATTTTCAGAATCAACCTTAAGAGATTGTAATTTTTGCTTACTTCGAGTTACAAATAGCATAAAGCTCTCGAAATATGAAATTTGGAACTCTATTTTTTGAGAATCTAAGTATTGCCTTGCAGTCTATCCGAAGCAATAAACTTCGTACAATACTTACAGTGTGTATTATTGCTGTTGGAATAACAGCTTTAGTAGGAATACTGACAGCTATTGATTCGATAAAAAACAGTATTACAAAAGAGTTTACGTTTATGGGGGCAAATACATTTACAATTAATTCGCGCGGGATGCGAATTCAGGTTGGAGACAAAAAATACCGTACCAGAAATTATTCTTTTATAAGTTTTTATCAAGCTAAAGAGTTCAAAGAAAAATTTGTTTTTCCGGCTTCTGTCTCCATCTCGACCAATGCCACAGGTACAGCAACAGTCAAGTACGAATCTCAGAAGACAAATCCCAACATTTCAATACAAGGTGTTGATGAAAATTACCTGTTCACTTCGGGAAACGAGATTAAGTCGGGAAGAAACTTTACTGAAGATGAAATAAACACAGGCCGAAATGTAGTGATAATTGGAGATGGAGTAACTCGTAAAATATTTAAAAATGGAGAAAATCCACTTCAAAAAACTATAAGTATTGGTGGTGGGAAATACAGGGTTGTAGGAGTTCTTGCATCCAAAGGACGTGGATTTGGTTCTGGTGGCGACCAGGTATGTATGCTCCCTTACACCAATGTCAGAAGCTACTTTTCAAGACCTCAAATGAATTTTATCATTCAAATTAAAGTAAATAAATCTGAATTAGTTGATCCGGCAATAGGTGAAGCAGAAGGTACTTTCCGTGTCATCCGTAATTTAAATCCTTCAGATGAAAGCGACTTTAACATTGAGAAAAGCGACAACCTTGTTAATATTTTGCTTAAAAACATCAAGAACATAACCTTAGTTGCCACAATCATTGGACTAATAACCTTATTTGGAGCAGCAGTTGGATTGATGAACATCATGCTCGTTTCAGTAACCGAAAGAACACGTGAGATTGGTACCCGCAAAGCAATTGGTGCTACATCAAAAATTGTCAAGCAACAATTTCTAATCGAATCTATAGTTATTGGCCAAATTGGAGGTTTTGTTGGAATTATATTAGGAATTCTTGCAGGCAACGGTGTAGCAAAAATGATTGGTTCTCCGTTCTTTATTCCTTGGTTATGGATAATCCTTGGCGTTTTTCTTTGTTTCCTGGTTGGAATTATCTCTGGATATTACCCTGCAAAAAAAGCATCAAAACTTGATCCAATAGAAAGTCTCCGTTTTGAATAGAATAAGACCATCCTAAATTTCACCTGTTTTAATCTTAATAGTTTCTGCTCTACGATCGGTAAAAATAAAACCAACAATTGTTATTTTGGAAAAAAACATATCTTTACTTCCTGTCGATATGACACGTGATTAGAGAAAGGATTTTAGATGACAAAACTTCAAACTAAAGCAGAAGAACGACTCATACAGGATTATTTTGATGATTTAATGAAGGCTTGCGAACGAAAAGTTTCGGAAGAAGGTATATTACGCATTCAAAAGGCTTTTGAATTTGCAAATAATGCACACGCAGGTGTTAAAAGAAAATCAGGCGAACCTTACATAATCCACCCCATTGCAGTTGCCAAAATTGTTATCGACGAAATTGGGTTAAGTGCAACTTCCATTATATCAGCATTATTACACGATGTTGTTGAAGATACAGATTATACACTTGAAGATATATCAAACTTATTTGGTGAAAAAGTTGCTCAGATTGTTGACGGATTAACAAAACTTCGAGGAGAATTCAATACCCAACACGACTCAAAGCAGGCGCACAATTTCAGAAAAATGCTGATGACTTTATCTGATGATGTTCGCGTTATTCTGATCAAACTGGCTGACCGGTTGCATAATATGCGAACTTTAGACTCGATGGCGCCAAATAAACAATTAAAAATTGCAGCAGAAACACTTTACATATTTGCACCCCTGGCCCACCGGTTAGGATTATATGCCATTAAATCAGAACTTGAAGACCTAAGCCTAAAATATAAACATCCGGATGCATACAACCAGATTTTGTACAGGCTTCAAAATCAACAAGAACAACGTAATTACCTTGTAACAGAGTTCATACGGCCAATCGACGAACAACTTAAACAGGAAGGTGTTGAATTTACAATAACCGAACGGCTTAAATCAATATATTCCATTTGGAATAAAATGCAAACAAAAGGTGTTTCTTTTGACGAAGTATATGATTTACTAGCAATTAGAATAGTTTTTAGCCCCAAGCCAAACATCTCGGAAAAAAGACAATGCTTTGACATACTATCATTGGTCACTGATATTTACAAACCAAAACCCGACAGAATTCGTGATTGGATTACGATACCTAAAGCAAACGGATACGAAGCCCTACATGTGACTGTAATGGGTCCTCAGGGCAAATGGGTCGAAATTCAGATCAGAACGCAACGCATGGACGAAATTGCTGAAAGAGGTTTTGCTGCTCACTATAAATATAAAAATACGAATGATGTAGAAAACGAACTTGACAAGTGGTTGCAGAAAATAAAAGACACACTTCAAAATCCGGAGTCGGATGCGCTCGAATTTTTGGATGAATTCAAATTAAACCTATTTTCATCTGAAATTATAGTTTTCACGCCCAAAGGTGAAATGGTAAATCTCCCAAAGAACTCGACAATTATTGATTTTGCCTATGAAATACACACTCAACTCGGAAATCATTGTATTGGGGCAAAAATTAACCACAAACTTGTTCCGGTATCTCATGTTTTACAAAGTGGCGACCAGGTCGAAATTTTGACATCAAAAACACAAACACCTCAATTAAGCTGGTTATCATTTCTTACCACAGCTAAAGCAAAAACAAAGGTCAAACAATCATTTAAACTTGATAAGAAAAAACATCTTGAACAGGGTCGAAAAATAATTGAGGATCAGCTGGCTAAATATAAAATACAACCATCATTCGATACACTTAAAAAACTTAGCGCCTACTATGGATTAAACAATAAGGAACAACTTTATGCACAAGTTGGCATGGGTTTTTTAGAATTAGAAAATTTAGACGAAATACTACAAACCAGAAGAGAAAACAAACTCGCAAAATTCTGGAAACTATCATTTTCGCAAAAGAAAGAAGAACCAGTTGCTGGTAATAAAATCAATAAAAAAACACCATTTATTCTTAAAGAAGACCCTGAAGGACCAAACTATATTCTCGCAAAATGTTGTAATCCAATCCCAGGCGATGATGTTGTTGGATATGTTTCAGATGAGGAACGCATCATTATTCATAAAAGAAATTGTCCCGAAGCACTAAAAATAATGTCGCAACAAGGAGACGATATTATCGCTGCTGAATGGACCAAATTTAAAAAGCTTTCTTACCTCTGCCGAATCAAATTAAGTGGGTTCGACCGTATCGGTGTTGTAAATGAAATAACTAATATTATTTCAAAGCAAAGTAATATAAACATGCGAACTGTTCACTTTGACTCACACGACGGGATATTTGAAGGAGATTTATATTTATATATCCACAGCGTGGAAGACCTGAATGATTTGATTTCCCGACTAATGAAAATCAAAGGGATGGATACAGTTGAACGGATAGAAAAAATTCAGCAATAAACTTTTCTTTTGCTTTAAATTTCAAAAAAATAGTATTTTTGATGCTTATTCTTAATTGGTTTAAATATGAATAACCAAAAAACAAAGGAAGCAGTCAAAAGTATGTTTATCGACTACCTCGAGGAAAACGAACACCGTAAAACACCAGAACGTTTTGCAATTCTGGAAGAGATATATTCCAGAGAAGGTCATTTCGACATAGAATCCTTGTATATTTCAATGAAAAACAAAAACTACCGGGTAAGTAGAGCAACTTTGTACAACACTATTGATTTATTACTGGATTGTAAACTGATCATCAGACATCAGTTTGGGAAAAACATTGCCCAGTTTGAAAAAGCTTATGCTGTATTGCAACACGACCATTTAATAGATCAACGTACAGGTACTTTGACTGAATTTTTTGATCCACGGCTTAAGGAAATCATCGAAGATATTTGCTCAAAAAACAATTTTAAACTTTCGCACCATACACTTTACATTTATGGACAATACATCAATCAATAAACTGATTGACTTGCAAAGATTAACACAATAAAAACAATCTGACAAACCAATTCTTTAAACAGACAATTTTACTCATTCTTCAATAAAATATTCTTAATTTTATCGCGCACTGATAAAAGGTTCAGCTTCCGTGAAAATTGAATTGTAAAACTCAGTTTTCGCGGTTTATCATGTTTAACCGACCCAAAAATAATATTTGAAATGAAAGTAGATGTTTTGTTAGGCCTCCAATGGGGAGACGAAGGCAAAGGAAAAATCGTTGATGTTTTAACCCCCAACTATGATATTATCTCAAGGTTTCAAGGTGGTCCAAATGCTGGTCACACGCTTGAAATTGGCGATTTCAAGCAAGTTTTACATACAATCCCATCAGGTATATTTCGTGAAAACAAATTGAACGTAATTGGAAACGGAGTAGTGATTGATCCAATTACCTTCGAGAAAGAAATTGAATCAATAAGTAAACATCATGTTGATTTATACCAAACATTGTACATTTCGAAAAAAGCCCATCTCATCCTGCCTACACACAAACTTCTTGATGCTGCCTCCGAAGAAGCTAAAGGTAAAACAAAAATTGGCTCAACATTAAAAGGAATAGGACCGACTTACCGTGACAAAATTGGTCGGGAAGGTCTTCGCGTAGGCGATCTGTTTGAGAATTTTGAAGAAAAATATACGTCAAGAATACAAGCACATAAAGATTTACTTGAAAATTTCTACCATTTTGACTATTCAGCAAAACTTGCTGAAACGGAAAAAGAATGGATGCAGGCAATTGAAGTTTTAAAAACCTTCAAAATTGTTGATACTGAACATTTAATAAACGATAATATACTTAATGGAAAATCTGTTTTAGCTGAAGGTGCCCAGGGAACCATGCTTGATATTGACTTTGGTTCATATCCTTTTGTAACCTCGTCGAGTACAATTTGTGCCGGGGCATGTACTGGTATGGGAATAGCTCCCAATAAAATAGGCCAAGTATTTGGAATTTTTAAAGCATACTGTACCCGTGTAGGTATGGGACCATTCCCCACAGAATTATTCGATAAGGATGGACAGGAGATGCGCGATGTTGGCCGCGAATATGGCTCAACCACAGGTCGTCCACGCCGTTGCGGGTGGCTTGATTTAGTGGCACTAAAATATTCGATCATGCTAAATGGGGTAACTGAATTAATTATGATGAAAGCTGATGTACTCGATAAATTTGAAACTATTAAAGTGTGTGTTGGCTATGAAATAAATAACGAGGTTGTTGATAAATTTCCTTTTGAACTTAATGACAACGTAAAACCTGTATATGTTGAACTTCCTGGCTGGCAAAGCGATTTAACCAAATTAACCGGTCAGAATGAGTTTCCTGAAGAATTCAACAACTATATAAACTTCATTGAAGAACAAACAGGGGTACCAATCACAATTGCATCGGTTGGACCAAACAGAGCCCAGACAATATTTCTTGGAGAAGAATAACCCAAGAGGAGCCAGCATAACTGGCTCCTTTCTTTTTCATTATTTTTAAATTCAGAAAGTATTAACTATTTTAGAAAGCTCTAAGAAACATCCAGTTTATGGGCCTAAAATGGAAATAACCAAACCTACACTTGTATTAAGTAAAGATATTGCTTTACGAAATATCGAAAATATGTTTTGTAAAGCAAAAAGATATGGTCTTATTTTCCGTCCGCATTTCAAGACACATCAATCAATCGAAGTTGGTGAATGGTTTCGTGAAGCTGGTATTGACCGAATTACTGTTTCATCACTTACAATGGCAAACTATTTTGCTGACTTTGGATGGGACGATATTACCATTGCTTTCCCGGTTAATTTACTTGAAATACCAGAAATGAATGAATTAGCCGGAAGAATAAATCTGAATTTACTTATCGAGAATAAAGAAGGACTTGAGGCTCTTCAGAAAAAAATGACCTGGCATGTGGGTATTTTTATAAAAATCGACACCGGATATAACAGAACAGGCATTGAAGCTAATCAAACTCAAGTTATTGATGAACTTCTGGAAATAATTCAAAAGTCGCCACTTCTTCAATTCAAGGGTTTTCTGGCACATACAGGACACACATATCATTCGAATTCAACCAACGACATCTACAGCCGACATTTTGATGCGTTGCTAAAAATGAAGTCATTAAAATCACGTTACATTTCAGATTGGCCTGAATTAATTATTTCACTTGGAGATACACCCTCATGCAGCATTTGCGACAAATTTGAAGGTGTAGACGAAATAAGACCTGGCAACTTTGTTTTTTACGACCTCACACAAAACAAACTTGGATCGTGCAAACTCACTGATATTGCAGTACGTATGGTTTGTCCGGTTGTAGCAGTTCATCCATCACGTAATGAAGTTGTTATTTATGGTGGCGCTGTACATTTTGCCAAAGATTCAATTATTAACATCGACGGGAAACCACTTTTTGGACGAATTGTCGTTGAAAATGAAGGAAAGAAAATTCTTCTCGACGAAAAAAATTATCTTCACGCATTATCTCAGGAACATGGAATCCTAAAAGTTACACCTCGTGATCTTCAATATTTTAAGCCCGGAATATTGATTGAAATTATTCCTGTTCATGCGTGCCTTACAGCCAACCTTATGAAAGAATATATGACAACCGATGGCGAAATAATAAAAATGATGCCATTCTGTTAATATTCCAATCTAAACTCCGTTTTTTTAAAAAATGTTAAAACTAATCATATTCTTATAGAAACCTAAACTTTAGGATTCATGCTTTGTTCTTGGATCAAACGACCAACTGACACAACCGTTAGATTCAATTTAACCCTAATATTAAAAGCATGAATTTTAAACGAGCAAGTTTTTACTCAGCGGCTTTGGGTTCGATCTTCATTGCACTATTAATTTCCTTTAATTCGTGTAAACATGAAGGCATACCAGCCGATCAATTCCCTGAAATATGTTTTCAGGACCAAATCTTACCAATTTTCCAGAATAGTTGCGCTTCTTGCCATGGAGGAACACGTGGTGAAGCAGGTCTGGATTTCAGCACTTATTCGGGAATAATGAAAGCGATTACTCCTGGTGACGCTGACAAAAGCAAAGCTTACAAGGCTATTACAAGCACTTTTCAGTTAATGCCTCCCAACAACGCCTTACCTGAAGATAAAAGAATTTTAATCAGAATTTGGATTAATCAGGGAGCAAAGGAAACGACCTGTTCAACTTCGGATTCCAACACCGTTGGTACAACAACACAAACAACTCAATCGGGCACACTCTGGGCCTGTTACGATCGTGATATCCAGCCTATTTTAACGAACAGTTGTGCCATTTCGGGTTGCCATAACTCAACAACACATAAGGAAGGATACGATTTCAGTTCTTATACTAATACGCTTAATGCAGTCAAATCAGGAAATCCTGGGAGCAGTACACTTTATAGAGTAATAACAACAAGTACTTCAGGCGAGAATTTCATGCCACCCAAACCATATTCCAGTTTAAGTAAAGCAGCTATTGATACAATTTATAGCTGGATTAAACGAGGAGCACTCAATGAACAATGTGCCTCGCCCTGTGATACAATCGGAACAATTGGATACACAAGCCATATCAAATCAATGATCGATCTCTTTTGTTTATCCTGCCACGGCACGACAAATCCTTCAGGCGGAATTAAACTTGTTACTGCAAGTGATGTACAAACTGTTGCAAAATCGGGAAAGTTATTAGGTGCAGTAAAGCGTCAGAGTGGTTACAGCGCCATGCCTCCATCTTACTCACTTTCAAAGTGCGATATTCGCCAAATTGAATTATGGATTAAACAAGGTTATAACTAGAAATTTGATCATGAAAAAAATACTATTCATATCGTTAATCGTTTTCATTTCAATAATAACTGGTTGTTATTATGATTCAGAAGAGGCGCTATATCCGGTTGTTTCAACAACCTGCGACCTCACAAATGTTACCTTTTCAGGAACAGTTGTGCCAATACTTCAGGCTTCATGTTTATCATGCCACTCTAATTCGAGGGCTGCAAGTTCTGGCGCTGGTATTAAACTTGAAAATTACAGTGATGTTGTCACTACAGCGAGCAATGGCCAATTAATGGGGGCAATCAATCATTTAAATGGATATGCAGCAATGCCTCAGGGAGGCGGGAAACTTACCGACTGCGAAATCAGCAAACTTCAGAAATGGATTGATAATGGTAAACTGAACAACTAAAAACTGACTTATGAGACACATACAAACAATTTTTATTGGATTAATTCTGCTCGTTTTCTCAGAGAAAACCTTTAGTCAGGATTTGGATGCTCTGCTCAATGCTGAAACAAAACCAACAATCGATTATTCAACTGCCACTTTTAAAGCAAGCCGAATAATCAATGGCCATTCAATTGAACAAATGAAGGCCAAACAACTTGATTTCCGTATCTCTCATCGCTTCGGGACATTGAATAACGGCGCTTATGGGTTGTGGGGCCTCGACCAATCGGTTATTCATTTCAGCCTAGAATATGGATTGAAAGACTGGTGGATGGTTGGCATTGGACGAGGTAGCTACAACAAAACATACGATGCTTTCTCAAAATTCAAGATTTTACGTCAATCGACAGGGGCCAAGGTCATGCCAATTTCGTTAAGTTATATGACTTCGGTAGAAATGAACACATTGAAATTTCCAACCCGGCCTGAAGGAGCAAAAAACTACTTTTCGTCAAGAATGACCTATGTTAATCAATTATTGGTCGCACGTAAATTCAATGATAAATTCTCTTTCCAACTCTCTCCAACTTACATTCATCGGAATTTGGTGGCTACAGAACTCGACCCAAATGATATATTCGCCTGTGGGGCTGGCGCACGGTACAAGCTAAGCAAGCGCTTGTCGCTAAATGCTGAATACTATTACGCATACAACCCAAATAACAAATTTACATCAACCCGCTACTACAACTCTGCGTCGATAGGCATTGATATAGAAACCGGAGGACACGTTTTCCAGATTATGCTTACCAATTCACAAGGCATGCGCGAAGGAACGTTTATTCCTCAAACTACAAGCAAATGGTTTGATGGTGGCATTCATCTCGGATTTAATATTTCCAGGGTATTTTCATTTCAAAAATAAACATACATGAAATTGCCATAAAAGCTATAGTTCACATAAAGCGAAAATGATTATTTATGGCTATTCCATGCGTTGGGTACTAAATTGAAAAACAATCGTTAATACAAAAATTGTACAATCAAATTTGAAAAACTAAACATGAAACAACTACTTTTTGTTCTGATTTTGCTGGGAGTATCAGTTGGCGCTTTCAGCCAGGGGAAATACATTTCTAAAAATGCATATATCTCGTTTTATTCGTCAACTCCTATGGAAGATATTCTGGGCGAAAGCAATGAGGCAGTTACTATCCTGAACGGAGAAACCGGAGAAATTGCGTTTCAAGCCTTAATGACTACTTTCCATTTCAAACGGGCACTTATGGAAGAACATTTTAACGAAAACTACATGGAAAGCACCAAATTCCCCAAAGCTAAATTTACCGGAAAAATAGAGGGGTTCACGAAAGAAATGCTTAAAAACCCTGCGGTTGAAGTAAAAGTGACCGGAACACTCTCCATTCATGGAGTAGATAAAACAATCGCCTTACCAATAAAACTCGGTATGGAGAATGGGAAATTAATTGGAACAACCAAATTCAAAGTAACTCCTGAAGATTATGGGATTACCATTCCATCGCTGGTACGCGATAAAATTGCCAAACAGATGGAAGTTACGGTAAAAGCTGAATACCAGCCATATAAATCATAGTTTATATCAATAAACTGTTACAGATACTATTAAAAATTTCAGATAAAAGTGAAAACAAAATATATCATTGGAATATGTCTGCTGGTTATCATTACCGGAGCTGGGATTGGACTGAAAATGTTTTTCAAGCCACATGCAGATATAAGTAAAATAAATACTGATTTTAAAGTTGAAGCCTCGAATTTAATCGATGAATTTCAGAAAAATGAAAATACAGCAACAACCAAATACAGCGAAAAAGTATTGGAAATCAGTGGTAAATTAGTAAACAAAAATAAGCTTGAAAACGGAACAGAAGTTCTGGTTCTGGAAGACGAAATGCAAGGAATTAGTTGCCAGCTCGATAGCACTTGGGCGAAATCAAATTCAACTGATATTCAAAAACTTGAAACAGGCCAACCCATAAAAATGAAAGGTATATGCAAAGGATATCTTATGGAAATCAAAGTAAGTCCGGCAATTGTCATCAAATAGCAACTAAGCTAAACTGTTAACCGTCAGGAGGCATTCCAGATAAGCCGTTAACGGATACATTTCTTCGTCATACCATAAAGAAGCAAAATACAATCCGATGGGTGAGGCAACTAATCCATCGGATTTTGTTTTTTGTTCCAGCCAATTAAGCCCGTTATTACATTCCTTCTGAAACCCATGTTTACATATAGCAGTGATTGAAAGTGCCGTTTCCTCAATACTTCCACAAACATTTGCCCCACCGCCCCAACTGCCATCCATATTTTGTACTGTAGCCAGGTATTGACAACCACCATCAATCATTAATTTTAGAATACCTTCAAATTCCACTCCCAATCTTGTAAGTAGGGTTTCATTCAAATAAGCAACCACACGTGCCGTACCATAAACCGGATTGGTATGATCAGAAGTCGATTGATTTCCAAACCACAAAGGCAGCCAAAAACCTTCGCTCGACTGATGTTTCTGTAAATAGGTCAGCGCTTTCACAAACATTTTTTTAAAGCCGGAATGTTCTTTTTTCCCGAGTGTTTCTTTAAATACATCATCGGTTTTTGCAATGGCGAGCAAACCATGTCCGGTCAAATCAGAGCAACTTTGATCGAATGGCAACTTGCCCCAACCTCGTGAAAAAGTGGGAAACCCTCCATCAATATTCTGAAGTCGCCGAAGCCAGCTACATCCATTCATCACAGCTTCTTTCACCATCTCAGGTTTTTCCTGATTCAAGGCGAGCAGTGCCAGAATCGCACCGGGAGTATCGTCACCATCAGGAACCGAACCAGAGAAAAGAGTCCATCCCCATCCGCCTGGCAGTGTGCCGTTAAACGGATGAACCTGTTTATTCTGTATCTCCAGTAAATGATTTGTGAGCCTGATTTTATCTTCTGCAGTTAATAAATCAGACGAATTTTTTACTGGTTTAACAGCCAAAGTAGTTACCCAGGTTGAAAGGTCTACATCGATTGGCCAACTTCCATCATCACGTTGAGTCCGCTTTAAGAAATTTATCCCATCCTTGACTACTTCCTCATTTTTGAACCCAGATTCAATTAAACAAAGGCAAACAAAAGCCGTAAGTGGGATAGCCTCTAAATAGCCGCCACTAGCTGGTTGAATTTTCCGAAGTAATAAAAGTGATTTATGAACAGAGGCTTGTCTGATAAATTTTAGCAAAGGGTTTTTGCTTCGTTTATGTTCAAAAATAGCAATTCCAACAGCTATTAAAGCCGGTATTGCATAACTCACTACACTAAGGTTAAGTGCACTATAAAATGATCGTGGCAACAACGATAACTCGAAAGGAAGTTGAGGAATTTGCTCAAATGCCACATAGCCAGGAACCCCGCACAAAGCGCACATTGTTAAAATTGGGACCGAAAAAGTACGATCAGTCTGGTAAAAATTCAAAACAGATTGAATCATCTGTTCAGAATTAATATCTATATCTTGAGATTTCAGGTAAACAGAGAGCTCTTCTAATAAACGACTATTTGAATATTTTTGGTTCGTTACTTTTACAGCAGCATAACATAATAAGCTCGTACTAACATTGCTTCGACTGCCGGGCGAATCGCCAAAACCACCATCTGCATTGATATTTTGTTCTAACCATTTCAATCCAGAACGTATTGCTGAAGAATTGTCATCCTGCTCGTAAAAAAATAAAGCAGTAACAGCTACAGCCACACCTAATGCACTCGACGATAAACGGCCATTCCAGTAACCATCTGAATTACGTTTATTCAGGAGAATTTGGCTAACTTCTGAAATTTGTTGTTGAATCGTACTTTTCATTGTATACCTAAATTTATCGTGCAAGATACAAAAGAGTGAAATAGTATGTAGAGAATCGTTTCTATAAACACGTGACTTATAGACATAAAAAAACCTTCAGAAAAATTAATCCTGAAGGTTTTTTTGTTTGTGCTAAATACTATTCTCCTGTCTCAACTGAGTCGAGAATATCTTTATCAACAAGAATACGTCCGCAATATTCGCAAACGATAACTTTTTTACGGGAAGCAATATCCATCTGGCGTTGTGGTGGAATTTTATTGAAACAACCTCCACAAGCGTCGCGCTGAACGGTAACAACGGCCAATCCATTACGTGCATTTTTACGGATACGTTTAAATGCAGTCAACAAACGCACTTCAATGTTACCTTCAATCTTTTCAGCTTTGGCTTTCAAACGTTCTTCTTCAATTTGAGTTTCAGAAGTTATTTCTTCCAATTCACGTTGTTTTCTATCCAAATCGTCCAACCGTTCTTTCAAAAGAACCGAAGAAGAAACAATAGCTTCTTTTTTGTTGGCAAGATCATTCGTGAATTCGCGAATTCTTTTTTCAGATAATTCAATTTCCAACTTCTGAAATTCAACTTCTTTACTTAACGAATCAAATTCGCGGTTATTACGAACATTATTTTGCTGTTCTGTATATTTTGCAATCAGGCCTTCTGATTCTTTAATGGCTATTTTCTTGTTATGAATGGCCGTTTCAAGATCTTTAATATCGTCCTCGAAATTGGTTACGCGGGTTTTCAAACCGGTAATTTCGTCTTCCAAATCCTGAACCTCCAAAGGCAATTCTCCACGAAGCGTTTTTATCTTGTCTATCTCAGAAACAACACTTTGTAGCTCAAACAATGCCCTTAGCTTCGAGCTGATTGGCACACTTTTGTTTTCTTCTCTAACGTACGGTGTATTCATACTTATATTTGTTTAACTTATATCAAGTGAGATAACTTACCGGATTGGTATTTATTTCCGATAAATGGACTGCAAATTTAGGGAATTTTTTTGTAAGTAATTCATAAAAAACTTCTTTAGTGAATTGTTCGCTCTCATAATGTCCTATGTCGGCAATAATTATCTTCTTCTCTGCATCAAAAAACTGGTGGTATTTAAAGTCTCCTGAAATAAATATATCAGCCTTTTGAGCGATAGCTTTATTCAGGTAACTACTTCCGGCACCTCCGCACACAGCAACTTTTTGTATTGGCTTGCCTAATAATTCGGTATGTTTCACTATCCGGCACTGGAATGTTTCTTTTAGTTTTTCCAGAAAATTTACCTCCGGTACAGGTCTTTCCAATTCACCAATCATTCCAATTCCGGCTTGCGTAAAATCATTATCGAGCGGATATATATCGAAAGCTACTTCTTCATACGGATGCGCTTGTAAAAGCGATTGAACAACTTTGGACTGGATATGTTTTGGAAAAATAGTTTCAATTCGGATTTCTTTTTCAGTATGCAACTGGTTTTGCTTACCTACATACGGATTAGTTTTATCATTTCCACGAAAAGTCCCATCGCCTGAAAGATTGAAGCTGCATGAGTCGTAATTTCCTATATGACCTGCACCTGCTTCAAACAAGGCCAGCCGAACCTTTTCTGCCTGACTAACTGGAACAAATGTTACCAGTTTTTTCAGGAAATTAGGTATTGGATCAAGAATCCGACAATTTTGCAGTTCCAGCTTTTCACATATTTTTGAATTAACTCCGCCAAAAACACTGTCGAGATTAGTATGTGCTGCATAAATTGCGATGTCGCCTTTAATCGCTTTCGCCACACAACGTTCGATATAATTTTTCCCGTTCAGTTTCTTGATCCCTCCAAAAACAATTGGATGATGACAAACAACAAGATTTAAATTCTTATGAATTGCCTCATTTAAAACATCTTCTGTAAAATCAAGAGTGATTAATGCACCTGTAACCTCATCTTGAGGGTTACCAACAATAAGCCCGGAATTATCGTACGATTCCTGAAATGCCAGCGGAGCAACCGATTCGATACATTGTATGATTTGTTTAATCTGCATGTTTTCAACGAATTAATTCATCATTAATAACTCATAACTCATCTTTAATGTCGATCAACATCTTCCGTATTTCCTGCAATCGATTCACTACTTCAATGTTGTTAATCGTGTCTTCCCTATTGTCTTTCAACTTTTTTTGAGCGCCTTTAATGGTCATACCTCTTTCTTTCAGAAGATGATATATGATCTTCAGGTTTTCAATGTCTTCTTTGGTAAACATCCGGTTGCCCTTGGCATTTTTGTGTGGTTTCAGGATGTCAAATTCATTTTCCCAAAACCTGACATTCGAGGTGGTAACTCCAAACATTTCGGCAACCTCGCTGATCGAATAAAAAACTTTCTCAATTTTAGGTCTTTTATAAGGCATGGCATTTTTCTTAATCGAATGTTTGACCAATATTTGATGATATTTTGACCATTTTTTCGTACTCCTGAGCATTCAGATCTTTGAAATAATAGTATTGTGGATTGACTGGTTCTCCGTTTCGATGAACTTCGTAATGCAAATGCGGCCCTGTTGACGTTCCTGTATTGCCAACAAAACCAATAACATTTCCACGCTTAACCTTATCCCCGATTTTTACATTGAAACCATTGAGGTGTCCGTATAATGTTTCATACCCAAAACCATGATCAATCAAAATCCATTTACCATAACCTCCCCCAATCGATTGTATATCTTTCACTACCCCATCGCCTGTAGCGTAAACCTTGGTTCCAATATTAGCCGTAAAATCCATTCCGTAATGGAATTGCTTGATTTTATAAATAGGATGAATGCGAAATCCCCAACCTGAGGCAGTACTTTTCAGCGATTTATTTGAAATAGGCATAATAGCCGGTATACTTACTTTCAGCTCTTCCTTGTTCATAGCGAGCTTCATCACCTCGTCGTATGATTTGGTTTGAATGTATGCTTGCTTCGAAAGAATATCAAGCTTTTCAGCTGTTTTTATTACCAAATCAGAGTTGTCAAACGATTCGAGTTTCGAATACCTATTGACCCCACCAAATCCGGCTCTTCTGATTGTAGAAGGGATCGGATCGCTTTCAAAAATTACACGATATAAATTATTGTCTCGTTGTTCAATTTCATCAAGCACTTTTTCAACCGTCATCAAATCTTTATACATCAACTCGTATTGAGTTAAAAGACGTTCATTTTCCTTATGCAAGCTACGCATTCGGGGAGATTCATAAAATTGCAAAATCCCAATAGCTATAAGGATAGATGTCAATAAAGTAGTTGAAGACAAAGCTAAAAAACGTTTTAATCTTGTCTTGAAACTAATAACTATCTTATCGTAACTAAGCGTGTGAGCATTAAATCTGTACCTGACTTTCGCCATAAAACAGGAATAATGGAATTAATTTTTCGATCTGTAACAAATTTAAGTAATTCAACTAACTTTGCAAGATTTTAAAAATTCCGGTTATAACAGCCTGCAAAACTAATGTTTTCGGCGAAAATAAACGATGAGTCCTGACTTGTTGTTTATAATTTACAGATTAAATTGAAACTTTAGAATATGAATTCGAAGCAGATCAGAAAAGCGTTTTTAGATTTTTTTGCTGAAAAAGGCCATCAAATTGTGAGTTCGGCCCCAATGGTTGTAAAAAACGACCCAACCCTGATGTTTACCAACGCAGGGATGAACCAGTTTAAAGATATTTTTTTGGGTAACCAGCCTGCAAAATATGTTCGTATTGCCGACACGCAAAAATGTTTACGCGTTTCAGGGAAACACAATGATCTGGAAGAAGTTGGACATGACACCTATCACCATACCATGTTCGAAATGCTGGGGAACTGGTCGTTTGGCAATTATTTCAAGGAAGATGCCATTAACTGGGCATGGGAATTGCTTCACGACAAATTGGGTATTCCCGCTGATCGTATGTATGCTTCGGTTTTCGAAGGAAGCGCCGACGATAAGCTTGAGCGCGATGATGAAGCTTTTGCTTTGTGGAACAAACATCTTCCTTCTGAACGCATTATCAACGGAAGCAAAAAAGATAACTTCTGGGAAATGGGCGATACCGGTCCTTGTGGTCCATGTTCTGAGATTCATGTCGATCTGCGCGACGACGAAGAACGCGCCAAAATTCCGGGACAAAACCTGGTGAACAAAGACAATCCACTTGTAATTGAAATATGGAACCTTGTATTTATCCAGTTCAACAGAAAAGCCGATGGTAAACTGGAAGAACTCCCGGATAAACACGTGGATACCGGAATGGGGTTCGAACGTTTGTGTATGGTACTGCAAGGCAAAAAATCGAATTACGACACCGACGTTTTCCAAACAACCATCGCCAAAATTGCTGAATTGAGCAACAAAAAATACGGGGATGATCAGAAAGCCGACATTGCTATGCGTGTAATTGCCGACCACTTACGCGCCATTTCGTTCTCGATTGCTGACGGTCAGTTACCTTCAAACAATAAGGCAGGATATGTGATTCGCCGCATTTTGCGCCGCGCCGTTCGTTATGGTTATACATTCCTCGACTTCCGCGAACCATTTATCTGTAAGCTGGTTGAAGTGCTGAAAGATAACATGGGCGAGGCTTTCCCCGAACTGGTTTCGCAGCAAACTTTAATCGAAAAAGTTATTCACGAGGAAGAGGAATCGTTCTTACGCACACTTGAAACGGGCATTCGCCTGCTCGAAAAAAACATTCCTGCTAAAAAAGGCGGAGAATTAAGCGGAGAATTGGCTTTCACACTCTACGACACGTATGGTTTCCCCTTGGATTTGACAAGCCTGATCCTGCGAGAAAAAGGCATGTCGGTTGATGAAGCCGGTTTCAATGCTGAAATGGAAAAGCAAAAAGAACGCTCGCGTAACGCTGCAGCTCAGGAAACCGACGATTGGGTGGAACTAAAAAAAATTGAGCAGGTTGAATTCGTAGGTTACGACCAGATGGAAGCCGAAGTACAAATTTCTCGTTATCGTAAAGTGGTACAGAAAGGGAAAGAATCTTATCATCTGGTATTTGATAAAACTCCGTTCTATGGCGAATCGGGCGGTCAGATTGGCGATAGCGGCACCATTGAAGCTGACGGACAAAAAACTCCAATCGTCGACACGCAAAAAGAAAACAACCTCACCATTCATATCGCTGCAAAACTTCCGGACAATCCATCAGCAACATTCAAAGCTGTTGTTAATGTTGAAAAACGGAGGCTGACTATGAATAACCACACAGCAACCCACCTGTTGGACCAGGCACTGCGCGAAGTGCTGGGAACTCATGTGGAACAGAAAGGTTCGTTGGTAAACAGCGAATATCTTCGTTTCGACTTTGCACATTTTCAGAAAGTAAGCCGCGAAGAACTTGACCAGGTTCAGGCCCGTGTGAACCAGTTGATTCGCGAAAACAACATAAAAGAAGAAAACCGCACCGTTCCGTTCAACGAGGCCAAAGCGATGGGCGCCATTGCGTTGTTTGGTGAAAAGTACGGCGATTTTGTTCGTGTGATCAAATTCGGAAAATCGGTTGAGCTGTGCGGTGGAACGCATGTCCCTTCAACCGGGCAAATCGGATTGTTTGTAATTACTTCGGAAAGCGCTATTTCGGCTGGTGTTCGCCGTATCGAAGCCATTACCGGAGAAAAAGCTGAATCCTATTTCAAAAAACAACAGGATGAGCTTTCAGAAGTAAAAACGATCCTAAACAATACCCAAAACCTGAAGAAAACGATTGAAGAACTGGTTGCACAAAACGGTAAGTTGCAAAAGCAGATTGATGAGTTTGAGCGTAAAGCTGCTGCCGGAATCAAACAGGAATTGAAAAATAAAGTTGAAGCAACTAATGGCATAAATGTAATCGCTGAAGTTATTTCATTGGATTCGGCACAGGCTGTCCGTGATTTAGCTTACCAATTAAAAGGTGAAGTAGAAAACCTGTTCCTTGTGTTGGGTTCTGCCATTTCAGGAAAACCATCGATTACCGTAATGATTGCAGATAACGTAGTTGCCGAAAAAGGCTTAAATGCCGGAGCTATAGTTCGCGAAGCTGCCAAAGAAATGCAGGGCGGTGGCGGCGGTCAGGCTTATTATGCAACTGCCGGAGGTAAAGACCTGAATGGTTTGGGTGCAGCGGTGGCTAAAGCCAAAACGTTTGTGAAGTAAAGTTTAAAGTAAATCTGAAATATTAAGGCCTGTTGGGATTATCCTGACAGGCCTTTTGTTTTGAATTGGATCAATTTGAGTAATTTTGTAATGTCAAAATCATATTCAAAATGAAAAGCGATTTAGGCAAAAAAATCTATAAACTTCTTTGGAAAACCGTCCTTTGGTTTTTCGGACTTTCAATTATTTCAGTCCTAATTTTCCGGTTTGTACCGGTGCCGGTAACTCCGTTGATGCTGATCCGGTGTGGTGAGCAGGTATTCTCATCCGATCCGGTTCGTTTGAAACACGATTGGGTGTCGCTCGATGAGATTTCCAAAAACCTGCCATTGGCTGTAGTTTGTAGCGAAGATCAAAACTTCATGAACCATTCAGGATTCGATCTGGATGCCATTCAGCGTTCGGTTGATGCAGCTAAACGTGGCGAAAAGCGGGTTCGAGGCGCCAGCACCATTTCACAGCAAACAGCCAAAAATGTGTTTTTGTGGCCCGGACGAAGCTGGGTACGCAAAGGTTTCGAGGTTTATTTTACCATTTTAATCGAATTCGTATGGGGGAAGAAGCGTATAATGGAAGTTTACCTGAATAGTATTGAAATGGGCAAAGGAATATACGGGTCCGAAGCCGCAGCCCAATTATACTGGCACACAAGCGCCAAAAATCTGTCGCGCACACAAGCTGCTGCATTGGCTGCAATTCTTCCCAATCCTCGAAAATATTCTGCCAACCCGCCCGGGCCTTACGTTCAGGAGCGAATTAGCTGGATTGTTGGACAAATGGGACAGTGGGGAACATTGAAATTCAAATAGCTTGTTTTCTGTAAAAAATGTTAATGTTTTCAACCTAAAGCATTGTAAACTGTTATATGATTAGTCTGTAAGAATACAGACTTTTTATTTGATTTTAGCTCATAAAATTCCTGATTAATAACCGGTTTATGAATAAAACATTGAATTTCTTTTTCTCATTCCCTTTCATGGGATTCCTGTTGCTTATTATGGCCTTCTCGATGGGTATCGCTACTTTCGTTGAAAACAGTTATGGAACGGAAGCCGCGCAAGCGCTGATATACAAATCGCTCTGGTTCGAGTTGGTCCTGATCCTGTTGACCATCAACTTAACTGTGAATTTTTTCAGGTTCAGGATGTACACCAAAGAGCGAATTTCAATCGGAATTTTTCACATCTCATTTGTATTCATCCTAATTGGAGCCGGGATTACCCGTTACATCAGTTTTGAAGGAGTGATGCACATCCGCGAAGGACAATCGTCGGATTATATACTTTCGGCAGAAGATTACCTGACCATCAAAAACGGGAACCAGATAGTGAGCGATGTAGTACTTTTTTCTGAAATCACACCGCACGGATTCAACGAAGACTTAACTGTAGAAGGAAGAAAAATTAATATAAAATCGGTCGGGTTTATTAAAAATGCAGTTCGTACAGTGAAGGAAGATGCTTCAGGAGAACCAATGATTGATTTTGTAATTTCGCAAGGACAAGGACGGGAAAATTATGTATTTACGAAAGGAAGCAACCTGATATTAGGCAATACGCTATTGGGATTTGAGCGTCAGGATGCAAATTTCAAATTCTTCGAAAAAGGAGGAAAATTATTCCTGACAGCTGATCGTCCGGTTGAGATTCGATCAATGTCGGGTGACGAACCCAAACAAGTTAATCCGCACGACACTATTCAGGCAGAGACAATGCAATTATATGCATTCGACAGCTATATGCTATTGATCAGGAACTATTATAATCATGCAGTTACGACCATCGGAAAAGATAATTCAGGAACCGAAGGGCTTGATGCTGTAATGCTTGAAGTGAATGACGGCGGGAAAAAACAGATTGTGAACGTGATGGGGAAACACGGTATGCGTGGCGAACCGCAAATGGTACAAGTTGGCAATTCTTCACTTGAAATTACTTATGGCGCCGACCCGATTTACCTGCCCTTTGCCTTACAATTAACCGATTTCCAGATGGAAAAATATCCCGGATCGATGAGTCCGTCGTCGTATGCGAGCGAACTGGTTTTGATTGATCGGGAGCGAAATGTAAAGCGAAATGTTCGCGTCTTTATGAATAATACCTTGAATTACCGTGGCTATAAATTCTTCCAGTCGTCATACGACCAGGATGAACAAGGAACGGTTCTCTCAGTGAATGCCGATCAGCTAGGAACAACCGTTACTTACGTTGGTTATTTGCTGCTTGGGTTGGGATTTGTGCTTGCTTTGATCAGCAAAAACTCGCGTTTCCATACTCTGATCCAAAAACTCAAACAATATTCTTCGGTTGCCGGAATAACCCTATTGGTTTTATTACTGAATTCCAATTCGGGTTATGCTGAAAACTCGGAACTGACACCAATTCCGCGCATTGACCAAGCAATTCTGGATGATTTTTCGAGACTTTGGATTCAGGGGCAGGACGGTCGTATTGAGCCCGTTTCAACCTTATCATCAGAAGTACTCAGAAAAGTGTCGCACAAATCGGATTTTGGCGGACGCTTGCCCGAGGAAGTGATGCTGGGCTTGTATCTGTATCCCGAATACTGGCGCAATGTTTCGCTGGTTTACATAACCAACGATCAGCTAAAAAAACAGTTGGGTGTAACCGAAAGCCGTATTCCACTTACCGTTTTCTTTAACGAAAATGGTGATTACAAGCTAATTGAACCTGTTAAGGCAGCTTATGCCAAAATGCCTGCTTTCAGAAATATGTATGAGAAGGAACTAATCAACCTGGATGAGCGGGTGAACATTTGTTTCATGGTTGTAAACGGCGACATGTTTGCATTTTTCCCGGGCAAAACCAAAGCTGAGAAATGGTCAACACCAGGGAATAGCCCTGCAGGAATCTCCAACGAAGAATCACTTTTCATCAACAAAGGATTTCAATTGCTGAAAGAGTCGATGAACGGAAAAGGAGAAGTGAGCCCGCAACAATTTCTGGCTAGCATTGCAGCTTACCAAACTAAATATGCCTCATCCTATCTGGCCCCTGACTCAAAGAAAAATGCCGAGTTATTTTACAATTCGCTGAATCCGTTTAAACGGGTTTTCCCAATTTATTTATTACTCGGGTTTAGTCTGTTGGTAACGCTGTTTGTGAATATTTTCAGGCAAAAAACGTTGGGCAAGAAAACCCGGACTGCTTTTACCGCATTAATTGTTGCCGGATTTGCGCTTCATACTTTCGGATTGGGCCTGCGTTGGTATATTTCCGGGCACGCTCCATGGTCTAACGGTTACGAATCAATGATTTACGTAGCATGGGCTTCGATGCTTGCCGGAGTGATTTTTGGTCGAAAATACCCGATGGTGATCGGGACGGCAGCCATGCTTTCTGGCATTATCCTATTTGTGGCGCACCTTAACTGGATGAACCCCGAAATAACTCACCTGGTGCCGGTATTGAATTCGTACTGGCTTATGATTCACGTAGCAGTGATTACAGCTAGTTATGGTTTTATTGGTATGAGTGCTTTTATTGGTTTGCTTGTACTAATCATGTACAGCATCAGTAATGCAGGGAACAGTGCAACAATTAAAAATATTATTCTGCAATTAACAACAATTAGCGAAATGTCGGTGACAGTTGGTTTATACATGCTTACCATTGGAACTTTCCTGGGCGGAGTTTGGGCGAACGAAAGCTGGGGCAGATATTGGGGTTGGGACTCGAAAGAAACATGGGCGCTGGTAACCGTAGTCGTATACACATTCGTTGCACACATGCGACTGATGCCAACGTTGAAGGGTATTTTCAATTATAATATGGCAACGGTACTTGGCTTTTCATCAGTTTTGATGACCTATTTCGGTGTGAATTATTATCTCAGCGGATTGCATTCTTATGGGCGGGGCTCAGTTGATTCGATGCACTGGTCAGTTTACGTTAGCATTATTGCAGTAATCGGATTGATGTTTTTTGCAAATTTCAAACAAAAGAATCTGGATTTTGAAAATTGAATGAAATAACCATTTTTGGTAAAATTAACATCACGCTATAATTTGTATTGAAAATCAATTACATATATTCTTCATTAGATTGTTTTTGTAAATTTTTATTTTTTTTTGGCATTGAATCAGTTCTACCGTGCTATAAAATAATTTTATATTTAGCGCATTGACCAAAATTCAACAATAAATGACTTTTGAAGTTACGAGAACTTTCGACATTCTTGAACGATCGTTAAACCAATTTCCCCGTAAAGATGCCTTAGGCGGAAAAAATCATAAAGATTGGTATACTTACAGCACTGCCGAATATGTGAATTTTTCGAATCGGTTGGCCCTTGGTTTGTTGGCCAGAGGTTATGTAAGGGGCGATAAAATTGCCACAGTAACTGCAAATCGACCGGAATGGAACTTTGCAGATATGGCCCTGGCAATGACAGGAATTGTACATGTACCAATTTACCCAACGATTAGCGAGGAAGAATATTCTTATATTTTAAAGCACGCTGAAGTAAAAGCACTATTTGTCGGCGACAAAAAGCTCTACGAAAAGCTTCAGCCAATTACCGCCGAGATGGAGATTATTCCTGAATTTATTTCATTTGAGGAAATTGAAGGAGTAATCAATTATAAGGAAATCATCGAATTGGGCATTTTGCGCCAACCTGAATTTGAAGCAATGCTTAATCAATTAAAGAAAGATATTCAACCTGACGACTTAACAACCATTATTTATACATCAGGAACAACAGGAGTACCTAAAGGAGTGATGCTTAGCCACAGAAACCTGGTTTCGAATTTTGTTGCTCATTCAAAAATGCATGATTTGGGTTATGAACACAGAGCTTTGAGTTTTTTGCCCCTTTGCCATGTTTACGAACGCAGTATGAATTACCATTTTCAGTACAAGGGAATGGGAGTTTACTACATTGGAAACCTGGGACAAATAGTTTCAGGGATCAAGGAAATTAAACCACACATGTTTAACTGTGTTCCCAGGCTTTTGGAACGTATTTACGATGGATTTCTTTCCAAAGGAAAAGAACTGAAAGGAATCAAGCGGGTTATCTATTTCTGGGCAGTACATCTTTCAAGGCATTTCGAATACTACAGAAAATTCAACTTATTCTTGAGACTTCGTATTTCAATTGCTGATAAACTGATTTATTCGAAATGGAGAGAAGCCCTGGGAAACAATGTAAAATATATTGTTTCAGGAGGAGCAGCATTACAGCCGCAAATTTCACGGGTACTTGGAATTGCCGGTATCACTAACCTTGAAGGTTATGGATTAACCGAAACTTCGCCTGTTATTGCGGTAAATAATCCAAAGGGTAAATCAATAAAGATTGGAACTGTTGGTGAAATACTTTCAGGAGTGGAAGTTAGTTTTGGAGAGGATGGAGAAATTTTGGTAAAAGGCCCTGGCGTAATGCTCGGCTATTACAAGGCTCCTGACCTTACCGCCGAAGTAATTGACGAAAACGGATGGTTTCATACTGGTGATATTGGTATGCTGGTTGATGGCAAATACTTGAAAATCACAGATCGGAAAAAGGAAATGTTCAAACTTTCGGGGGGAAAATATATAGCTCCACAAATGATTGAGAATAAGCTAAAAGAATCATTCTTTATAGAACAGGTAATGGTTGTTGGGGCCGGTGAAAAATTTGCCAGTGCGCTTATTTCTCCAAACTTCGTTTACCTCCACGATTGGTGCAGTCAACGTAAAATCTCTTATCAGGACAACAAGGAACTGATACATAAAACCGAGGTATTGGCGCAGATTCAACGCGAAGTAAACGCAATTAACAAAACATTAGGAGAGTTTGAGGAAATTAAGCGTTTCCGTTTGATTTCCGATGAATGGACTCCTCAAAGCGGAGAACTTTCACCAACATTGAAACTGAAAAGAAACTATATTACCGCCAAATACAAAATCATAATCGACGAGATATACTCTGTCTCGAAAAGTCAACCTGGCGGGAGGTTCCGTTTACCAAAAATTAACCTGAATTTTGACATCAACGAGTTTGTCCGACGGTTAAAATTGTAAACAATAAACCCTTCGAATTACATCTTCGAAGGGTTTATTGTTTCTAAAAATCAATTCTTCCACTTTTTGTACCTGTCATTTTTTTCGTTGTAAGCACTTTCGCGTCGGTTATTATCACGTCGTTCTCCTCTTCTGCCACCATCAATACGGTCTCTTCTGTATCCTGGTCTTTCACTTGCTTCGGGCGCAGTTGATTCAACACGCGATACATTAATCTGAATACCTTCAACAACCTGATTATTCATCGCTTTTACAAGGTCTTTCTCGAAAGTACTATCGATCTCGAAAAACGAGAATTTGCGCTGAATATCAATTCGTCCGATTTCGATTTTGCGGTGTTTCGAGAATTGATTGATAATACCGATCAATGTTGAAGCATTCAGGTTATGCTTTTTACCAACATTGATGTAAAGCTTTGAAAAACGCGTACGTTCACCGTTTCGTCCATCAGGTCTATTGATTCTATCCTTTGGTTTTTCAAGCTGAATATTCAGATCTTTCGCGTTTTTATAATATTCCATCAACTGGTTAAATTCAAGCGAAACAAAGTGTTTTACAATATCTTCCTTCGACATTTCTTCAAATTTTTCCAGAATCAACGGCATAAACTTGTTAACCTGATTTTCGGCAATATCAACATTTACCACCCGATCGATAAGATGAAACATTTGTTTTTCGCAAATTTCATCGCCGTTTGGAACCATCTTGCGTTCGAATTTCTTGCGCGAAATACGTTCAATCTGTTTCAGTTTCCCAGTTTCCTTCATGTGAAGAATAGAAACAGAAATTCCGCTTTTCCCTGCACGTCCGGTACGTCCGCTTCGGTGAATATATACCTCCGGATCGTCGGGTAATGAATAGTTGATTACATGACTCAGGTCGTTCACATCGAGGCCACGTGCAGCAACGTCGGTAGCAATAAGCATCTGCAGCTGGCGGTTGCGGAAACGGGCCATTACCGTGTCGCGTTGTGCCTGCGAAAGATCGCCGTGCAATGCGTCGGCATTGTATCCGTCGGCCATAAACTGATCGGCCACTTCGCGCGTTTCCATACGCGTACGACAAAAAACAATGGCATAACAATCGGGATAATTATCGGCAATGCGCTTCAGCGTTGCATATTTATCTTTGGCATGAACCACATAATAATGATGCTCCACATTGGCCGCTCCTTCATTGCGTCGTCCCACGGCCAGTTCTGCCGGATTATGCAGGTGGTTGTTGGCAATATCTGCAATTTCTGAAGGCATAGTTGCCGAAAACAGCAACGTCTGTTTCACTTCCGGAGTAGTTGAAAGAATCGAATCCAGCTCGTCTTTGAAGCCCATGGTAAGCATTTCGTCGGCTTCATCGAGCACCAGCCAGCGAATGGCCGAAACATTCAGCACTTTACGTTTGATCAGGTCGTTTACACGACCAGGAGTTCCCACCACAACGTGTCCGCCAGCTTTCAGTTCTCGGATTTGCTTGGTAATATCGGCTCCACCATAAACGGCAATCGTTTTAAAGGCGGGCATGTATTTCGAGAAATTTTCGAAATCGCGGGTAATCTGCAAACACAACTCACGGGTTGGGCAAAGAATCAATGCCTGAATTTCTTTCGTCTGAAGCGAAGCATTGTGTAGTAACGGCAATCCAAAAGCCGCGGTTTTACCGGTGCCTGTTTGTGCCAGTGCAATTAAATCCTGTGAAGATGATATCAGGTGCGGAATGGTTTGCTCCTGAATAGGCGTAGGATTCTCGAATCCCATCTCTGCGATCGCCTGTAGAATTTCCGGTTTCAGACCGGTTTCATTAAATGTCATATATATTCCTTTAATTTGAAAACCAGCAACATGCCGGTTCTAACCCAATGGAAGGAGACGAGTAATTGCTCCTGTCCTAAACCAGGCTCAAAGGAAATACACGACCCCTAAAATCAGGCCGCAAATGTAGTGTAATTTTTTGTGCTAAAATACTTTGACCAAAAAGGTAATATGAATTTAACAAAAAGGAGAGAAAGAGAAACGTCTGTTGTCGTTGTTGTCACCGTTATAAGTGTGGTCAAAGTTAAGTTTTAACAATGACAACTATTACAACAACGATAACAAAGAGAACGTCTTCCTACATCTTCAAACTCCCTAGTTCGTCGAATTCCCAGAATGGCGCCCAGGCAATTTCCCAGGAATGATTGTCGGGATCGGCAAAATAGCTGTGATATCCACCCCAGAAAGTGTCGCCAGGTTCAATCAGCGATTTTGCTCCGGCAGATAGCGCTCTTCTATGGAATTCTTCCACTTCTTCCTTCGATTCGGCGTTTATAGCCAAAGTCACTCCTGAAAAGCCACTCCGTTCAGCCGGAATTCCAGCATCTTCTGCAAGGCCCTCCATCGAATACAATCCAAGAACAATTCCGCCGTGATAAAAAAATACGATGTTCTCGTCACTACCATTTGCCGGAATCCAACCAAAGGCATCGGCATAAAATTGGCGCGATTTCTTTAAATCGGCAACCCCAAGCGTAACAATGTTTAATCGTGGTTTCATAGTTTATGTTTTAAAACCGTCAGTTTAACTGCCTGTTTGACTTAATGCTTTAAAGTTCTGAAAATATTGTATTTTAAAATTTTCTCAGATACCTATCTGAATATTTTCGGCTTAGATTTAGTTTTCACACAGTTTGCCTTAGCTGACAGATACCTTAATTTTGCTTCAACAACTACAGCAATTATAACAACTACAACAAATCAAACCTATCTTTGTCCAGGAAAATATTCAGAAAATGAAGAATAATATCTCATATTCGTTGTGGTTAGCTGTTTTTTCGGTTGCTGCGATATTTGGTTCAGCCTCGTGTAGCGGCCATTCAACTAATGGCGGCAGCAATACAATCACCGAAAAGCAAATTGAAGCAGTGGAAGAAGCCGAAGACTTTTCGAAAATAAAGTTGGTTGACGCTATTCTGGTTTCTCCTGAAAATCCCCGCCCGGGTGAAATATTCCGGGTGATGGTTGCTGGTGGAAAAGATGTACTGAAAGCCGAGATTCGCATTACGAGTCCTTCAGGAAAAATAAAAGCAACGAAAAGCCGAAGCGGTGTTGGTCTGCCGTTTTGGAAAATAGAAGAATTTACGACTGGTTCGGCTGGAGAATATCAGGCTGAAATGGGTTCGGAAAAGATAAATTTTAAAGTTACTGATAAACCATTGCAACCAGCAACACAATCGGTTTGGAAAGCCACCCAAAGCTGGAATGCCAAGACAGAATCGCTTTATTCGGCCTGGGTGAATGCCTTGTTTTGCAATGCCGATGAACGTTCATCGTGGAAATCGCTGAATGAGGTAACTGAAATGAAAGACTGGAATTTTTTATATAACTATCTCTCGCTCGATGAAGATAACGCTTCGGGGAAAAACAAGGTAGTAATGCAGCCCGATTGTGCCGACAATCCGTTTTACCTGCGTGCTTATTTTGCCTGGAAAATGGGATTACCGTTTGGTTTCCACGAAAGCGACCGCGGTGCATTGGGACGAGCACCTGGCGTTGGCCGTTGGATTACCAACGAAACACCCATCTCGCGATCTAACCCCACACAAAAATTTAATGCTTATTTGCGAATGGTGGCCAACGGCGTGCATTCTGGAACAGCCCGTGCTTCGATGAACAACGAAAGTGCTGACTATTATCCGGTTGAACTCAATCGCGACGGTTTGCGTCCGGGTGTTGTTTTTGCCGATCCTTATGGACACACATTGATTTTAGTTAATCAACTGCCCCAATCGGGTGACCAGCCGGGCGTATTATTGTCAGTTGATGCACAACCTGATAAAACCATTGCTATCAAACGATTCTGGAAAGGAAATTTTCTCTTTGCAACTTCGGAAGTGATTGGCGAGCCTGGTTTTAAAGCTTTCCGTCCCATCGAAGTTCACAATGGAACTTATCGACTTTTAAAGTCGGGAGAGTTGGCCGAAGGATCAGGCCATATTCCGTTTTCACTTCAGCAAAAAGGCATGAAGAGCGAAGATTTTTACCATGCGATGGAGCGTGTCATCAATCCCAAACCGCTTGACCAGGAAACTGCATTGCTCGATTTAATCAAAGCTTTGCACGAACAATTGATGGTTCGCGTAAATTCGGTTGAAACGGGCGAAAAATACATGCGGGCGCACCCTGGAACTGTAATTCCGATGCCTGGCAGAGCCACCGGAGTTTTCCAAACGGGTGGTGTATGGGAAGATTTTTCAACTCCAAACCGCGATTTACGATTACTGATTGCCATCGATGCAGTGATTGATTTTCCGAAGAAGGTATTGCGTTCGCCCGAAGATTATAAAATGCCGAAACTAAAATCGGCGGAGGCGGTTAAAAGTAAGCTCGACGAAATATTGAAATCGAAAATGGATGAATTGTCAATAACTTATACACGAAGCAATGGAAGCGAACAAAAGCTGACTTTGGCAGAAATCGTAAAACGGCGCGATGCTTTTGAGATTGCCTACAACCCGAACGATGGCCCCGAAATTCGCTGGGGAGCTCCCCAAGGTAGCGCCGAACGCTCTACCTGCAAACGCCAGGTTCCGCCGGCACAGGCTAAAGTAATGAACGAAACCAGAACATGGTTCCACAAACGGCTTCATCCGCCAACCTAAAAAGTCTAGCCCCATCCCCGCCCCTTCCAAAAAAGGGAAGGGAGTTTGGCCGCCAGAATTTATAATGAGATGTTCCTTTGGAGATAGTTGTAAATACTATAAATCTGTACGTTGTGTTGTTTCCTCCCCTTGGGGGAGGGTTAGAATGGGGCTTCTTTTCATCCTGAAAAACTGCTTCAATTCTTCTTTCCGCTCTTTGGACAAGTTGTGCCAGCGTATACCTTGCACGGCACCTTCCAAACCCTGCAACATACACAAACAGGCGCCCTCGTCAATGGTCTGAAGACGTATAAAAGCCTGTTCGGCGCCAACTTTGCGCAGTTCATCGGGTGTATTGATCCCAACTTCTTTCAGCTTTTCGGCAACTACTTTGCCAATGTTGGGCAGTGATGTTAATTCGGATTCAAGGTTCATCTGTTCAGATCGTTGTCTTTCATTGCAAAAATAGACAATTGAGTTAATAATCAAGCAAAATCAAATAGTTGTGTAACAAAAAATGTACGACTTCATTACTCATTTTACATAACTTTTAAAACGTGAATTGCATAATGGGTTTCATTGAACTTTTCCAAATGTTTGTTAACGGAAAACAATTTATCGGTCAATCCGCTTTTCAGAAGTTATTAAATTTGGTTTATTTAACCTGAAAATCAGAACAGCCATGAGAAAAACCTGCATTTTATTTTGTAATTGCGGCGGAAATGTAATTTCTGCCGAGAAATCAGAACAAATTCAGGCAGTGGTTAAGTCACTTGATGCTGATTTGTTTCAACTGCACGATTTCTGTGGAATTGTGTTGAACCGGAAAGATTTCTTACAAGAGATTGACCAGAAATACAGCCGGAAAATTATGGTTGCCTGCTATCCGCGCGCCATCAAAAGTATGTTGGCGCAGAATGATCTAAAACTTTCAGGATTGGAAGTACTGAATTTCAAGGAGCTTTCGGCAGAACAGATTAAGCAAAAATTACTGACTGACTTTTTTATTCAGGAAGGGAAAGCAAATGAAGAGCAAGTAGAAAGCAGATTGGAAGTACCAGCCTGGTATCCGGTAATTGATCAACCATTGTGCATCGATTGTGGTAAATGCTTTAAATTCTGCCTGTTCGGAGTTTATACGTTTGACAACAAAAAACTGAAAGTAGCAAAGCCACTAGCTTGCAAAAATAATTGCCCGGCATGCGGACGTAATTGTCCGACCTCGGCCATTATTTTTCCACGACTGAAAGAAAACAGCGTTTTGGCCGGGGCCGAACCCGGAACTGAAATGAAACCGAAAGGACTAGTTGCTGACATTAATATGATTTCGACCCTGAACCAGCGCTCGGCCATGCGCCGGAATATTTTTAAGGCTGGACTGATAGAACAAGCCGAAGCAGAGCGACGCAAAGCGCTGGAGGAAATAAAAAAGACGAATAATTAAACCTTCAAGGTTTTTAAAACCTTGAAGGTTTCGAAAAGGAATATGGGATTACTAAAAAATATATTATTCAGAAGCGACAAACGATGCCTTTACAAGTTCATGGTTAACATGGGTATAAAAGGTTCAATGTCGTTTGCCCGGTTTCAGAAACGGCAAAAGAAAGGTGCTTTTTTCCCTGCTTTCAACTTTATTTCAATAACCGACGACTGCAACCTGAATTGTCAGGGTTGCTGGGTGATGGGAAAAGAAAAAAACAACAGAATGCAACCCGAACAACTCAACCGGATTATTACCGAAACGAAGCAAGCCGGTTCCTATTTTTTTGGAATTTTGGGCGGCGAACCTTTGCTGTACAAGCCGTTACCGGAGATTTTCAAAAAACATTCTGACTGTTATTTTCAATTGTTTACCAACGGAACATTACTCACACCGATCATGGCCGAAACCTTGCGCCAGTGCGCCAATGTTACGCCGTTAATCAGTTTTGAAGGCGATGAACAGGTAGCCGACATTCGCCGTGGTGGGAAAAACGTTTATCAATCGGCATCGCAAGCCATCGAAAATGCTACCAAAGCTGGGTTGATTACCGGCGTAGCTATCAGTGTTTGCAAATCGAATCTTGAAATGTCGATGTCGCCTAAATTTATAAACAACCTGATTGACAAAGGTGTGGCGTATTTGTGGTATTACATTTATCGTCCCGTGGGGCCAAACCCGAATTATGAGCTAGCTTTGAGCCCCGATGAAGTACGTAAGCTTCGGCAACATATTGTCGACGCCCGTTTGAAATATAGCATCGCGATCATCGATACCTACTGGAGTGCAGATGGAGTTGGAATGTGCCCGGCAGCCGAAGGACTAAGTCATCACATCAATGCTTCGGGTTATGTGGAACCGTGCCCAATCATACAGTTTGCTGCTGATAATATCGACGAAAAGTCGCTAAATCGTTTGTATGCCGAATCGACCTTTTTGAGTGATTTCAGAAACAGCATTCAACAAAAGACCAAAGGCTGCGTTGTGATGGAAGATCCGCGCTGGCTGGCTGGTTTTGTAGAAAAACACAGGGCCAAAAATACATCAGGCAGAGCAAACGAAATCGAACAATTGAGACAGGCACCTGAAACTTTTAGTCATGGTTCTTGCGAAGTGATTCCAGAAAAAAGCCGGATTTACCGTTTTGCCAAGAAACGGGCATTCTTTGGGCTGGGAGCCTATGGGTGATTGACAATTGGACGATTTTACTATTGACGATTTTGAAAAGGGCAATGGTAAATTGTAAATAATTAAATTGTAAATATTTGAAGGTTAAAGAAAACATATTGCAGGTTCCGGGAAAGGCGTTAGTGAGAAACCGGTTAAGAATGGCTGCCCGTGAGTTGGTTGCCAAAAGGAGAATTTTACCTCCTGCCAGTTTCGAATTTATCCAGCAAATGGCCAATGAAATTATTGAGCTCACGGGAACTGATCTGGTTTTTCGTGAATTTGCAATGGTGGTTAGCGGGAACGAAATCTGGCGCTCGGTGGTGGCAGCCACACCTTATAATCGCCGCTTACTATTATTACCACAATGCCTAAAAAACAATAGTGCCTGTCATGCTGAAATAGACGAACTTGGGCTGATTTGTGCCGGGTGCCAAAGCTGCCAGATTTATTCTATTTTGCAAAAAGCCGAGGCTCTGGGATATGCCTCGCTAGTGGCCGAGGGAACCACAGTAGCCATAAGCCTGGTGCAAAGCGGGACGGTTGATGCTGTCATTGGCGTTACCTGTATGTCGGTACTGCAAAAGTCGTTCGAAACAGTTGCCCGATCTGCGGTACCAGTTATTGGCATTCCTTTACTTTTCGAAGGTTGTACCGAAACCGATGTGGATAACCGCTGGCTCGACGATGAACTAATCAATTTTCAGGAAAATGAAGCCTTAAAACCAATTTCTGTTTCCGGGCTGAAAGAAAAAGTGAATGGTTTTTTTAATGAAAAAACACTGACTCAACTTCTTGGTCCAGTGAATAATTTAACGACTCAATTGACTATTGAATCGATGCTCACCGGCGGACAACGCATTCGCCCTTTACTTACTGCTCTGGCTTATTCAGCTTATGCTATTGAAGTTTCTGAATCCTTACTGTTACAACTTTCAGTAGTGGTCGAGTGTTTCCATAAAGCATCGCTTATTCACGATGATATAGAGGACAACGACGATTTCAGATACAATACCGAGACTATCCATAAACAGCATGGCATTCCAGTAGCTATAAATGCCGGCGACTTCTTGTTGGGTAAAGGCTACGAATTACTCGGAAAACTTCCGCTCGAACCTAAAACTATGGCAGCCTGCTACCAACTGGTGGCGCAGGGACATGTAGCTTTGTCGGTTGGACAGGGAGCAGATTTGCTGGCCAATTCGAAGAATACCGTTTTATCACTTAATGATCAGTTAGAAATCTTTGAGCAAAAAACTGGATCGGCCATTTGGGTGGCACTTATGTTAGGTGCCACAGCTGGCAACGCCACGAAAAATGATTTGCAAATACTGAAAAAATTCTCAGCTTACTTCGGAGTGGCTTACCAGATTAAAGACGATCTGGACGAGTACCGAGAATCGAACGAAAATACTCAAGTAGCCGATTATCCGCTAATGCTATCCATGCTTGCTGAAAATGCAACAAATTTGACAATTGAAGATATTCAGGCAGCTTATATCCGAAACGACAAGCAACAGGTTACTGAGTGGATGGAAACCCACCAGATTGTAAAAAAGACGGAAGAGCTTCTATCGGAATACACTGCAAAAGCTTACAATCAGCTTGATCAGTTAGCCAATTTGCGCCTGAAACTAAGCCTTTACACGGTTCTTGGAAAGATCTTCTGATTTGCAATGAATCAGTCACAACCAAATATTCCGTTCTATCGCCAAATGGTTTCGCTACTGCGAAATGCGTTGGATATGCTCAACGAACAAGGACAACAGGAAGTTTTTCAATTCCTGAAAAGTCAACAAAATATGGATGGCGGTTTTAACGATCGCAGCGGAAGGTCGGATTTGTATTATTCTTTGTTTGGACTGCTATTGATGAAGGGAAGCCCCCTAAATCCCCCGAAGGGGGACTTGTCGGATGGCTCTAGTGAAATGCTTCGCCTTCGGCAATTTATTACCCGCCAATCTAGCTCAAAACAACACGGTTTTATTGAGCAATGCTGCCTAGGTTTATTACAGAAGGAATTGAAGATTAGTTGGATATTAAGGATTAAAACCTTACTAAAGTTGAGCCATTCGTTTTGGAAAGAACGATATTCTATCAACCTTTCGTACCGAAGTTTTGTGCTGTTCCTGACTCTGGATGCTGTTTTACCATTTCGAGGCTTGCTGCAACGGTTTTCAGGGAAAATGCTGTCGCGCATTGAGGTAAACGAAAATTCTCCTTGTTCCGAAATTGCAGCCAAAGTATTTCTATTGAAAATTTCAGGCAAAGATGGTTCGGAAGAACAGCAACTTTTGATGCCTTTCGCTTCCAAATCAGGCGGATTCCGGGCTTTTCAGCATTTAGAACAAGCCGATATGTTATCAACAGCGGTAGCTTTGTTCTCGCTAAAAAATGCCGGTTGCGATTTAAGGTTATTGGCACCTGGCTGCCTCGGTTTTATTCAGCAAAACTTTGTCAATGGTGCCTTTCTTTCAGGCGATGGCGACCAAACCACCGATTTGGAATACACTTTTTACGGACTGCTGGCGCTAGGAACCCTAACCTATTCGGATTCTTCAGACCAATAAAAAATCCGACAGGTCATTCCACCTATCGGATTCTTTCCAGCTAAAATATCTTCATTTTTACCAGCTTCCGCCAGCGCCGCCGCCACCAAAGCTTCCGCCGCCGAAACCGCCAAAGCCGCCGCCACTACCACCTCCTCCGAAGCCACCTCCGCCGCCGGAGAATCCGCCCCACGAGCCACGGCCTCTGCCCGAATTTAGCAGTCCCATCGCGAGCCAGAATGGCAAACTTCCGCCTGAATTATAGTGTCCGCCACGGCCACCACGGAAAATAGACATGATAATGGCAACAATGATTATGACGATGATAAAACCAAAGCCACCTCCGCTGTCATCTTTCTTTCCACCTACTTTTTTCTGGTAATCTTCAGCAGTAAACTCTTTGGACGCCAAGCCCATCAACACTTTTGTGCCTTCGAGCAAACCGCCGTAAACATCATTTTCGCGAAAATGAGGAATCATGGCATTGTTTACCACCAATCGATTGGCAATAGCATCAGGAATGACAGATTCCAATCCATAGCCAACAGCAATGAAAATCCCTCCTTTTTCGTTTGCAGTTTTCGGCTTGAAAAGAACCAGAATACCGTTGTTTTTCCCTTTTTGGCCAACACCCCATTTTTCGCCAATCTTAAATGATAAATCAGAAATTTCATAACCGTTTAACGATGGAAGGGTAACTATACAAATCTGTGTTGAAGTTTGGTTATTGAATTCGTCGACAACAGCTTCGAGTTGTTGTTCTTCGTCATCTGATAACACATTGGCCATATCATTCACAAGCTTTGGTGGATTGGGCCGTTCAGGAATATCTTGCGAAAAAACTGAAAAAGAGAAAATTGCAAAAAAAAGTAATAAAAATAGATGCTTCATAATTACAGGTTTTTTTCGAAAGAAATTTCGTCTGATAATTCATTTATATCGTCACTCTGATAGGGAAAGTTGGTTTTCAGCTGCTCTCCGGCCATCAAGATTCCTTTTGACAAACCATCGGCGAACTTCCCTTCCTTAAAAAAAGACAGCATGATTTCCTTAATCTTGTCCCAAAAATTTGAAGGAACAAGTTTGTTTATTCCAGCATCGCCCAGAATTGCGAATTTACGATCGTAAACAGCCAAATAAAACAAAACTCCATTGCGTTGTGCGGTTTGGTCCATTTCCAGCTTACCGAAAACATAAGCTGCCCGATCAAGTACATCAATTTTGCAACGACCTTCAACATGTAATCTTATTTCACCTGAAGTGTTTAACTCGGCCTGTACAATTGCATCGGTTATTTGTTTTTTCTCAGCTTCACTGAAAAAGTTTTCGACGGACATTGGTTGTGTTTTTTATGATTTTGACAAAAGAAAAAAACGACTGGAAACCAAACTTCAGTTCCAGTCGCTTATTCAGTTTAAAATTTTACCTGCGGGGCTTTTTCGGCACCTTTTTCAGCTTCGAAATAAGCTTTCTTTTCAAAACCGAACATTCCTGCAAAAATATTCTTGGGGAAAGTGCGGATATAAGTATTATAGGCCTGGGCCGACTGGTTGAACTTCTGGCGTTCAACTGTAATGCGGTTCTCAGTTCCTTCAAGCTGTGCCTGCAAATCAAGGAAGTTTTGATTAGCTTTTAATTCAGGATATTTCTCAACAACAACCATTAAACGGCTCAACGCTGATGATAAATCGGATTGTGCATTCTGAAAGTTTTTCAGCGACTGCTCATCCAGCTTCTCAGGATTAATGTTTACAGATGTTGCTTTTGCACGAGCTTCAATAACCTGTGTCAGTGTTTCTTTTTCAAAATCAGCATAACCCTTCACTGTATTAACCAGGTTTGGAATCAGATCGGAACGACGCTGATAAACATTTTCAACCTGCGACCATTGAGCAGTAACACCTTCCTGCATGGTCACCATGCTATTATACGAATTTTTTACCGACGAATAAGCCAGCAATAATATTACAGCAATAATTGCCAAGATAATCCACGTCTTCTTCATATTACTTTTATTAATTGGTTTCTAATTTAAACAATTTTCGAATAATCTATGATAAAAATAAGTGTCGCAAATGTTGCAAAACTGCTGTCACCTTACACTAAAATATCGGGGAATATAGCAATTTTACCGTTGTAATACCAGCTTCAAAAGGCGAACCACAAATTAGCAGTCATGGATACGAATAGTTTTAAATTGGCTATATTGGAAGGAATACCTGGAATTGTTCCATACACAAAGCCATACAATCCTAATGTAAATCATGCTCCAAGGCGAAAAGAAATACTGACTCCTGAAGAGAAAAAATTAGCGTTGAAAAATGCGCTACGTTATTTCATGCCTGAACATCATGCCATTTTGGCACCTGAATTTCTGGACGAACTGGATGCGTATGGCCGGATTTATATGTACCGCTTTCGGCCCGACTACGAAATGAAGGCCCGGCACATCGACGAATATCCACATCAATCGAAGCATGCTGCATCAATAATGATGATGATTCAGAATAACCTGGATCATACTGTAGCACAACATCCATACGAACTAATTACTTATGGCGGAAATGGCGCTGTCTTCCAGAATTGGGCGCAATATAGGCTTTGCATGAAATACCTGGCCGAAATGACTGACGAACAAACGCTTGTTATATACTCGGGGCATCCGATGGGATTATTCCCTTCGCACAAAGATGCTCCTCGCGTGGTTGTTACAAACGGCATGGTGATTCCCAATTACAGCAGTCGCGATGATTATGAAAGGATGAATGCCCTTGGTGTTTCGCAATATGGACAAATGACCGCCGGCTCATTTATGTATATAGGACCACAGGGAATTGTGCACGGCACTGCCATTACCCTGATGAATGCCGCCCGAATGCACTCCACTCCAAATAAAACAAAACTCTTTGTTTCGTCGGGATTAGGCGGAATGTCGGGTGCTCAATCCAAGGCAGGTGTAATTGCCGGAATGATCGCTGTTGTTGCCGAAATAAATCCTAAAGCTGTAAAAGTCCGTCACAAACAGGGTTGGGTGGATGAAGTTTATACTGATTTAGATTTGCTGATGCAAAGAATTGACAAAGCGCTCAAAAGCAATAAACCAATTTCGCTGGCTTACCATGGGAACATTGTTGATTTATGGGAATATTTGGCTGAAAAAGAAATTCCGATTGATTTGGGTTCGGATCAAACCTCGTTACACAACCCTTTTGCTGGCGGTTATTATCCCACCGGATTAACATTCGAAGAGTCGAATCGGCTAATGGCCGAAAATCCACAATTATTTCAGGAAAAAGTTTATGAAAGCCTTATCAGACAGGTAAAAGCAATCAACAAACTAGCAAAAAACGGAATGTATTTCTGGGACTATGGCAATGCTTTTTTACTTGAATCGAAACGAGCCGGAGCCGATGTGCTGACTCCCAAAGGAGATTTCAAATATCCTTCATACGTTCAGGATATTATGGGGCCTTTATTCTTCGATTACGGTTTTGGGCCATTCCGCTGGATTTGCTGCTCATGCAACCCTGAAGATTTGAAGAAAACAGATGAAATTGCTGCGAAGGTTTTAAGAAAAATTGCACAAAATGCCCCTTTCGAAATTATCAACCAACTTAACGACAACATCCACTGGATTGAAGAAGCTGGCAAAAACGAGATGGTTGTTGGCTCTCAGGCACGAATTTTATATGCTGATTGTGAAGGCCGGATAAAAATTGCAGAAGCTTTCAACGAAGCGATTCGCGAAGAAATCATCAGCGCACCAATTATTTTGGGGCGCGACCACCATGATGTTTCAGGAACAGATTCTCCATTCCGCGAAACATCAAACATTTATGATGGTTCAGCCTTTACAGCAGATATGGCAATACACAATGTCATTGGCGATTCATTCAGGGGTGCTACCTGGGTTTCCATTCACAACGGCGGCGGTGTTGGCTGGGGCGAAGTAATCAATGGCGGGTTCGGGATAACCCTCGATGGTTCGGATGATGCTGACCGACGTCTCAAACAAATGCTTTATTGGGATGTAAACAACGGGATTGCACGTCGTAGCTGGGCCCGAAACGATTCGGCGATGTTCGCCATAAAAAGGGCAATGCAGGAAAATCCTTCGTTAAGAGTTACATTGCCTAATTTGACGAGCGAGGAACTAATCAACCAATTATTTGATGAATAATTTTCTACATTCGAAACAAAAAACACCGATAAACCTAAACTTCGAACATTAAACTATACGGACGGGTTATCTCAGCTGCTAACTCGTCAACACCAAAAGCCCGGGCCTTCCTGATGGTTTCGCGACCGGCAAAAAATACCAATACGGTTGGTGCAATAAAAATTCGATAAGACGCCGCAAGCTCTGGCGATTTATCCGACTCAACAAAAACCATTTTCATGAGCGGGAACAATTCCGAAACCATTTCAAGAACCTTAGGTTTTAATACATGGCAAACAGAACACGTTGTGGTTGAAAAGTACGCTAAAACGGCTTCATTATTAACTAACAAAGTTTCAAAATCAGCAATTGAAGTTATTGTTTCCATTATTCGAACTGGTTTGTGGCAAGTAAAACAAGCGTACAGGCAATTTCAGGATGAATACCTGCTGCCTGAATCTTTTCTATAAACTCAGGGTTTTCGGTACCTGGATTAAATATTACCCTACGAGGTTTAAGACTCAAGATATAATCGTAATATTCAGGTTGGTTTTTAACACCTATATACAATGTTACCGTATCAACATTTTCAAAAGCATGTTTCTTCTCATAAAATTTAACACCACCAACTTCACCATCACGCAATCCTATTGCAACAACTTCATGGTTGTGAGAAAGTAACGAACGAATAGCTTTATTTGAATATCTTTCGGGGTTTTCGCTTGCCCCAATCACTAATGTCTTCATTCTAAAAAATTTTACAAAGAAACAGTTAAGCGAAAGTATTTGTTTTCCGAAGGGTGAAACAGATTGTAGTTCCCTCACCCTTTTTGCTTGAGACTTTTAGCTCACCGCCATCATGTTCAATAAATTCATTGCACAAAATCAATCCTAAGCCAGAGCCTTTTTCATTTGCAGTACCGAAAGTTGAAAAATGGCTATTGGGATTAAACAATAATGGTAGATTTTTCTCATCAATGCCCGTTCCCTGATCAATAACACAAACCCTAACAATTCCGCCTTCGTCTAAAACTTTAATACGAACAATTCCTCCTTCAAACGAAAATTTCAAGGCATTTGAGATTAAATTCCTTAAAATAAGATTCAACATATTTTGGTCAAAAACGACCTCATAATTGTATTCGCCTTCCGCAACTAGCTGAATTCCTTTATTTTCAGAAAACCGCGAATTTAGAAGTATATTATTATCAATAGCTTGTTTGAGATTTACAGTGACTGGGTTATACTCTATATTTTCCCGTTGGGTCTTAGCCCACGACAATAAATTCTCAAGCAGGTAATAAGTAGAATCTGCTTCTTTTCTAAGTTCAATTAATAACTGATCGTGAAGATCCCCTTCGAACAGATCAGGATTATCGACCAGTTGTCCAAGCATTTCGCTAAAAGCGCCGATTGGATTGCGTAAATCGTGACTAATAATTGACATAAAGCGATTCTTGGTTTCATTTACTTTCACCAGTTCATCATGTTGTTCCGAAATACGTTTATTCTTTTCATCTAATAATTGAAATGCCTTTTTCTTTAGCCGGTTTAGATGTAATACTACTCCAGAAATAACAGCAAGAAAAACCAAACCCGCAATTAAATACCTATTTCTGGATTGCTGCTTCTTTATTTGAAGATCTTTTATCTCGTTACTTTTCTGCAAAATAACGATCTCTCTTTCTTTCAGCTTAAGGTCCAGTTCCGTCTGCATGGCAGCCAATCGTTTCTTTTGCTGGTCGTCAAGCAAAGAATCTTTTAAATGAATATAATTTTGTAAAGAAGAATAAGCACTTTTATATTCTCCTGTTTTATTCAGAACCTTCGATTGCAATAAAGATACCTGAACCTGAATATCAGGAATGCCTGCTTTTGCAGCTAATTGAGAGCTTTCACCTGCGAGTTTCATCGATTCGCTGTAATTGCCCATATTGAATTCGGCTTCAGCCAAAATTCGTTTACTGCGCGAGACCCCTTCCAGCATTTCCATTGAAGTAAATAAACCAAGAGATTTCAGAGCCAGAGAATGAGCTTTCTTTGTTTCGTTAAGTTTTAAATAAGCTTCAGCCAAACCAATATATGCAACTGCCTCGTTAAGCTGAGATTTCAAATCAAGTGCAATATCTAATGACTCCGAATAAAACTTTATTGCTTCAGTATAATTCCCCTTGTCTTTATAAAGTTCGCCAATGTTATTAAGCGCAGCAAAGTGCCCGGATTTATCATTTATCTTAACAAAGTATTTATCAGCATTTTCAAAATATTCCAGAGCTTTATCGTAATTTCCCCAAGTATTATAATTAACAGCAATATTCATCAACGAACGGGCTATAAATTTGTTATTTCCTGTTTGGTGAAAATAGGTCAAAGCTTCCTGAAATGCATTTAAACCTTCGGCCAATTGCCCTTGATTGGTATAAATTGCCCCAATATTAAAAATGACCATTGCGGCCCTTTCAGTTAAATTTGCAGCTTTGGCCTTATTTAAGGTTTCTTTAAAAATTTCAAGAGACTTTTTATAATCACCGGTATTCATATAATAAGCTGCAAGAGAATTTAACCCAATACATTCCTCTTCTATGTTGTTATGCTCTTGTGCAATTTTAAGACCCTTATCAGTATATCGCCTGCCTTCCTCAAAATTACCGCTAAAAAGATAACCGGCGCCAATAATCATATTGGCTATTCCATCCTTCGAATGGTCTTGCAATTCGTTTCCCAGCGAAAGCAATTTTTCGCCATAAGACACTGATTTTAACGGATATACATATATACATTCCTTACCTGCTTCAACATACAAATTAAGCAGTTCGGTTCCTGTCTTAACCTGAATAAGATTATTCAGACTATCAAGCCTGGTTGTTTGGGCATGTGAACTCAAACAAAAACAAACTACTGTATAAAACAGGCTAAAACGTATTGTAGATGAGATTCTCATGACTCAAAATGACAACTTGAATAATCAAATACAACTTTCTACAAGAATAAGTAAAATACGATTCACTAAAAAGAAAATTGTATTAAATGATAAATTAGTTTTTAAAATCTTTCAAGTAAAACTACCGCATGAACTGAAATACCTTCTTCCCTGCCTTCAAATCCCAGATGTTCGGTAGTAGTTGCCTTAATTGAAACAACATCAATATCTATTCCAAGTATTTGAGCCAATACATTCTCCATTTCTGGAATATACGGTTTAAGTTTAGGACGTTGAGCAGCCACGGTAATATCCAGGTTTCCAATCTTATAATTCTTAGAAGCAATAAGTTCGTTAGTTTTTGCCAATAAAATTTTACTATCAATATCTTTAAACTCAGAAGATGTATCGGGGAAGTGACGACCAATATCGCCCAATTTAGCTGCACCGAGCATTGCATCGCAAAGTGCATGAATTAAAACATCACCATCAGAATGAGCAACAGTTCCTTTGCTATGGGGAACAAGAACACCGCCCAACCAAAGGGTTTCGCCCTCGGCTAAACGGTGTACATCGTATCCGTATCCAATCCGGAAATCCATTTTATTTATCTTCTCCTTTTTAAAGCATCAAAATCAAAAGAAAGTGTAAATCGCAAAGTATTGTCTAATGGATTATTTTGGGCAACCGACAATAGGTATGAAAAATCAAGTGCAAAAACATTCAGTTTAAAACCTGCTCCAACTGTTGCATACCTGCGATTACCTTTATTTTTATTTTCGTGAAAATAACCACCTCTTAAAAAAAACTGACGGCTATACTCATATTCAACCCCTCCAGAAAAACTAATCTCTTGCAATTCTTCTTTCAATCCTCCAGGAGCATCCGAAAAAGACTGAAACATACTTGATAAAACCGATGAGCTCGTATATTCTTCTGTTGTTTCATTAGGCGAAGGAGTTTTAACTAACAACTTGTTAGCATCAAAGTAAAAACCAAATGAATTGTATTTATCCATCTCTGTTTTATAACCAAATCCAATCCTAAGATTTGTTGGAATATAATCTTTATTTTCACCTTTATTATAAGAAATTTTAGAACCAATATTCGATATATTAATACCTGCCGAAACAGTTGAATTTTTTCTGTTTACGCGCATTTGATGCTGATAGTAAAAAGCCACATCAGCTGCATAAGCAAACCCAGGATAATATCCATCAACATTCAAGGCAAAATCGGAGTTAATAATACGTAAAGCAACACTTCCCGAAAAATCTTCACTCAATAATCTGCTATATGCAGCATCAAGCGAAAATTCATTAGGTTTGGATTGACCAGTTTCATTTCCATAAATATCAGTTAAAAATAATTCTCCAAGCGAAAAATAATTTAGAGATGCACTAACTGTTTGTAAATCATCTAAATGTTTATACCAAGCCAAAGAAGATAAACCAATATCAGAAACGAGCCTCCTCAACCATGGCGTATAAGATAGTCCTATACCCATATCTTGCTGAATAAAAGCATATTTTGCCGGATTCCAATGTTGAGAAAATAAATCAGGAGTTGTAGCAACGCCAACATCTCCTTTCCCCCCAGCAGTAGCATCTGGACCAATATTTAAAAATGGAACACCAGTTTGAATTACATTTGAGACTGTTTGTGCCTGCACTTTTGATTGTTGTAGAAACATTCCAATCCAAAGAATTGCAGCAAGTAATAAGGTTATTCTCTTCATTTTAAAATGTTCAAAATTTTCGAATTGCAAATATAGATTTTTGTCAGGATAACTTGAGCCCGACTTTCAATTTATAAACGAACAGCAAATTAAATTAGTATGAATATCACCATAAAACAAAGCATTAAGGATAAACATACACTAACCTACCCGATCCTTTAGCAACTTTTCCCCCACTTGTTGTTGCAGTTACGCGGTAAACGTATATACCTGCACTCATTTTGATTTGCCGGTCAGAGGGAGTCCAGTCAATTGGTAAACTTTCAGTACCCGACGAACCCACTTTAGTTGTATAGCTATCAATCAATGAACCGTTTACCTGAAATACATCAATTCTTACATCAAATGATTCATCGGGATAATTGTGTGTAAAAATAAAATTCGTTTGTCCCTGCATCGGATTCGGATAACAACTAACACTCTCTATTCTGAAAATATCTTTCACAACAAAATTGATCTCAAATTCCGAAGAATTATTCAAGACATCCCAAACTTTGAATGTTATCGTATGTTCACCTTCAGATAATCCAGTCAATGGAAATACTACTTTTCCACTTGTAAACATATCTTTATCTCCCTGAAAATAATCGTTAAGAACCATAATATTTGTATAATCGCCATCCAAAACGGCAGTTATATCATGGCCGATTCCAATACCTGAAGTATTTATACCTGTTTCATCACTAATATCAGCTATTAATACCGAACTGGCGCCAACTTCATCTCCGTCGCTGAATGTTTCATCATTCATATACAATTTTACATCAGGTCCATTTGTATCAGTAACCGTTTTAGACGTCGTTCCCCCTACATAAAAACTGTCGAAATATCCTTGGGCATCGGTAGTTTCATTATAGGCATAATAGAGTATTTTACCTTTGTCAAATTTAAACGCAACATCTTTGGGTACTATAAACGAGAATTCAAATTCTCCATTTTTCACCGTTACCAAACCTTTGTAAATCAAATTTGTCTGAACCTTGTAACTCATGGTTGTCTGCCCTGCATTTCCAAGTGTTTCAACAGTCTGGGCTTTATCATAAACTGCAGGTATAATTTCTCCATCAAATGAAGTTACTTTTGCACCACTGTTATCGGCTATGTATCCTTTTATTGTCACAACCGACAAGGGACGAATTGTATCCATTCTTGTTTCAATACTATTCCCGTTTATTGTTGATGTTTTCACCTGTAAAGCCGGTGCGGCAATACGAAGAGCCGGATCGGCAAGCAGTGAAAAGTTTAGCTGATTAATGCCGGTATTTGCAGCAACTTTTGCCTTTTGCATTATATCACCTAGTCTCAATGTATTTCCTTGGCTATCTTTTGAAAACATATAGCTAAATAATTTCTGATTCAATTCAAAATTAGAATCAGAATAAACAAGTCGCGTTGTTGAGAACAAACCAATTCCACCTCCTTGCGAGTTAAACAGAATCTCTTCCCCAGCTGTAGTTTCATCGGCATCAAACCTGCTAAACTCGCAGGTTGCTGTAACAAATATTGGGAGCCGGTTATAATTACTCAACGATTTTATTGAACTAATATCTAATACATTTTCATCAGCAAGAACTCGTTCGTTGGCATGACCGGTGTAATTCATCACCAGTGTTCCTTGTTTCAACCGATTCAAAATAGCCTGATTCACTTCGGGATATTTTTCACCACCTGAAGTAACTGTTCGTTTGAAAGAATCAAAATAAATCTTGTCGGTATAAAACGATGGGTAATTAGAATTTACAAATTCAGCCAAATCATCTGCTTGCACTGCATGAATATTGGTATAATGATCTGTACTATTCCCATCATCGGCAATAAAGGTCAAAATATTTCGCCAACTCCCCACCGAAGCCGTTTTTACATAATTCTGAATCTTTCCAATAATACCTTTAGCCTCATCGAGGGTATTTACCGGAATTCGTCCTATTCCAAGGTCTACAATTCCTTCCGACCCACCTTCACCTTCATCTAGAAATACAAAAAAATCATCAGTTACAAACGACTTTGTTGGAGAAAGGGAATTGTCTGATTGATATGTTGGAAGTAAATTGTGTTTATTCCCAAGAATATTCCTATTGTCGTACGAGCCATCGCCCAGGAGCAAAACATACTTTAAAGTTTGTGCACCCGACTGTTTCCCACGGTCATAATACATTTTAAAGTAATTTCGTAAACCTGAAGGATCAGGCAATCCACCTGAAAATTCATTGTATATTTTATCGGGCGTAACAACTTCAACATTCATATTGTCAATCGTCCGATGAAAATCAGCAATTGAATTTGCAGCACTTTCCAAAATCGAATTTGTAACAATAATCATATCAGGGGTAGTATTACCATGCAAATTCTGATTTGCTACATCTTCAACTTCTTCAGGAGTTGGGATCGAACCAGTAGGATTAAACGCTACATATTCGCGATAATCAGTCGTATTCGATTTAAATTTCAGCTGACTGGACGAGAAAGTAGCTGGAACCTCAGTCGTATTATTAATATCAGTTACATCTAACACCTTGGTTGAAGAAGTTGCTCCACTAATTGCAAATTCTGAAATGGTTGCAGTTCCGTCTGTTCCTTTGCCTCGAAACAGAAAAACATCGGAACTCATGTTCAGTAAACTTTGATAATTGACAGATATATAATCGAGCCAGGCATTTGATGTGTTTGTATATGCGCTATATGTTAGTTTTACCTGAACAGATTTCGAAGTCAATAAATCGGCAAATGAGCCAATTTGATAGGAAGCATAATCATACGTAGGATCAGTTACATCAACCGGATAAAAAACCACATCTGATTTTGAGTTTCCATTTACAGTAGCATTCATTACGCTCTCCACCGAAGACCGGCCAGCCGCAGCAACAGCAAACTGTACTGACTTTGTAAGATCAGGATTATCCAAAACCAAAGTCATACTTTGCGATTGAGCAGGATTAAATACTTCACCAAACCACCTACTACCAGAAGAAAGTAAATTAACAGCTTCTTTTTCGTAAAACGCATAATTATTGAATGAAGTAACCTGTCGCCCTGCTGTTGCCGAAATTTCTTCCGACTTATCTATGGTCTTTATTGTGCCCTGATCAGTAAGATAAAAATAAGTCTCAGTAGAATACACATTTTGCTCATGAGAAATCAGCCCTGTTTTTGAATCAACTGAGTACTTAACAGTTCCTGTTGAAAAGAAAAAAATACAATCTTTCCCAGAATTGTCTTTTCCTTTCAGCAAGGGATAGCTTAATAAATCATCAAACTTAATATCACTATTTAGTACAGGCAACATCAAGCCTCCTGTTCCATATAAGGCAACCTGATCAGGACTGGAAAACCCCCAGGTTTTTAACTGATCGTAGGTTATTTTGTAAACTCCACGGTCCGAAGTCTTAATTTTTAACCATTTACCCGAGGACAGCACCGATTTTGCTTTCCAGTTATAACCAACAGAAACAGATTTTAATTGATTGACCTTCTCTGTTATAGAAATCGAAAAGTCAGTGATTTTTTCAATACGATCATTTTTTTTGATAAACGGAAAAACTATTAACCTCAGAATAGGTTTACCTTGGGCATAACCAATTTCAGTATTAAAATGAATATCAGTTCCTGTCAGATTTTCAGGAACGATTAGCGAATCGGATACAGGAACCGAAATACAATCGTGAATAGCAACATCAACTGAAGGTATTTTTAATTCAAAATTCTCAACCCAAAAAGGTAACTTAGAACGCCCAACAGTAATGCTTCCTTCAAAATTCAAAGAACCATCAGCAATTGCCGAACTCTCTTCATTCCACAAAATCTTTCTTTTATACTCAGAAGACCAACTACTTACACAAATAAAAAACAATAAGCAGAAAATATAAAATTTCAACATTATATCAACATTAGCATAGTTCAGTACTAAAAACGGAGGAATATAACAAAAAGTATAAAATTATGTTGCAAAATAAAAATATACTTTTAACGTTATAAATTACAGCAAAGATAGAAAGACAGTTCAACATGCATAAAAAAAAGATTGATTCTTCGGACAATATCAATTCAACAATTTAGTTATATTTGTGAGTCTTAAAAAAAGACGGTTGAAATTACGATGAAATGAGCAGGTTTTCGGAATAATTTTGCATTTATTGATTATGATAATCTGCAAATTACATGTTGCAATTTTAAATAAATTATTCATGAAGTTTAGATTCATATTGGTACTTGGTCTTGCTGCTTTTATGGCAGGATGTGGGCTATTTGGAAAAGGGAAAGGTAGCTCTGATGTTTCTCATTCTACCGGATGGGATTTTGGTGATCCTAAAAATGGTGGATTTCAATCAGATCAAAACTACGAACAAGAAACTGGTCCAGGCTTGGTTTTTATCCAAGGAGGTACATTTACCATGGGTCGCGTAGGACAGGATGTGATGTATGATTGGAATAATGTTCCAAGACGGGTTACTGTTGCTTCGTTTTACATGGATGAAACTGAAGTTTCAAATCTTGATTATCGCGAATATCTCTATTGGTTGAGACGGGTTTATCCAACCAATCCTGAAAAGTATAAAACTGCTCTTCCCGACACCCTGGTGTGGAGAGAGGAACTAGCTTATAATGAGCCTTATATATCAAACTATCTCCGTCACCCAGCTTATGGCAATTACCCGGTAGTTGGCGTTTCATGGAAACAAGCCGATGCTTATTGTAAATGGAGGACGGACAGGGTCAATGAAAAAATCCTGGCAGATAAAGGTATTATAACAATGGATAATGCTCAAAGTGGTCAAAATGTTTTTACAACTGAATCGTATTTAGCTGGTTTATACACAGGGACAGAAGGGAAAAGACCATTAAAGGATGCATCAGGTACAGCACGTAAAGTTCGCTGGGAAGATGGTTTGCTTTTACCGAACTATCGCTTACCCACCGAAGCAGAATGGGAATATGCAGCACTAGGTTTAATTGGAAATACAGATGATGAGCTTCTGACTGATAGAAAACTTTATCCATGGAATGGTTCACATTTACGTTCAGATGAAAAGAAAACCAAAGGAAGAATGATGGCTAACTTTACTCGTGGACGGGGCGATTTAATGGGTATGGCCGGTTCGTTAAATGACAATGCAGATATTACTGCTCCAGTTACTTCATACGAACCAAACGATTACGGACTTTACTGTATGGCTGGCAACGTAAACGAATGGGTAGCAGATGTTTATCGTCCATTATCCTCATCAGACGTTGCTGAATTTCAACCTTTTCGTGGAAATACATTTACCAAATATAAAACCGATGCTCAAGGTAAACTGGTTCGCAACGAATATGGCGAATTGGTAAAAGATACAATTGCTGATTATAGAAACTTCAAGGATGGCGATACACCTTCGCAGGTAATTGAAGGCGACAACTGGAATGTAATGAAGGACAAAACTAAAACCAGCAATATGTACGTGCAAACCATTAAGGAAGGCGAATTCTCTTCACTCATTTCAGACAAGGCCAGAATTTACAAAGGCGGTAGCTGGAAAGATAAACCATATTGGTTAAGCCCGGGTGCACGTAGGTATTTGCCCGAAAATGAATCGGCTAGCGATTTAGGGTTCCGTTGTGCCATGACTCGCGTAGGTAGTCCTGACGGATTTTAATAGAAAACCCAACATTAAATATCATAAAACCTCATTTGAAAAAGTGAGGTTTTATTTTTTCAATCAACAAACATGGAAATTACTCAACTTTATTCCATTTTTAAGGAACATCCAATCATAACAACCGATTCGAGAAACATCCCGGCAAATAGTATATTCTTTGCACTAAAAGGAGAAAACTTTAATGGTAATAATTTTGCTGAAGAAGCATTAACCAAAGGTGCAGCTTTCGCCATCGTCGACGAGAAAACAGCAATAAAAAACGATCAGACAATACTTGTTGATAATGTATTGCAAAGCCTGCAAGATTTAGCCAGGTTCCATCGAAATCAATTAGATATCCCAATATTGGCAATTACCGGCACCAATGGAAAAACAACAACTAAAGAACTTATAACTACCATTCTTTCAAAAAAATACAAAGTAAGTTCGACTAAAGGTAACTTCAACAACCACATTGGAGTTCCGTTAACACTACTATCAATGGACGAAACTACCGAGTTTGGAGTAGTTGAAATGGGCGCTAATCATCCGGGAGAAATTAAAACACTCTGCGAAATTGCCAATCCTGATTTTTGCCTGATCACTAATATAGGGAAAGCCCATCTCGAAGGTTTTGGATCATTTGAAGGAGTAATCAAAACAAAATCAGAAATGTACGATTTCATTCGTGCAAAAAATGGCAAATGTTTTATTAATGCTGATAATCAGATTTTAATGAAACAAGCTAATGAAATTGAACAAATAAAGTATGGGATTGCTTCAAGTTATTTTCTATCCGGAGAAATTGTTGGAAACAGTAATTACCTTGTAATCAGAGCACTTTTTGCAAAAGGATGGTTATATTTAAAATCCAATCTTATTGGCAACTACAATTCTGAAAACCTTCTTGCTGCAGCTTGTGTTGCAAAGTATTTTGATGTTGATCCGCTAAAAATTCAGGAGGCAATTGCCGAGTATATACCTTCAAACAACCGATCTCAACTAATCCAGAAAGAAAAAAACACAATTATTATGGATGCTTATAATGCCAATCCTACAAGCATGATTGCTGCATTAAGCAATTTCGCCCACATTCCTCAACCTAACAAATGCTTAATTCTAGGAGACATGCTTGAATTAGGAGATACTTCGGCTGAAGAGCACCAGAATATAGTAGATTACGTAGACACTAATGAATTTGACGACGTTTTTTTGATTGGGACACAGTTTAAAAATACAACCAGCTTAAAGCAAAAAAAGAAGTTCGATCAAGTCGAACTTCTCTCAAACTACCTAAAAACACAACCTATTGAAAATAAACTAATACTAATCAAGGGATCAAGAGGAATTCACCTCGAACGAATTCTTGAGGTACTTCCATAAAAATTAATTAACGACGACAGGTTTATTGACATGAAGCACCTCTGAGATAGCTTTTTCGAACGTTGATTTTGGAAGTGCCCCCATTGCCATTTGAGGCTGTCCCTCAACAGGAACAAATAAAAGCGACGGAATACTTTGAATGCCAAACATTGCTGAAAGTTCACGTTCATTCTCAGTATTAACTTTGTAAATTACAAGTTTATCGCCATATTCTTTCTGAAGTTCTTCCAGCATTGGCGCAACCATTTTACATGGACCACACCAATCAGCATAAAAGTCAATCAAACAAGGAGTTTTACCTTCAAATTTCCACTCTGTATTTTGTTCAAAATTGAATACTTTTTCTCTAAAAGTTTCTTTTGTCAAATGTTCTAACATAATCTTCGATTTTAATTATACAAATATATACATTTTTTGATATATTAATATCAAATTACAGACCATTAAATTTAAAAATCACAATTCGTATTCATCAACCTAATTAATTGTAATTTTGTCACATTAAAATACAAATTGTCATATATAATTATTTACATATCCTAGTGAAGTAGACAATTTTGTCATGCAAAAAGTTCACTTCAATAAGAAAGTTTAGGTTAAGAAAAATGGAAAAACATCTTCAGCACCCAATATTTAAAGTAATATCAGAACTTGCCGACCAATTAAACCAGGAAACTTATGTAATAGGTGGTTTTGTTCGTGATCTGATACTAAATCGATCTTCACCCGATATTGATATTGTAACAATAGGTAGTGGCATTAAACTAGCAGAAATGGTTGCCCGAAAACTTGGACCTACGATTCAGGTAAGTATATTTAAAAACTTTGGAACAGCTATGCTGAAATACCAATCACTTGAAGTTGAATTTGTTGGCGCAAGAAAAGAATCGTACCACGAGAGTTCTCGCAAACCTATTGTTGAAGATGGAACCCTGGAAGAAGATCAAAACAGACGAGATTTTACTATAAATGCTTTGGCTATTTGCCTGAACAGTAAAAACTTTGGCAATTTAATAGATCCTTTTGGAGGAATCAGGGATATTGAAAACAAAATAATCAAAACGCCGTTAGAGCCTGGAATCACTTTTTCAGACGATCCTTTGCGAATGATGCGGGCAATACGTTTTGCAACTCAGTTGAATTTTGTAATTGAAGAAAAAACACTTGAGGCCATTAGTCAAAACAAAAGAAGAATTGAAATTATCTCGAAAGAAAGAATTGGCGAAGAATTGAATAAGATAATTTTATCATCCAAACCTTCAATCGGGTTTAAACTATTGGAAAAAACAGGCTTACTTGAACTCATTTTCCCAGAACTCAATAAAATGAAGGGACGAGAGGAAGTTAACGGGATAGGACACAAAGATAATTTTTACCATACTCTTGAAGTGCTCGACCGCATTGCACCAAATACGAATAACCTGTGGCTAAGATGGTCAGCTTTGTTACATGATATTGCCAAACCCATAACCAAAAAATTTGTACCTAATTTAGGATGGACTTTTCACTCACATAATTTTGTTGGCGCAAAGATGGTTCCTGCCTTGTTCAAAAAGATGAAATTTCCGATGAACGAGAAGATGAAATACACTCAGAAGATGGTAGAATTACACATGCGCCCCATCATTTTGTCGGAAGAAGAAGTTACCGATTCAGCAATCAGAAGACTTCTGTTCGAAGCTGGAGACGACATTGATGATTTGATGACACTTTGTGAAGCGGATATAACCTCCAAGAACCCAGAAAAAGTTAAGAAATACTACGAAAATTTCAAGCTTGTACGTCAAAAACTAAAAGACCTGGAAGAACGCGATCACATTCGCAACTTTCAACCTCCAGTTTCGGGCGAAACGATTATGGAGGTATATGGTCTTAGCCCATGCCGAGAAGTAGGATTAATTAAAAATGCAATAAAAGATGCCATTTTAGATGGGATCATTCAAAATGACCAGGAGCAGGCTTACCAATACATGCTTCAAGTTGCAAAGGAAATTGGACTAACCCCCGTACAACATTAATAATCGGTTAATTGAAAATGAAGGATTATTGGCAAATGATCGGAAAAACCATTGTGATATTTGAAACCCAGGTATGTTCGCTTTGGTTTCACTCCTCCATACGTAATATCTTTTTCCAGTAAAAAACTTTCTTTGAAAATTTCTGCATTAACATATAAAATTCCACTTTTAGAATTCATGAAACCTGAAGAAACAATGAACTGATCGAATACTTCCCATCTATATTTTGATTTAATTGTCAATATCTCATTGGTCAACCAGCTATCTGAAAGGTTTATCAAGTCATTATTTTTTGCTGCTTGCAAAGGTTTTGCGCCCAATTGACTAGCAATACTCTGATCGGCGGGCGTATCATTGAAATCGCCCATACAGACAATCTTTTGATTGGGATTTTTAGACAAATCTTCATTTACAGCCGCCTTAAGTTTTCGGGCAGCTATTGCCCTGTACCTTTGGGTTTCCATAATGCCACCGTAGCGACTGGGCCAATGATTAACATATACTATTAACGTATCTTTATTTCCTATAGTTCCTACAACTTTCAATATATCCCTGGTCCTGAACTTAGGATTTTGTGTATCATTCACTGGTATAATATTATAATCAAGCGGGTGAAATAAATCGGAACGATACAATAAAGCCACTTCTATTCCTCGTGGATCAGGAGAATCTTTCTGAATTATCTTATAATGGATCTTTGTCAATGGGTCAGTTTTGACAAGTGTTTCAAGAACATCACGATTTTCTATCTCGCACAAGCCAACCAGCAATGGAGCATTCCATTTTCCAGCAGCAACAATTACTTTAGCCAACCGTTCTGCCTTTAAATGAAATCGTTGAGGTGTCCAATTTCTATCAGCATTTGCCAAATATTCTTCATCACTGGTGGTTGTGTCATTCTCGCAATCAAAAAAGTTTTCGGTATTATAAAACAAAATCGTAAACTCCGGTTTTTGTCCATAAACCTGATTAACCAGAAACGTCAAAGAAAAAAGAAAAAACCTAAGAAAATTCATGATTTAATTAAATGGATAGACAGCAACAATATTAACTATACTCTCCTACTTTTTAGTTTTCTTTTCCTGCCATTCCAAGGCTCCCAAATCAGGGCCCGCGTCAAGCAAACGATTACGTCCTTTCAAATCGTAGGGATATAACTTACTTATTGTTTTATCAGCAACGTCTTTAGCCCGACTAAGCGAGTCAAGTTCAAAATTATACTTTTCGTAAGGATCAACGAAAATAGAATCGGGGCTAACTTTAAAACAATTCAGATAATGAGTGTTACTCTTGAAAACATCAGTTTTTTCAAGTTGAAGTATACACCTGTTAAACTGGTAGTTAAATATTTTATCAGTACTGTTTTTCAATACAATTTCATTCGAACCACTTAAGTTTCCTGTAATTATACAATTGGAGAAGTCGGCTTTTGTAATGTCGCCAATATAATCTTTCTTATCACTAGACAATGTTAATATATTTGATATATATACTGATGAAGTGCTACGGGGTTTAAAACCATATCCATTATGCCAGTAATTTGCAATAGTCGAATGGTTAAACTCATAATTTCCACTAACAAGCAAAGCCGCAGCATAATATCCACAATTACTAATCAAACAATTAATAGCCTGAATGTCGGACTGAATTGCAAAAATTCCGGCATACGCCATGTTTTGAATTTTAACATTGTTCAGTTTTACATCAGAAGTTTTTTTACCAACACTACCAATCATTAACCCGATATTGGCATTTTTAATTTCGACATTTGAAAGTTCATTACCTTTACTTCCGGCATACAATGTAATGCCATCCCATTGATCTGGAACATTTTGATAGGAAGCCTCAAGCCTATCACTATGAAAAAGAATAGGATTTACAATAGTACCTTTTGCTACAAGCTTGCCTTCGATATGCAAACCCGCTTCTTTATGAAAGTAAATTTTTGTTCCGGGTTGAATAGTTAATGTTGATGTGCTATCGACATAAGAGTCAGAATATACTAAATATGGCTTCTCGTTTGTCCAGGTTGAATTTTTTAGGATTTTGCCTTTAATAAGTTTAAAATCTTGTCCCCAGGCAACCAGATCAACATCCTGTCGGTTGGTATTTGTTATAAACTCTATCGAATCTTTAACAACTAAAGGCAAATTTTGTCCGTTTGGATCAACAGTTACTTCAACAAATATGTACATACTATCCAATGGCGCTATCTCTAAATTTTGAACTTCATTGGATGCTATTCCATTGATATTTAACCGAAAACATGAAGATGTTCCTTTTGCAAGTTTGATTGATGAAATCAATACTTTCTGATCATAAGGGTTATAAATTTTGAGATGTTGAGTCGTTGAACCAATTGAAGTAAATATTGTATCAAACATCACGGTATCAACCGAGAAACGAAGCTTGGCGTTGGTGGATGAAATGTATTTATCATCTTCACATGAGATCAAGTATCCCAGGAGTAGTAAAACAAACAATATATTGAGCAGATTTTTCAAGAAACGGGTTTATCAAAATAACGTTCAGGTTACTACACTTATTATGCCAAAAATAATAAATGATTTTTACATTTTTTAACAATTCGCATTTAAAGTACAAATTAACTTGATTTGACATTAGAACTGTAGCAATACCTTTATTTTCAAGCCATCTGTAGACCAATAAACTTGGGAAACAGCAGATGACAATTGAATGCAGTTGAAAAACCTGCTTACGGCTTTAAGTGAGGAAACATTTATTTTTCGTTATTGCGATGTGCAATTTCTTAAAATAAGTCTTTTGAGATTTCGCTAAATAATTTCTTTTTCCGTATATAAAATTGAAAAACAATGCTTAACGGCAACCTTCTGGCACAAGATGGTAAGTGACCGGCTTTTGTGGTTTGGCGCCTCTTGCGATGCAATGCAGGCAGCGAACGATAGAAATGAAAATGCGCTTTCAATACGCTTCGAATGCCATTTAAATTAAATTCGGCAAGCAATTTCAAAGCAGCAACTCCATCAAGAACCATGCGAAAAAAAATGATATAAAAAAGTTGTTTAGCCGGCAGGTTTTTGTAGAGCATCCAAAGGTTATTTCTGAAATTGAGATAAAGCTTCTTCGGACTTTGGTAGGGTAAACTGCCTCCGCCTAAATGATAAACTGTACTTTCTGGAGTGTAAACAATGTGGTAACCTTTGTTTTTCAAACGCCAACACAAATCAATTTCTTCCATGTGCGCCCAAAAATTAGTATCAAATCCTCCTGATTCATGAAATAATTTTGCCCTCACAAACATGCAGGCACCCGAAGCCCAAAAAATATCCGACTGATTGTCGTATTGTCCATGATCGTCTTCAATTTCATTAAAAATTCGCCCGCGACAAAAAGGGTAGCCAAAACGGTCGATAAATCCACCGGCAGCCCCAGCATATTCGAAGTGTGATTTCTGATTATAGCTTAATATTTTTGGCTGAACGGCAGCAATTGTCACGTCGGTATCCATTAAGCGAATAGGTTCATTGAGCCAACCTTGAGTTACTTCAACATCCGAATTTAAGATGACGTAATAGTCTGAATCAATCTGTTTTAAAGCTTCATTGTACCCGAGTGCAAAACCAAAATTCTGTTTCAGATCAAGAATTTCAACCTGTGAAAATTCAGCTTGCAGTATCTGAAGAGAATCGTCGATTGAGCCATTGTCGGCCACAACAATACGGACAAACTCATTTCTACTGAATTGAATTACCGACGGTAAAAACTGACGTAACAGTTTCGCTCCGTTCCAGTTAAGAATGACAATGGCGACAGATGAAGTCATGAATGACAAAGAATTTACGATAAATGCTTATGTACTATACTGTAAAATTCATCAAAATAATTAGCATTGCAAGCAATCATTTCACCGCCAAACAAATAGTTTTCACCACCATTGAAATCACAAACTCTACCTCCAGCCTGTTTCAGGATAATAATTCCGGCGGCGACATCCCAAGCGTGAAGGGCGTGTTCATAAAATCCTTCGAAACGGCCTGCAGCCACATAGGCCATATCCGCTGCGGCAGAGCCCAGGCGACGCATTCCATGCGAATTTCTCATGAAATAACTCATAGTTTCCATGTATTTGTCAAGCTTCGAAAAATCATAATACGGAAAGCCAGTGGCAATAAGCGAATCAGCAGTTGAGCTAGCTTTCGAAACCTGAATTTCGCGGCCATTCAGGTAAGCTTTACTCCCTTTCCATGCATAGAACATTTCATCGAGGCTAATTTCATAAACCACTCCAAGAATTACCTCCTGATCTTCCATCAAACCGATGCTAACACAAAAAGGCGAAATTCCATGAATATAATTGGTTGTTCCATCGAGTGGATCAATTACCCAACGGTATTTCTCACCGTTATCCATGGCTGTTCCTTCTTCTGCAATAAATCCCGATCCGGGCAATATTTTCCGTAGTTTTTCCACAATACGGGCTTCCGAAGTTTTATCAACGTAAGTTACCATGTCGGCTTTTCCTTTGTGAATAATGTCATCAGAAGTAAATTTTAGCCTCTCTCCGTCAATAAATTGACCGACTTCCCTGGCCAGTTCCTGTACTTGAGTGCAAAGTATTTCGAGCTTCATGTTTTCTGAGTTGTATTTGTTATCGTTGTTATAATTGTTGACAGTTCATCATTTATACTCCGAGCGTCATGTCTCATGTATGTATGCTTCCCCAAACGTTACCGTTTGGTAAAATATTTTCGAGTTTTACTCGAAGTATCTTGTTTTCCATTCCTTCCTGAAACTTGGTTTCAACGCGAATATAATTATCAGTAAATCCTGAAATTGATTTTTTCTCTTTTTCTTCTTCAAAAAGAACATCACGAATAGTTCCCAAATGTTGCTGGTAAAAATAGTTTGTTTTTCGGTTGGAAAGACTAATGAGACGCTGTGTTCTTTGTTTTCGTTCGTCAACAGGCACAACCGGTTTTATCTCCAACGCTTTGGTTCCCGGTCTTTCCGAATAAGGGAAAGCATGAAGCTGTGATACATCCAGGTCGGCAATAAACCGATACGAATCACGAAAAAAATCGTCGGTTTCGCCATTCGTTCCAGCAATAACATCAACGCCAATAAAAGCATGAGGAAGTTCTTTTTTTATTTTGGAAACCCGGCTTTCAAAGACTTCGCGTTTGTATTTTCGTTTCATCATTTCCAACACATTGTTCGACCCCGATTGAAGAGGCAAATGGAAATGCGGCATTATTCGTTTCGATTGTGCCGCAAAATCAATGATTTCGTCGGTCAGTAAATTTGGTTCAACAGATGAAATGCGAATGCGTTTTAGCTCCTCAATTTTATCGAGCTCGCGAAGTAAATCAATAAATTCTTCACCTGTAGACTTGCCAAAATCTCCTATGTTTACACCAGTCAGGATAATTTCGAGAGTGCCTTTGGCAACTATCTCTCGCGCTTCAGCAACTGTATTGGCTATGTTGTCGTTACGGCTTCGTCCGCGAGCGAAAGGTATTGTGCAGTAAGTGCAGTAATAATCGCATCCATCCTGAACCTTCAGGAAACTACGGGTACGATCGCCATACGAGTAAGCGTGAAAGTAATTACGGATATCCCTCGGTTTGTGAATATGAACTTCAGGCTGTTCTTTCTTACTCAGATTGCCCAGATAATCGGTTATGTTCTGTTTTTCAGAAGATCCTATAATCACGTCAACCCCATTAATTTTTCGAATGGTTTCAGGTTGAAGCTGGGCATAGCAACCAGTTACGACAATCAAAGCATTCGGGTTTTTTCGTATTGCCTGGCGAATAATATTTCTTGTTTTTTTATCTCCTTCAGCAGTAACCGAGCACGAGTTAATTACAATAGCATCAGCTGTTTCGTCGAAATCGACACGCTCAAAACCCAATTCTTCGAAACGACGTGCAATACTCGATGTTTCCGAAAAGTTTAATTTGCAACCGAGTGTGTAAAACGAAGCTTTTTTGCCTGAATATTCCATTAAAATCTTTCCCATCATCTGAAAATCAGGCGGCAAAAATACGAAAGAATAAGCTCGTGTCAAAAAGTATTGGGCGCATAGCGATGTAAATAAAAATTTACCACAGATTACACAAATTCACGCAAAGTATACCAATCAGTATGAATCTGAGAAATCTGCGGTAAAATCGTATCTGTAGCAATGTTAAAGCAGGTCGCTGGCCAGCTCTGCCAAATAACTCCGTTCTCCTTTTACCAGATTGACATGTGCAAAAACCTCGTGGTCTTTCATTTTCTCGGTCATATAAGCCAATCCGTTCGACTTCATATCCAAATAAGGAGAATCGATTTGCTGTAAGTCGCCTGTGAAAACCAATTTTGTTCCTTCGCCAGCCCTGGTAATAATGGTTTTAATTTCATGTGGGGTAAGATTCTGCGCCTCATCAATAATAAAATAGGAATTTGAGAGGCTACGCCCACGAATATATGCCAATGGAGTAATAATCAGGCGCTCATCTTTCAGTAACTCCTCAATCTTCTGGTATTCCATGCTACGTGGGTTATAGTTGTGTTTTATCACCGCAAGGTTGTCGAACAATGGCTGCATATATGGGTTGATCTTTTCCTGCGCATCGCCTGGCAGATAACCCAAATCGCGATTGCTCAATGCAACGATAGGCCGTGCTAGAAGAATTTGCCCAAAGCTTTTATGCTGTTCCAATGCGGCAGCAAGTGCAAGCAAAGTTTTTCCTGTTCCAGCCTTCCCTGTTAATGCAACAAGCTTAATATCAGGATTAAACAAAGCATCAAGACTAAATGTTTGCTCAGCATTTCGGGGTTTAATTCCGTAAGCAGTTTTCTTTTCAACACGCGCCATTTTTTTTAATCCGCCATCGTAACGGCCTAAAACGCTTGCTTTGGGTGATTTTATAATGTAGTATTCGTTAATTTCAGGTGACTGTTCCAGGTTCATTACTTCCAGGGGAAGTGTTCCTTCATTATACAATTTTTCAATCAACGCATCGTCGAAGTTCGTGAGCTCGGTCACACTTTTATTGATATGCTGAATATCTTTTACTTTATCGTTGTAATAATCTTCAGCTTGTATCCTAAGCGATTTGGCCTTCATTCTCAGGTTAATATCTTTCGAAACCAATATAGTGGGACGATCGGGGTATTTCTGCCCTATGTGCATGGCAATGGCCAGAATACGATGATCAGGAATATCTTCTTTGAACGAATGTCGCATTTCTTCAGGAATTGGTTTACCTGGCTCAATAATTAGTTTCCCTTTGTCCGGTCCAAGTTTTATCCCACCATTAAAAAGTTTGTCTCCAACAATTTCATCGAGTTCGCGCACGAATTCACGTGCCTGAAAGTTAATTGGGTCATTGCCCCGCTTGAATTTATCGAGCTCTTCCAGAACAGTTATTGGAATCACAATATCGTTATCCTGAAATTGGTAAATACTGGTATGATCGTGCAAAATCACATTAGTGTCGAGAACAAATATTTTGGTTTGCTTTTTCTTTGCCATTGACTCACTTCATTAAGGTTTCCATAAATTTAGAAAAATAAGGACGGAATAAGCCTGATAACGTCTAATTTTACAGCCATTATTTTTAAACGGAACAATGTTCATAAGTTTTTTCTATGCGATCATATACTGAAGTTTTAGATTTTTTATATAGCCAACTGCCAATGTTTCAACGAACAGGGGTTGCTGCGTATAAAGATAATCTGGATAATACACTACGGCTCGATGATATGTTTGATCATCCTCATCACACCTTCAAAACTATACATGTTGCAGGAACTAACGGGAAAGGTTCTGTTTCACACATGCTGGCGTCGGTTTTACAGGAAGCCGGTTATAAAACTGGCCTTTATACTTCGCCTCACCTGAAAGATTTTCGGGAAAGAATACGGGTAAATGGAGAAATGATTACTAAAGAAGCTGTTGTCCAGTTTATTGATTTGTATCTTGAAAAAAATGTATCAGAAAAACTGGAACCTTCTTTTTTTGAATTGACTGTTTTAATGGCTTTCTATTATTTCCGAAAAATGGAAGTTGATATAGCTGTTGTTGAGGTTGGGCTTGGCGGACGTTTGGATTCGACCAATATAATCACCCCTGAAGTTTCGGTAATTACCAATATCAGCTTCGATCATGTTAACCTGTTGGGCGATACTTTGCCAAAGATTGCAGCTGAAAAAGCCGGAATTATTAAGCAAGGCATTCCGGTTGTGATTGGCGAGACTCACGTCGAAACATCTGAGGTTTTCAAACAATTTGCTAAAAACAGGCAATCAGAAATCTGGTTTGCAGACCAGGAATATTACACCGATTATTCGATGTTAACCATCGATGGCAAGCAAAGTCTAAATATTCAAAAAAATGGTAAGCTGTTGTATTCCAATTTGAAATTGGATTTGCTCGGGATTTACCAGCGCTACAATGTACCAACTGTTTTAAAGACAATAGATGGCTTGAACGTGAAGGGATGGAATCTGACTGAAGAAATCATTCGAAAGGGTTTAATAAATACGATAAAGAATACCGGATTGCTTGGCCGTTGGCAGATTATTGGCCATAACCCACTAACAGTTTGCGATACAGGGCACAACGAGGCAGGAATTCGTTTGGTTGTTGAGCAAATTAATCAAACAGCATGGAAGAATTTGCATATTATTATCGGCATGGTGAACGATAAGGACCAGGCTAAAGTTTTGTCAATATTACCGGCCAACGCGAAGTATTATTTCACAAAAGCATCGATCCCCAGGGCAACTGGACCTGAAGAGCTAAAAGCAAAGGCCAAATCTTATGGATTAACTGGAAATTGTTATCCAACTGTTCATCAGGCTCTTTATGCTGCCCTCGCCAATGCTGAGAAAGACGATTTAGTATTTGTTGGTGGAAGTACTTTTGTCGTGGCTGAAATTTTATAGATTTTTTCGCCTGAACACTTGCAGATTTAAAAAATGGATATATCTTTGCATCGCTTTTGAAAAATAAAGCACGTTCACAAAAACAAAAAAGAGGGCGGTTAGCTCAGCTGGTTCAGAGCATCTGGTTTACACCCAGAGGGTCGGGGGTTCGAATCCCTCACCGCCCACGAAA